>NZ_JABWQS010000010.1:0-166317 GCF_014268545.1 Pseudomonas sp. SWRI81
ATGTGTCAGTTACATTCATGCTGACTGACACGACGCTTTCGCGAGCAGGCTCGCTCCCACAGTTGTTTTGTGTGTGCTGATCCTTGTGTGATACCCATGCTAGAGTGCTTGGCCCCGCCCCCCGGAGCCTGTCATGCGCCTCTTGACCCGCAGCCTCGCCGCCCTGTTTCTGACCCTCAGCCTGCCGCTGGCCGCCGCGCCGATGCACAGTCAATTCTTGCCGCCGGACGACCTGACCCTGCGCGACGCCGAACCCGAGCAGCAGCAACTGATGCAGGTCAGCGAATATTCCGTGGTGGTCGGTGCGCAGCGCCAGTCCAATCAGCAGCCGATCCCGGTCACTTCGTCGTTGTTGATTCGCCTCAAGGGCAAGTCGCTGAATAAAGGCGCGACCATCAATCAGGTGCTGGTGAGTTTCGATGGCGAAAGCAAGAGCCTGAAAAAGCCGCTTTACGACGACAAAAGCAAAACCCTGACGCTGTTTTACCCGCTTGCCCAATACCGCGTGGTGATTGATCTGTTGCGCAACGACACGGTGTATGTGCAGTTCCTCAGTTACGCCAACGGCCATATCTGGGCCGATTTGCACACCGGCGCGGTGCGAGCGCGTTGAGCCGGGCGGCCGGGCAGGGGTAAACTGCCGGCCCCGTATGATGTCTGCGAGCTGGAGTCGGCAATGCGTAAAGATAAGAAACAAGTGATTGGTGACGAGATCGGCGATGAGCAGATCAAGCTGTTCCTCGATTTTGAACCGGTCGACGCCACTTCGCCGTCGCTGCACAAACTGATCAAGGCTTACCGTGGTCTGCGCATCGATGATTTCGAGCGTTTTCTGGGCTTCTTCGTCGCCGCTGGTTATGACTTGGATGGCAAAGATGAGCAGGGCCAGACTTTCGTTGACCAGATCAAAGATCAGCGTAATGCCGCCGAGTACATCGAGTTGATCGACAAGGCCCGCAGTTGAGGTGTCCGCGATACCTGTGGCGAGGGGATTTAGCGAAACGTCGCACCGCCCCGTTGGGCGGCGAAGCGGCCCTGAAACCTGAATGCAGGGTGTGTCAGGCACACCGCAACTAATTTGCGACTGCTGCGCAGCCGAGCGGGGATAAATCCCCTCGCCACAAAGGTTGTGTTGTGAGCCAGCAGTATTGGTTGTTACCTGAGCATAAAAAAACGCCCCGCACTCAATGAGTACGGGGCGTTTTTCATGCGGCGCGATCAAGCGAAGCTTGGTGTCTCGCTGCTTTCTTCAACCAGTTCCAGCGCAATGTTGTTCTGCGTGTTGATCTTGCGATACAGCGCAGCATCGGTTTCCAGCACCTTTTCACGGGCCGGGAAGATTTCCGCCAGTTTGGCCGCCCACTCGCCGGACGCCTTGGCCGGGAAGCACTTCTCGATCAGTTCGAGCATGATCGAAACCGTCACCGAGGCACCTGGGGATGCGCCGAGCAGTGCGGCGAGGGAGCCGTCTTTCGCGGCAACCAGTTCGGTGCCGAACTGCAGGATGCCACCCTTTTTCGGGTCTTTCTTGATGATCTGTACCCGTTGGCCCGCCACTTCCAGGCGCCAGTCTTCGGCTTTCGCCTGCGGGTAGAAACGGCGCAGGGATTCCAGACGCTGTTCCATCGATTGCATCACTTCGCTGACCAGGTACTTGGTCAGGTCCATGTTGTTTTTTGCCACCGCCAGCATCGGCCCGATGTTGCCGGCGCGCACCGACAGCGGCAGGTCCATGAAGGAGCCGTGCTTGAGGAACTTGGTGGTGAAGCCGGCGTATGGCCCGAACAGCAGGGATTTCTTGCCATCGACTACGCGGGTGTCCAGGTGCGGCACCGACATCGGTGGTGAACCTACGGCAGCCTGGCTGTAGACCTTGGCCTGATGCTGCTTGACCACTTCCGGGTTGTCGCAGCGCAGCCACTGGCCACTGATCGGGAAGCCGCCGAAGCCTTTGCTTTCTTCGATGCCCGAGGCCTGCAGCAATGGCAGCGCCGCGCCACCGGCGCCGAGGAAGACGAATTTGGCGTCGACTTCACGGGTGTTGCCGTTGTTGACGTCCTTGATGCTGACGGTCCAGCCGGCGCCGTTGCGCTTGAGGCCGGTGACGCGCTTGCAGTATTTGACCTGGGTGTCCGGCGCGCTGGTCAGGTGCTTGAGCAACTGATTGGTGAGGGCGCCGAAGTTGACGTCGGTGCCGTTCATCACGCGAGTGGCGGCAAGGACTTCGTCCGGCGAACGGCCCGGCATCATCAGCGGCATCCACTCGGCCATCTTGCCTTTGTCTTCGGTGTATTCCATGTCGGCAAACGCATGGTGCTTGCTCAACACGTTGAAGCGTTGCTTGAGGAACGACACACCACTGTCACCCTGCACGAAACTCAGGTGCGGGACCGGGCTGATGAAGGATTTGCACGAGCCGAACGTGCCTTTTTTGGTCAGGTAAGACCAGAACTGCTTCGACACCTCGAACTGGGTGTTGATGTGCACGGCTTTCTTGATGTCGACGCTGCCATCGGCCGCCTGCGGCGTGTAGTTCAGCTCGCACAGGCCGGCGTGGCCGGTACCGGCGTTGTTCCACGGGTTGGAACTCTCCGCGGCACCGGAATCCATCAGCTCGACGACTTCCAGCTTGATCGCGGGGTCGAGCTCTTTGAGCAGCACGGCCAGGGTGGCACTCATGATGCCGGCCCCTACCAGAACTACGTCGACTGCTTCGTTATGCGCCATTTAACGCGTCTCCCAAATCTGCAGCACCAAATTGTCGGCATGGCTGCCAGGCGTTCCAGGGCAGGTCAGTGGGCCCGGGCTATCCGTGGTCAGGTTCGCCATGTCCGAATATTCGCAATTTTTCGCAACTTCGACGGATGCGTGCGGCCTGGTTTCAAGCGTTCAATGAACGCATTTTCGCGCAGGGCTGGCAATTCGACTTATGGTCGAGACATCCGTTTTCGTGCAACCAAATCCGTAGCGGACAGGCTTCAGGCTCCGATGTTCGAGGTATACCCGGTCCTGTGTCGTTGGGCTGTTTCAGACGCTAATGGTGCATGTTCAGACGCAAAACTATTCATTTGCTCGCCACACTCTTGTGAAGTTGTGAAAACCCGTTTTTTTCACGCTCTTTTGAAGACGTGAACCTCAAAAAAGGGCTGCCTTGGCCTGGCACCTGCCCGCAAGGGCAAAACAACGCGGTGGCCGAGCGTATGACAGCTCTGCAGATTCGCGAAAAGCAGGGGTTTTGCCGGAAGAACAGGCAAGCGCGCCAACTTCACTCGATCTGTGTGGGCGGCTCTCTGTGGGCGATTTTGATGTCGATGCAAGCGCATTGACGCTGTTGCGGGGCCCGATCAGGAGACGTCCTTATAATCGGGGGGAGATTGTAGCGAAGAAATGCGCGCAGTTGCTCGTGTTTAATGACTTTTATTAGGTATCCGGTCAGATGCTCAACTGCACCTGGGGCCGTGCGCGCATTTGTCGCGCTACCACCCGGGCGCTGGCGGGCAGCGGCTGGTTCAACCAGGTCAGGCGAATTTCTTCGATTTCCACCCAGCCGTCACCCATCGGTTGCAGGCTGCACTGTTTGAAAGCCTGGCAGTGACCGTTGCGATCGAGCAGGGCGAAGCTGCGGTGCAGCGGGCGTGGCGCGAACAGCGAGATCAGATAACGCATGGCAGAGTTCCTTGAAGGAGGACTGTTTCAAAGCTTGCCGGCGAGCCATGACGTCGCGGTGTATGGATGGTGAAGAATGTATGACAGGAACCGCCTTCGCCGGGGTGTGTCAGACATTTCAGTATTCACCGCGTCCCGCTGGTGAGCTGCAGTGGCCCACCGCTATACTGCCGGCCTGTTTGTGCCTGATTCTGGAGAGAAGAGCATGTTGCAACGCCTGTTGTTCGGTTTGATCACTGTCGCCGGTTTGACCCTGGCCGGCTGCGCCCACAGCCCGCAACAACTGAATCCGGAGCCGAAGCTGACCACGCAACTGGCACCGGTCGGTCGCGGCCAGCCTGTGGTCGTGCGTGTCGTCGACGGCCGTCCTTCGCCAACCCTGGGCACCCGTGGCGGTCTGTACCCGGAAACCAGCGCCATCACCGTGCAGCGCGAGCAGATCCTGCCCAAGCTGCAGGCCCAGGCTGAAGCCGCTGTGCGTTTGCTGGGGTTCACCCCGACCAACAACGCGCCGAACGCGCCGCAGTTGACCGTGACCCTGGCCGAGCTGAAATATCAGTCGCCGAAAGAAGGCATGTACGTGACCGAGGCGACCATCGGCGCGACCTTCCGCTCGGACGTGCAAAACGCCAACCGTCGTTACAGTGGCCGTTACGGCGCTTCGCTGGACCAGCGCTTCGGCATGGCGCCGAACCAGGAAACCAACACCAAACTGGTCAGCGATGTATTGAGCGATGCGCTGACGCGTCTGTTCAAGGATCCGACCGTGGGTCAGGTGCTGGCCGAGTAAGTTATCGGCCGCTGTGAAAAAGCCCGGTGCCAGTGATGGTTCCGGGCTTTTTTGTACCTGCCGATTCTTGATTCACCACCGCCCCTTGTAGGAGTGAGCCTGCTCGCGATGGCGCTCTGTCAGCAACATCAATGCTGGCTGACAATACGCTATCGCGAGCAGGCTCACTCCTACAGGGGAACGGTGGTGTGTCAGGCGGCTTGGGAATAGAACTCCAGCACGCTCACCCCTGTCAGCAAATCTGTCTCCGGCAAATCCGCATGCTGATGCCCGCCCAGCGCGCAATACACCAGCCAATGGCGATCCTGCACATTGAAGGCAAGGCTGCCGACCAGACTTTGCTGTTCGTCGTAAGGGGTGATGAGGTACAGGCGATCCTGGTTTTCAGCGTGCAGCATGTCGCGTTCCATGTGTGTTTCGAGGCGCGCAGGGTGAAGGATCCACATGACGATGCCGTGACACAGGACAGCCATCGGTCGATTGTCAGGTTATTTATCGCAAAGGCCGGGGCAGGGTGGCCAGGTTTGGGTAGAATTCGCGCCGCGGTCGTCGATCTGGCGCCTGCCACACCGATTTAGATTGAGGTCTGTGATGTCGTTGCACTTGATGACGCTGTTTACCGCCCATCCCGCCAAACTGATCAACCTGCTGGCCTTGCTGCTCGCGTTCCCCGGCAGTTGGCTGCTGCACGCAACCCGTCGCCGTGAGCAACGCGCGCAGGCCAGTCTTGCCGCACAGCGTCAGGCGCAGCCGAATGTCGAGCCGATTCTGGATTGGGCGACATTGCGCATGAACCGGTTTTTCTATCGTTTCGGTTTCGCCTGCCTGGGGCTGGCCCTGATCGTCTCCTGGATCAGCACGCGCTTCTGAAAGCAAAAGCAAATCCTGTGGCGAGGGGATTTATCCCCGTTGGAGTGCGCAGCGCTCCCCAGTTTCTTATCTGAGAAAAACAGGGCCTGCTGCGCAGTCCAGCGGGGATAAATCCCCTCGCCACAGCTGTTGCTTACAACGGCAACCCGGCCTTGACCCGGTACTGATTACGCACCGGCGTCGCATATTGCAGCACCAGGTATGGACGATGCTCCTCGGGGCAGGCGTCCAGCCGGTTCTGCCATTCTTCCTGCGCCTTGGCCAGTTCGTCCGCCGGGAACACTTCGGCCGCCTTCGGCACATTCAATTGCGGATCGGCATCGGCCCACTGTGCATACGCCAGGTAATGCACCGGGAACAGCCGATAGCCGCCGAGAATCTGCTTGTCCATCTCGATCGCCAATTGCTTGGTGTCTTCGAACAGCTCGGTGATCGGCGCAGCGAAGTTCACGTGCACCCGGCCCTTGTAGCCGGTGATGCCCTTGGCGATGCTCACATCATCTTCACCGGGCGCCTTGGTGTAGGTGCCGGTGGTGGCGCGGATATACAACTCGCGGGCCTTGGCCTGGTCGCACGGGTCATATTCATAGCTGATCGACACCGGCGTGAGATTCAGCGAACGAATCACTTCACCGAACGGCTCGTCCTTGCGGCTCATGTGGAACATCTTGAGGATCGCCGACTCGGTGCGGTCATCGCCATCCTTCGCCCGGCCTTCGGCCTGAGCGATCCAGATCGAGGCGCAATCGTTGCGGATCGAGTGGTTGATGTAGGCCGACAACAGTTGATAGGCGGCCATTTTCTCGCGGCGGCCAGTGATCGAACGGTGGACGATAAAGCTCTTGTTCAAACGCATCAGGTCGCTGACAAACGGCTTTTGCAGCAGGTTGTCGCCGATAGCGATGCGTGGCGTCGGCAGGCCGGCGTGGTACACAGCGTAATTGACGAAGGCCGGGTCCATGACGATGTCGCGGTGGTTGGCGATGAACAGATAAGCGCTGCCGGACTTGAATTGCTCGACCCCGGTGTAGGTCACACCGTCGGTGGCGCGCTCGATGGTGTGGTCGACGTAGAACTCGACTTTGTCCTGTAAGGTAGCCACGGACGTCACGTCGGCAAACTCACGACGCAGCCGATGGGCTATAAGAGGTTTGAGCATCCAGCCGAAGGCACCGGCAAAACGCGGGAAGCGGAAGTGGGTGAGGATATCTAGAAACGCCTTGTCGCCGAGCAGCCTTGCCAGTACCGCAGGTACTTCGCTGTCGTCGTAAGGTCGGATGGCATCGAATTCGCCCATCATGCTCTCTTGTTGGAAACGGCTAGGGTAAGTTAGGGGTTTGATCGAAAACCCGCAGGGCACGGTCTGAAAAAGTAGCCAGACAAAAATAGCCCTGCAAATAGACCGGCGATTATACGCACAAGTCACCTGGGAGACCGCGATGCTGGAAAATGCAGTGTATGAATGTCCGTATTGTGGTGAAGAGGTCGAGACCACGCTGGATCTGTCCGGCGGGGATCAGACGTATATCGAGGACTGTCAGGTGTGCTGCCGACCGATCACGTTTGTTTTGCAGGTGCATGATGAAGAATGGCATCTGGAAGTCTTCAGCGAAAACGAGTGAGGGGCGCTCATGCAGCGAATCTACGAACCGGCCAGCCTGATGGAAGGCGAAATGCTCAAGGGCATGCTCGCCAGCGAAGGCATCGAGGCGCATCTGGTCGGGCAGAATCTGCTAGGCGGCACGGGCGAACTGCCGATTTTTGGCCTGCTCGGCCTGTCCGTCGATAACGATCAGGCCGAATACGCCCGCGAGCTGATCACCGCGTACAATGCCGCGCTGCCGCTGCCCGGCGACGAACCGGAGAGCTTCCCCGGGACGCTGGTCTGTTAGGCTGACGTTCGTTTGATCAAGAGTCGTGTTGCCCCATGTGTGGACGTTATGCCCTGTTTCGCTGGAATCGCGACTTCGCGGCCCTGCCAGGTTTTCCCGCCGATCAGCAGGCGCAGTGGAACATTTCCCCTAATGATTCGGTGTTGATGCTGCGCGCCGCTGAAGACGGCGAGCGCACATTGGCCCGTGCGCGCTGGGGCCTGACGCCGCCGTGGCTGACCGACCTGTCGAAAACCCCCGCCCATGCCCGGGCCGAAACCGTGGCCGAGCAGCCGATGTTTCGTGAGGCGCTGCGGCTGCGGCGCTGCTTGCTGCCGGCCAACGGTTTCTACGAATGGCGCGGCACCCAGCGCAAGCGGCCATACTGGCTGACGCCGGGAGAGGGCTCGTCGCTGTTTTTCGCGGCGATCTGGGAGGCGTATCCGGTGCAGGAACAGGTCTGGCTGAGCACGGCGGTGATCACCCAGCCGGCGGCCAGTCAGCGCCGGCCTTTGATTCTCGATGAGGCCGGGCAGGCGGCATGGCTTGATCCCGAGACGCCGCTGCATGTCTTGCAGGGATTGCTTGCCAGTGAGCCGGCGGCGCTGCGTGAGCGGGTGCTGGCGAATCTGGTGAATGATCCGAAGCTCAATGGGCCGGAGTGTTTGACCCCGGGTTGAGTTGTCTGTGCCGGCCCTTTCGCGAGCAGGCTCACTCCTACATGGGAACGCATTTCAAATGTAGGAGTGAGCCTGCTCGCGATAAGGTTCGAAGAACCTTCCGGCGTCTTTAGACCTTGAACTGATTGATCAACCGCCGCTGCTGCTCGGCCAGCTTGGTCAGACTCGCGCTCGCCGAACTCGACTCATCCGCGCCGCCGGCCACTTCGTTCGCGACCTGGCCGATATTGATTACATTGCGGTTGATGTCATCGGCCACCGCGCTTTGTTCCTCGGCCGCACTGGCAATTTGCGTGTTCATGTCGTTGATCACCGACACGGCCTGGGTGATTGTCTCCAGCGCCTCGGCCGCTTTCGCCGCGTGTTGCACGCTTTCGTCGGTGCGGTTCTGGCTGTCCTCCATGACCCGCACTACATCGCGGGTGCCTTGTTGCAACTGCTGAATCATCGCCTGGATTTCTTCAGTGGCTTTTTGGGTCTTCTGCGCCAGATTGCGCACTTCATCCGCAACCACGGCAAAACCACGCCCCTGTTCACCGGCCCGCGCCGCTTCGATCGCGGCGTTCAGTGCCAGCAGGTTGGTCTGTTCAGCGATCCCGCGAATCGCCGTGAGGATCGCGTTGATGTTTTCGCTGTCCTTGGCCAGGGTCTGCACCACATCGACCGCCTTGCCGATTTCCACGGCGAGCACGCCAATCGAGTTCGAGGTGTCGCGGACGATCTGCATGCCCTGGCTGGCGGCCTGATCGGCATGGCTGGCCGCTTGCGCCGCTTGTGTGGCATTGCGCGCCACGTCCTGGGCGGTGGCGGTCATTTCCTGGACCGCTGTCGCCACTTGATCGATCTCGGCCAGTTGTTTTTGCACGCCGATGTTGGTGCGAATCGCGATGTCGGCCGTGTGTTCCGAGGAATCACTGACGCTCTGCACCGAGGTCACCACTTGCGTGATCATCGCCTGCAACTTGGCAAGAAAGGTATTGAAGCCTTTGGCAATCGAGCCCAGTTCATCACTGCGATCGCTGCTCAAGCGACGGGTCAGATCGCCTTCGCCCTGAGCGATATCGTCGAGCATGGCGACCATCTGCTTGAGGGGCCGCGCGATGCCGTGGCCCACCAGCCAGATCACCAGCAGACCGACAGCTGCGATGACCAAGCCGACCATGGCCATGCCAAAAGTGTCGGACTTGCGTTGGGCATCGAGTTCGGCCTGCAGGTTTTGCAGATCAGCCATGACCGCGTTGAGCGGCAGTTGCAGCATCAGCGTCCAGCGTGCATCGGTCTGGCCGATGCCGAACGGCAGGTACAGCTCGATGCGGCCCTTGTCGGTGTTCACCGAGTAGGTGACTTCGCCACGCTTGAGACTGGCCATGTTGGCGGTCTGTTCGGCGTCGAGGATGTCGCTGACTTTTTCGCCAAATTTGTTCGAGTCCCTGGTGTAGGCGACGATGCGGCCATTGCCGCCGATCAGCGCCATTTCACCCGCGCCGCTGTAGAGTTTCTGGTTGGCGGCGAGGAGCATGTCCTGAATGAAGTTCACCGACAGGTCAGCGCCGACGATGCCCTGGAAGGCGCCGTTGACCATGATCGGTTCGATAAAGGAGGCGAGCATGACGATCTTGTCGCCGACCTTGTAGGGCGCCGGATCGATCACACAGGGTTTTTTCGTTTCTTTCGAGCACAGATAGTACTCGCTGGCGCGCACGCCGGTGGACAGGGTTTTCTGATCGTCGACATCGGCCAGTTTGTCCACGCCTAGGGTGCCGTCGGTGTTGCGGAACCACCATGGCAGGAAGCGCCCGTTGGCGGGATCGATGCCGACCACGGCGCTGCCGATGTAGGCCGCGTCATTGTGGTCCAGTGCGTTTTTTTCCCAGCCAATGTAGGTACCGAGAATCTTCGGGTTCTTTTCGACGTTTTCCTTGATCAGGCTGATCAGTTGCTCACGGCTGATGCTCAGGCGCGGTTGGCCATCGGCACCCGCCGTGCCGAGCAGGGCATTGACCCGCACCAGGCCACCGGCAATCAGCAACGGTGCTTCGAGTTCGCGCTGGATCTGGCTGACCTGGGTCTGCGCCAGCGAGGTCAGGCGCTGCTCGATGACTTGCTCGAACTGCGCCTGGGTGCGCTGTTGCACCATCTCTTGCGTGCGTGCGCCGGAAAACAGCGCATACAGCACCAGCGCCGCGACCACGCTGAGGACGATGGCGCCGGCCAGGGCGGCGACGGAAAACTGGATCGACTTGAACTTCATGGGAACTCCGCACGCAAGAGGACAATCTGCGAGGGATTTATCGGCGGTGCCGGCAGGGCCATGAGCGGCGTTGGTCGGAATGAGTGGCCGGACGTCGCAAATGGATCGGTACGCGACGCAGTGGTTGTGTCGGGGTTATGCAGCTTTTCCGGCCGGCATGGCGGGAAACGTCTGAAAGTCGCTGCAACACGTCTGTTGTCTCTGGCGCCGATACCATTACCCGCCTAGGATACGCGACAGGTTTTCAGGGAGCTTTTGAATGAACAAGACATTGGTTGTAAGTGCACTGAGCGCAGCGCTGCTGCTGGCCGGGTGTCAGTCGGTCAACACCACCAGCGGCGGCGCCGTCGGGGTGGAGCGCAAGCAATACATGTTCAGCATGCTGTCCTCGCAAGAGGTCGACCAGATGTACGCGCAGTCCTATCAGAAGACCATCGGCGAGGCGTCGAGCAAAGGCGTGCTGGACAAGAGCAGCCCGGAAGCCAAGCGGGTGCAGGCCATCGCCAATCGTCTGATCGCCCAGGCGCCGAACTTCCGTCCGGATGCGGCGCAATGGCAATGGGAAGTCAATCTGATCAAGAGCGATGAGCTCAACGCCAACTGTGGTCCCGGCGGCAAGATCATTTTCTACACCGGGCTGATCGACAGCCTGAAACTCACCGACGATGAAATCGCCGCCATCATGGGCCATGAAATCGCCCACGCGTTGCGCGAGCACGGGCGTGAAGCGATGTCCAAGGCCTACGGCATCGAGATGGCCAAGCAGGGTGCCGGCGCATTGTTCGGTCTGGGTCAGGACAGCCTGGCGCTGGCCGACACTGTGGCCAACTACGGCATGACGCTGCCCAACAGCCGCGCCAACGAAAACGAAGCCGACCTGATCGGTCTGGAACTGGCCGCTCGCGCCGGCTACAACCCGAACGCGGCGATTACGTTGTGGAACAAGATGAGCAAGGCTTCCGAGGGTTCACCTCCGGAATTCATGAGCACTCACCCGGCCTCCACCAGCCGGATTGCCTCGCTGCAGGCGGCGATTCCGAAGGTGATGCCGTTGTACGAAAAAGCCCCGAAATCCTGAGTCGTCGCAGTTTCTGTAACGGATCGGATACAGGGGCCTGGAAGATCCATTGTGGCGAGGGGATTTATCCCCGATGGGGTGCGAAGCGCCCCGAAACCTGATGTCTCAGATAGACCGCATTTACAGGTTTGGGGCTGCTGCGCAGCCCATCGGGGATAAATCCCCTCGCCACAGGTTTTCAGTCGACAAGGTTAAACCCAGCCGCTGCTCTGCATCGCTTTATAAACCGCAACGATTGCCAGAATCAGGAACGCCGAAGCCGCCAGGCGACGGATCAGGGTCAGCGGCAACTTGTCCGCGGCAAAATTACCCGCCAGTACCACCGGCACGTTGGCAATCAGCATGCCCACGGTCGTGCCGATAATCACCAGCCACAGTTCCGGGTATTGCGCGGCGAGCATCACCGTGGCGATCTGGGTCTTGTCACCGATTTCAGCTAGGAAGAAGGCAATCAGCGTGGTCAGGAACGGCCCGAACTTGCGCGCGGTGCTGGCTTCGTCGTCATCCAGTTTGTCCGGGACCAGTGTCCACAGCGCAGTGGCGGCGAAGCTCGCGGCGAGAATCCAGTGCAGCACGGCGTCGGAAAAGAAACTGCCGAACCAGGCTCCTACCGCACCGGCTGCTGCGTGGTTGGCCAGGGTCGCGGCGACAATCCCGGCAATGATCGGCCAGGGTTTGCGAAAGCGAGCGGCGAGAATCAGCGCGAGCAGTTGCGTCTTGTCGCCGATTTCGGCCAAGGCAACGATAGCGGTGGGAACGAGTAACGAGTCCAGCATCAGGGATTTCCTAAGGGGCGGGTCGACACGGCTATGACACGTACAGCCTTCCCGCCCCGGGTAAGGTGTGCGTGTCATAGGTCTTGTCAAACCCTGCGATCCGTCTGTTGCGGACGCTGGGGTCGCATACGCCATGATCTGAGGATCAAGTATGTTGACGTATGCCGGACGAGCTTGGCGCTCGTGGGAGACTACTCCCCTAGGACGGAGCGGATTCTGCCTAGGCAAATCCGATTGGGCAAGAACAAATTTTCAACCGCGCTTGGCCCGATAAATTCGAAAGCCGTTGCCTTCTGCCTTGATCGCACAAACGCCCAGATGCTCTTCGATCAACGGCTGATACTTCAGGAAGCTATTGGCCACAAGTCGAAGTTCGCCACCGTTTTTCAGATGTTTGGCCGCTTTTCGCAGCAAGTTCTCCGTGGCGAAATAATCGGTATGCACGCCGACATGGAATGGCGGGTTGCTCAGAATCGCGCTCAAACCCATCGGCGCGGCGTCGATACCGTCGCCGGTCAGCACCTCTGCGTCCAGACCATTGGCGGCCAAGGTCAGACGGCTGCTCGCGGCGGCAAACGCATCCACGTCCAGCAGCGTCACCTGATTGTGCGGGTAGCGGCGTTTGACCGCCGCGCCCAGCACGCCGGCGCCACAACCGAAGTCGAGCAAATGGCCGCTCGGCAGTTTGTCCAGATGATCGAGCAACAGCGCGCTGCCGCGATCGAGCCGACCATGGCTGAACACGCCCGGCAGGCTGATGACTTTCAACGGGCCTTCAGCCAGCGGCAGTTCGTAGGTCTGCGCCAGGCTTTCCAGCGACTTGGCTTGCGGCGCGTTGGCTACGGTCACTTGCCAGAGCTGGCAATGGCGCGCGCTGTCGAGTTTGCGCGGCTTGCCGAACGGGTTGAGTTGCTTGGAGGCGCCTTCGATGCCGCTGCGCTTCTCCCCGACCAAGAACACTTCACGCCCGGCCAGACGCGACGCCACGGCGTTGAGGATGTAATCGGTCAGGTCTTTAGACTTGGGCAGGAACACCACGGCGCTGTCGAACTCACGCTCCGGCACGTTCACGCCGAACTGGCTGCGCCCTTCGAAGCGGGCTTCCAGCGCGGCTTGATCGCCCGCGTGCCAGCACCAGCCAAACGCGTTGGGCAGACGCCCAAGCAGATCGTCGGCGGGCAGCCCGGCCAGTAACAACGAACCCTGGAATAACTCGGCCTGACGAAGCAGTACTTCACTGCGCGGATCCATAACTGCTCCTCGAAAAAAAAGTGCCGCAGTTTATCAACTGACGACCCGCAGCGCCTCACCGCTGAAGAACGCCCGGGCGTTTTCGCTCAGTTGCCCGACGATGCGTTGCCGCGCCTCGCGACTGCCCCAGGCGTTATGCGGAGTGACGATCAGGCGCGGAATGTCGGCGGCGAGCAGCGGATTGCCGTGGCTCGGCGGTTCAACGCTGAGCACGTCCGTCGCTGCACCGCCGAGGTGGCCGCTGCGCAAAGCATCGGCCAGCGCCTGCTCATCGATCAAGCCACCCCGGGCGGTGTTGACCACGAACGCGCCGGGTTTCATCGCGGCCAGCTCGCGGGCACCAATGAAGTGGCGGGTGTGTTCGTTGAGCGGGCAGTGCAGGGTGAGGGCGTCGATCTGCGGCAGCAGTTGATCCAGCGGCAAGCGGTCTGCGCGAGCGGGGCGTCCGGGAATCTGCCCGAGCAACACGCGCATGCCGAACGCTTCGGCCAGCCGCGCCACGGCACCACCGAGTTCGCCGTGCCCGAGCAGGCCCAGGGTTTTGCCTTGCAGTTCAACGATTGGGTAGTCGAGCAGGCAGAACTGTTTGGCCTGCTGCCAGCGGCCTTCAGCGACGGCTTTTTGATAATCGGCCAGACGCGTGGCGAGGTTGAGCAGCAGCATGATCGTGTGTTGCGCAACGGACGGCGTACCGTAACCCTGACAATTGCACACAGTGATGCCGTGGGCGCGGGCGGCGCTGAGGTCGACGTTGTTGGTGCCGGTGGCGCTGATCAGGATCAGTTGCAACTGCGGGTTGGCAGCCATGGCGGCGGCGTCGATCACGACTTTATTGGTGATTGCCACGCTGGCGCCGTGCAGCCGTTCGCTGACGTGCTCGGGCAGGGTTTGCGCGAACAGTTGCAGATCGCTGAAGCATTCGCGCAACGGACCGAGGTCCAGATCGCCGAGGTCCAGCGAAGGGTGATCAAGAAATACCGCGCGGCGCGAGTTCGTCATCAACTGTACCTTTTGTGCTGTGAGCGGAGGGCGTACTCTGCCGAGCCTACCAGATGAAACAATTGGTTACTCAGAGCACGAAAGTCTGATGCGATGCATCGCAATGTGAATAACTCTGTGGCGAGGGGATTTATCCCCGTTGGCGCGCGAAGCGCGCCTGAAACTGGCAATCGCGTTGAAACAGTTACACCGCATGCACTGAATTTACGACTGCTGCGCAGCCGAACGGGGATAAATCCCCTCGCCACAGGTTCGAGTTCGCCGCGCATTTATGTTTGACCAAGCTGCCCCAAAGGAGCCCCCATGTACTGGACCGAATTCCTGACCGTTGCCCTGATCCACTTGCTGGCCGTCGCCAGTCCCGGCCCGGACTTTGCCGTGGTGGTGCGCGAAAGCGTGACCCACGGGCGTCGCGCCGGCACCTGGACGGCGCTGGGGGTGGGCACGGCGATTTTCCTGCATGTCGGCTATTCGCTGTTGGGCATCGGCCTGATCGTGTCGCAGTCGATCGTGCTGTTCAACGCGTTGAAGTGGGCGGCGGCTGCGTATCTGCTGTACATCGGCTTCAAGGCCTTGCGCGCGCAACCGGCCAAAGCCGTTGCCGATGATCTGCACCAGGAGGCCGGCGTCCGCACGGCGCGTGGCGCGTTTACCTCGGGCTTCGTCACCAACGGCCTGAACCCGAAAGCCACACTGTTTTTCCTGTCGCTGTTCACCGTGGTGATCAACCCGCACACGCCACTGGCCGTGCAGGCCGGTTATGGAGTTTACCTGGCGGTGGCAACGGCATTCTGGTTTTGCCTGGTGGCGCTGCTGTTCAGCCAGCAACGCGTGCGCGCCGGGTTCGCGCGCATGGGCCACTGGTTCGACCGCACCATGGGCGCTGTGCTGATTGCTCTCGGCGTGAAAATCGCGTTTACCGAGATGCATTGAGAGCTGGAACACATTAATCCCTGTGGGAGCGAGCCTGCTCGCGAAAGCGCTAGTACAGTCACCGAAGATGTCGACTGACCCGACGCCCTCGCGAGCAGGCTCGCTCCCACAGGTAGTGTTTTCTTCCAGATCAGCTCGAAATGCTGGCGCAAAGCTAGCATTTGTTCGGCTCTGCAAATCATTCCTTTGGCTGATTTGACGGTCACGCAGGCGCACTAGAGTACGAATCTCTCCGCCAACACCGTGCAGTCAGAAAAGGGATTCCTATGTTGCAGACTCGCGTCATTCCTCCGGCCGATGGGGCCTACCAGTATCCATTGCTGATCAAGCGGCTGCTGATGTCTGGCGCCCGTTATGAGAAAACCCGCGAGATCGTCTACCGTGACCAGTTGCGCTACAGCTACCCGACGCTGATCGAGCGCGTCGCTCGGCTGGCCAATGTGCTGACCGCTGCCGGGGTGAAGGCCGGTGACACCGTGGCGGTGATGGACTGGGACAGCCATCGTTATCTGGAGTGCATGTTCGCCATCCCGATGATCGGTGCGGTGATTCATACGATCAACGTGCGCCTGTCGCCCGAGCAGATTCTCTACACGATGAATCATGCCGAGGACCGCTTTGTGCTGGTCAACAGCGAGTTCGCCGGGCTGTATCAAGCCATTGCGCCGCACCTGACCACGGTCGAGAAAACCTTGCTGCTGACCGATCTGCCGGAGAAAACCGCTGACTTGCCGAACCTGGTCGGCGAGTACGAACAGCTACTGGCCGCGGCGAGCCCGCAGTATGACTTCGAGGATTTCGACGAAAACTCGGTCGCCACGACGTTCTACACCACAGGCACGACCGGTAACCCGAAAGGCGTTTATTTCACCCACCGGCAACTGGTGCTGCACACGATTGGCGTGGCGACGATCATGGGTTCGATCGACAGCGTGCGCCTGCTTGGCACCAACGATGTGTACATGCCGATCACGCCGATGTTTCACGTCCACGCCTGGGGTTTGCCGTACGTGGCGACGATGCTCGGCCTCAAGCAGGTGTATCCGGGGCGCTACGACCCGGAATATCTGGTGGCGCTGTGGCGCAAGGAGAAGGTCACGTTTTCCCACTGTGTGCCGACCATCCTGCAAATGCTGCTCAACGCCAAAGCCGCGCAAGACACCGATTTCGCCGGCTGGAAAATCGTCATTGGCGGCAGCGCGCTCAACCGCTCCCTGTATGAAAACGCCAAGGCCCGTGGCATTCAGCTGACGGCGGCCTATGGCATGTCGGAAACCGGGCCGTTGGTGTCCTGCGCCCATCTGAATGACGAGTTGATGGCCGGCAGCGAAGACGAACGCACCACCTACCGGATCAAGGCCGGCGTACCGGGACCGCTGGTGGAAGCGGCGATCGTCGACAGCGAGGGCAACTTTCTCCCGGCCGATGGCGAGACTCAAGGCGAACTGGTGCTGCGTGCGCCCTGGCTCACCGAAGGCTATTTCAACGAACCGCAGAAGGGCGCCGAACTCTGGTCCGGCGGCTGGCTGCACACCGGTGATGTGGCGACGCTCGACAGCATGGGCGTGATCGACATCCGCGACCGGATCAAGGACGTGATCAAGACCGGCGGCGAATGGATCTCCTCGCTGGACCTCGAAGACCTGATCAGCCGACACGCGGCGGTACGTGAAGTAGCAGTGGTGGGGATTGCCGATCCGCAGTGGGGCGAGCGGCCGTTTGCCTTGCTGGTGGTCCGTGAAGGCCATGTGATCGGTGCGCGGGAACTCAAGGAACACCTCAAGCCGTTCGTCGAGCTGGGGCACTTGAGCAAGTGGGCGATTCCGAGTCAGATCGCCCTTGTTACCGAAATTCCCAAGACCAGTGTCGGCAAGCTCGACAAGAAGCGCATCCGCCTCGACATCACCGAATGGCAGGCCAACAACAGCACCTTTCTGTCGACCCTCTGAGTACCTGCTGGCGCGCTGAAACCGGCGCGCCAGACCTCCCGAGCAAGCGCTTGGCTTGTGAAATCGAAAAAATCAGCCATCCTTGCCCTGCCGACCTGTGTCGGACTGGCGAAAGGACTGTTCCAGAGTGGTTGGCTGCTGCAAATCACACTTTAGAGGGATCAAGCAGTACCCCCTGCTGGCTATAGTCCGCTCAAGGACTTTTTAAGAACGGAGCACACGCACTGATCGGGGCGAGCAACTCTGGAGGTATTACGGGCAGCCCTGGCGCCCGGCCCTTCACAGCGTTTTTAAAAGTACTCACTGCCATAACAATAATGCACATGGAGTAGCGTCGATGACCTCAGTAAACCAGTTCTGGCGCCGGGCGAAACTGCCTCTGGCGGTCAGTCTTGCCTCCTCGCTCGCCGGGCCTGCATTCGGCGTCAGCTTCAACGTCGGTGAAATCGAAGGCCAGTTCGACTCGTCCCTGTCGATCGGTGCCAGTTGGTCTACTCAGAGCCCGAACAAGAACCTTATCGGCGTCAACAACGGCGGCCATGGCCTGTCGCAGACCTCCGATGACGGTCACGCCAACTTCAAGAGCGGCGAAACCTTTTCGAAAATCTTCAAGGGCATCCATGACCTTGAATTGAAATACGGCGACACCGGCGTGTTCGTCCGTGGCAAATACTGGTACGACTTCGAACTCAAGGACGAAAGCCGTCAGTTCAAGGACATCAGCGACAGCAACCGCAAGGAAGGCGCCAAGTCCTCCGGCGGGCAGATTCTCGACGCCTTCGTCTACCACAATTACTCGATTGCCGATCAGCCGGGCTCCGTGCGTCTGGGCAAGCAAGTGGTGAGCTGGGGTGAAAGTACCTTCATTGGCGGTGGCATCAACTCGATCAACCCGATCGACGTCTCCGCGTTCCGTCGTCCTGGCGCCGAGATCAAGGAAGGCCTGATTCCGGTCAACATGTTCTACGTCTCGCAGAGCCTGACCGACAACCTCTCGGCCGAAGCGTTCTACCAGCTGGAATGGGACCAGACTGTCGTCGACAATTGCGGCACGTTCTTCTCGCAGCCAGACATCATTGCCGACGGTTGCGACAACAACCTGCGCGTGCTGAACAAGCGTTCGCAGATTCCGGCCATTGCCCTTGGGCCGTTGGCGGGCGCCGGCGTCGATGTCAACCAGGAAGGCGTGCTGGTGCGTCGCGGTCCGGACCGCGATGCCCGTGACAGCGGCCAGTACGGCGTGTCGTTCAAGTACATGTACGAACCGCTGGACACCGAGTTCGGCGCCTACTTCATGAACTACCACAGCCGTGCGCCGATCTTCAGCGCAACCGGTGCGCCGCAGTCGGTCTACAACACCGCTGCCTCGCTGCCAGGGCCTTTCGCCGCGCTCGCGCCATTGCTGGTGGCGGGCAACTCGCAGTACTTCGTTGAATACCCTGAAGACATCCGCCTCTACGGTTTGAGCTTCTCGACCACCCTGCCTACCGGTACGGCATGGAGCGGTGAGATCAGCTACCGTCCGAATGCGCCGGTGCAACTGAACTCCACCGACATCCTGTTCGCCGGCGTGCGCCCACTGGGCGGCGCGCTGACCAACGCTTCGCTGCTCACGGGCGTGCCGGGTCAGGATCTGCACGGCTACGAGCGCAAGGAAATCACCCAGCTGCAAACGACCTTCACGCACTTCTTCGATCAGGTCATGGGCGCCAGTCGTCTGACCCTCGTCGGCGAAGTCGGCGCGACGTATGTCGGCGGGCTGGAAAGCCGCTCCGAGAAGCGTTACGGCCGCGATCCGGTCTATGGCCCGGGTGAGTTGCCGGCCACCGGCACTGCCAACACCTGCGCCAACATCCTCAACGCCAGCACCATCAACGGCGCAGGCCCCGGTTCACCGCAGAACAACCGCAGCCGCAATTGCGACAACGATGGCTTCACCACGTCGATGTCCTGGGGTTATCGCGGTCGGGCCATCTGGGATTACAACGACGTGTTCGCCGGCGTGAACCTCAGACCCAACGTGGCCTGGTCCCATGACGTCAGCGGTTACTCGCCAGGCCCTGGCGGCAACTTCGAGGAAGGTCGCAAGGCGGTCAGCCTCGGCGTCGATGCCGAATACCAGAACACCTATACCGCGAGCCTGGCCTACACCAATTTCTTCGACGGCAAGTACACCACCGTGGATGACCGCGACTTCGTGGCCCTCAGCTTCGGCGTGAACTTCTAAGCACTGCATTTCAGGACGAACACACATATGAAAATAACAAAGAGCCTGTTCCACGCCGGTGTATTGGGCCTGTCGCTGCTGGCGACCGGCGTCATGGCCGCGGTACCTGCTGCCGAAGCCGACAAGCTGGGCAAAAGCCTGACGCCAATGGGCGCGGAAATGGCCGGCAACGCTGACGGTTCGATTCCAGCCTGGAAACCGATGGCGAAGAACGCCGGCAGCGTCGACAGCAAGGGCTTCCTGTCCAACCCTTACGCCAGTGAGCAACCGCTGTTCACCATCACCGCCAAGGACGTCGACAAGTACAAAGACAAACTTGCCCCGGGTCAGTACGCGATGTTCAAGCGCTACCCGGAAACCTTCAAGATGCCGGTCTATCCGTCCCATCGCGGTGCCACCGTGCCGGATGCGGTGTTCGCCGCCATCAAGAAGAACGCCACGACCACCAATCTGGTGTCCGGCGGCAACGGTCTGGAAAACTTCGACACTGCCGTGCCGTTCCCGATTCCGAAAACCGGCGTGGAAGTGATCTGGAACCACATCACCCGCTATCGCGGTGGCAGCGTGACTCGTCTGGTGACCCAGGCCACGCCACAGCCGAACGGCTCGTACAGCCTGGTGTACTTCCAGGATCAGTTCGTGTTCCGCGACAAGATGAAGGACTACGACCCGGCGAACCCGGGCAACATCCTGTTCTACTTCAAGCAGAAAGTGACCGCACCGGCGCGTCTGGCCGGCGGTGTACTGCTGGTGCACGAAACCCTCGATCAGGTCAAAGAGCCACGTTCGGCGTGGGTCTACAACGCCGGTCAGCGCCGTGTGCGCCGCGCACCGCAAGTGTCGTATGACGGCCCGGGTACTGCTGCCGACGGCCTGCGTACCTCGGACAACCTCGACATGTACAACGGTGCGCCGGATCGTTACGACTGGAAACTCGTAGGCAAGAAAGAGATGTACATCGCCTCCGACAGCTACAAACTCGACGATCCGAAACTGAAATACGCCGACATCATCAAGGCCGGCCACATCAACCAGGATCTGGCGCGTTACGAGTTGCGCCGCGTCTGGCACGTGACGGCGACGCTGAAGGAAGGTCAGCGCCACATCTACGCCAAGCGTGATTTCTACATCGATGAAGACACCTGGCAAGCGGCAGTGATCGACCACTACGACGGTCGTGGTCAACTGTGGCGCGTGGCCGAGGCGCATGCCGAGAACTACTACGACAAGCAAGTGCCGTGGTACGCCCTCGAAACTCTCTATGACTTGCAGTCCGGCCGCTATCTGGCACTGGGCATGAAGAACGAAGAGAAGAGTGCGTATGACTTTGGCTTCACCGCCACCACCGGCGATTTCACTCCGGCCGCTCTGCGTCAGGACGGTGTTCGCTAAACCGCGATAAACCCGAGGCCGCACCCTCGCGAAACGCCCCGACTGGTTCGGGGCGTTTTTTTGCGTGCGGTTTTGCGCTGACCTGTGCACATCTCTTGTAGCCTTTTTGTAGCCATTTGTAGCAGCGACCTTCATTCCCTCTGCGTTTAAGGCTAGTCTGCGGACATCTGCAACGCCGCCAATAGCATTCAAACAAGAGCCGGCCATGACTGATCTGTCCCCGCTTCCGGGTCCTGCAAGCATTACCGTCGCCGCACTGGACGGGCGTTTTTTTCGCCCGCCACTGCCTGACGGCTATGTGCTGCGGCCGCGTCTGTGCGAACGCCTTCAAGCCGGGCTCGGTGGTCGGCTGTTGCTGGTCAGTGCCCCGGCCGGGTTCGGCAAGAGTTCGCTGGCGGTGGAGTTCTGTCAGAGTCTGCCGGCGCAATGGCAAAGCCTCTGGCTGGGCCTGAGTCCGCGTGACAGTGATCCCGGGCGTTTTCTCGAGCGCTTGCTCGAAGGTCTTCAGGACTATTTTCCAGCCCTGGGCGCCGGCGCCCTCGGCCTGTTGAAAATGCGTCAGCGCCATCAGCCGTTTGCTTTCGAAGAGTGGCTGGACGGTCTGCTGGATGAGTTGGCGCTGCAACTCGATCCTGCCGCGCCGTTGCTGCTGGTCCTCGACGATTACCACCTTGCCCAAGGCCCGGTGCTTGATCGTTGCCTGCAATTTTTCCTCAATCATTTGCCCGATGGCTTGCTGGTCATGGTCACCAGCCGGCAGCGCCCGGACTGGCATCTGGCGCGTTTGCGCCTGTCGCGCCAGTTGCTCGAACTGCACGAACAGGATTTACGCCTGACCCACGACGAAGCCCTGACCTTGCTTGACCGCCACAGCAGCTCACTGCGCGGTGAAGCATTGGAGAACCTGATCCAGCGCAGCGAAGGCTGGGTCGCCGGGCTGCGCTTCTGGTTGCTGGCGGTGTCCGAGGCGGGCAACGATGCCGCGCTGCCGCAAGCGCTGAATGGCGGGGAAGGGCTGATACGCGATTATCTGCTCGAGGAAGTCATCGATTGCCTGCCCGTCGAAGTGCAATCGTTTCTCTACGAAACCGCACCGCAGGAACGCTTTTGCAGCGAACTCTGTGACGCGGTGCGCGAAGCCCATGACAGCGCCGAGATCCTGCGCTTTCTGCTGGCCCATCAAGTGTTTCTGGTGCCACTGGACGAGCACGGTCACTGGTATCGCTACCATCATCTGTTCTCGGATCTGTTGCGCAGCCGGCCGATCGCGCAGGCGATGGTGCCTACCGCCACTCTGCATTTGCGTGCCTGTCGCTGGTTCAACGCGCAGGGTTTGCTCGACGAAGCCGTGGAGCAGGCACTGCGCGCCGGGCACCTCGATGTGGCGGCGAATCTGGTGCAGAACCTGTCCGAGGAACAACTGCTCGCCGAGCAGAACGTCGGCATGCTGCTGCGCTGGAAAATGGACTTGCCCGACAGCCTGCTTATCAGCACGCCACGGCTGATCGTGCTCTACAGTTGGGCGCTGGGGCTGGCGTGCCAGCTCGATGCTGCCGAAGAGTTGTCCAGCCACTTGAGCCGCTTCCTTCCGGCGCCTTCGGCCACGGCGCAGAAATCGATGCTGGCGCAATGGCTGGCGCTGAGCGGGATCATCGCTCGCGGGCGCGGCCACCGCGAGCTGACGCTGCGATATTGCACCGAAGCGCTGGAAAGCCTGCCGGCCAAGCGTTATGGCCAACGACTGATGTGTTTGTCGACGTTATCCAATCTGGCGATTGCCGACGGTGATCTGTGGCGCGCCCGGGGACTCAATCGCGAATCTCTTGAACTGGCACAGCGGGTCGGCAATCCGTTGTTCGAGGCACTGGCGCATTACGACCGCGCGCGGGTTTTGCAGTCGCGTGGCGAGATTCTGCGAGCGATGGATGAAGTGCATCAGGGGCTGGAGCGCTTGCGCGATCTGTCGCCGCAGCGATTGTACGCAGTGCGCGCGCGCCTGACGCTGTACGAAGGCTTTCTGTTGGCGATGCGCTTGCAGCCCCAGGCCGCGCGCGTGCGACTGCTGGCTGGAATCGCTGAGGCGCGCGCCTGTCGAGATATCAGCGTATTGATCGGGCACTGCGTCATCGCCCGCCTCGACGGTGCCAGCGGCGAGTTCGCCAAGGCTTTTGCCGAGCTCGCCGAAGCCGAGCGGCTGATGCACATCTGGGACGTGCCACCGATCTACTATCTGGCGATGATCACTCTGGTCAAATGTGAGCTGTGGCTGGCGCAGGGGCGTACCGATCTCGCCGAAGCGTGGCTCGCTCGGCTGGGGCAGACCTATACCGGCGAACGTGCCGCCGCACCGCCGGAGTTCCATCCACAGCTACCCTTGCATGTGGAACTGCAACAAGCGCTGCTGGATATGATTCAGGGGCAACCGATGCTCGCCGAAGGACGGCTGAACGTATTGCATGAAAACGGTCAACAGACCGGGCGGCAGTTGCTCAGTGTGATGGCGCTGACGCAGAAAGTCGCGTTGTTGCTGGCGGGTGGGCGTGAACCGGAGGCGCGCCGGGCATTGAACCAGGCCCTGGAAGCTGCGAGCGGAGGCGTGCTGCAGCCTTTTGACGCGTTGATCAACACGCATGCCGATTGGTTGCGTGGGCAATTGGCGTCCATCGCTTCGGCGCCCGTCGGCCTGCAACTACTTGAGCGCATCCCGCTTGCTGCCGCCCGTGCGGCAGCGGAATGTTCGGCAGCAGAACAACTGAGCAGCCGTGAATTAGCGGTACTGCGGCTTATCGCCCAAGGGTGTTCGAATCAGGAAATCAGTGAGCAGTTGTTCATTTCGCTGCACACGGTGAAAACCCATGCCAGTCACATCAACAGCAAACTTGGCGTCGAGCGGCGTACTCAGGCGGTGGCACGAGCCAAGGCAATGGGCGTTCTGAATTAGCCAAAAAACCCGACAAAAAAGCTCCGAACAAGCGGGGCTTTTTTGTCAGATACGGCCTGCCCGGCAGGCCGCGTGTCGCTGCTGCGAAGTCAGGCCACCAGATCGCTGGCGCCGAACGCGTTAACACCGACCAACTGGATTTCGAAGTCTGCCCCGGCGTTGCCCGTGACATTGCCCGACAGGACATGGTCGACGAAGCGCAATTGACCTGCACCCGTGAAATCAGCAGAACCGATGAAAGAGAAGCTATTGACGCCGCTCTGCAGCAGGTTGGCATCAAACATTCTCAAGTCGATCTTGTCGCCCTCCAAGCGGTTGAAGTCATTGATGACGTCGCTTGCAATGCCAATTCCCGTCTCGTTCAAGGCGCTGAAAACAAACTGGTCACTGCCGGTGCCACCGATCAGTGTGTCCTTGCCCCCGCCGCCCAGCAGGACGTCATTGCCAGCACCACCATCTAGCTGGTCGTTGCCTGCGCCGCCACTCAGTTGGTTTGCACCGCCATTGCCGAACAGCTTGTTGCTCTGGTCGTTGCCGAGCACGTTGAAGGCGCCAGTGCCGAAGAGTCGTACGCTTTCCACGTTGAGCAAATTGCTCAAGTTCAGATCGACTACGTTGTTCCCAAAGGCATCGTACTGAATATTGAGCAAGTCGCGGCCTGGGTCATTACCTTCCTGTATCCCTGCCAACTCGGCCGCATTATCCAGATTGTAGGTGTCGTTGCCGGCGCCACCGATCATCGTGTCGATGCCGGTGCCACCGTCAAGCACGTTGTTGCCGTCATTCCCCGTCAGCACGTTATTGAGTTCGTTACCGGTCAGGTTGATTGCTGCATTGCCCTGCAACAAGCCGTCTTCGACGTTATCGGCAAGTGTGTAACTCACGGAAGTCTTGACCAGGTCGTGACCACCCCATGGGTTTTCGCTGACGGTGTCGTTGGCATTATCGACCACATAGATGTCATCACCATCGCCGCCGCTCATTGAGTCCGCACCGCCACCGCCATCGAGCAAGTCGTTACCGTCCCCGCCGCTTATCGCGTTGTTGTCGGCATTGCCAAACAGTTTGTTGTCCAGGGCGTTACCCCAGATCGTGAAGGCACCTGCACCGTCGATTCGAACGCTTTCCACATTTACCAGCCCGGACATGCCAAGGCTGATGAACCCGCCCTGCCGGTCAGTCGAGAAATTGACAACCAACAAATCTCGCCCGCCGTCCGCCGTTTCCGTTATCCGCGACAGCTCGAAGGACTCATCGACGATATAGGTATCGTTGCCTGCGCCACCCTGCATGGTATCGACGCCAGCGCCGCCGTTGAGGATGTTGTTGCCGTCGTTGCCGATCAACACGTTGTCCAGTTCGTTACCGGTCAGGTTGAGTGCTGAGCTGCCCAGCAATTGAGCATCTTCCAGGTTGGCACCCAAGGTGTAGCTGATCCACGATTTGACCTGGTCACGACCTTCGTCCGCCAGTTCGACGATGACGTCGCCGACATTGTCAATGACGTAGGAGTCGTCACCCGCACCGCCTGTCAGCGTGTCGATCCCTGCGCCACCGTCCAGCGTATTGGCATCGGCATTGCCAAACAATTTGTTAGCCAGGGCGTTGCCGGTCACGGTAAACGCACCGGCACCGTTGAGGCGCACGCTCTCGACGTTTTGCAGGTTGGCCTGGGACAGATCAATCAAGTCGTTCTGTGAGGCGTTGTACTGGATGTCCAGCAGGTCCCGGCCTGTCTCGTCCGCTTCCTGAATCAGTGCAAGCTCCTGAGCCTGGTCGAGAATGTACGTGTCGTTACCACTGCCACCGATCAGGGTGTCGATGCCGGCACCACCGCTGAGGGTGTCGTTACCTGCGCCGCCGCTGAGGATGTTATTGGCCTCATTACCGGTCAGAACGTTGTTCTGTTCGTTGCCGGTCAGGTTGATGGCAGTGCTGCCCAGCAGTTGGCCGTCCTCCAGGTTGGCGCCCAGGATATAGCTGACCGACGTTCTGACCAGGTCGCGGCCGTCGCCCGCCAGTTCAACGACGATGTCACCGGCGTTGTCGACCACGTATGTATCATCGCCTGCGCCGCCGGTGAGGGTGTCCGTTCCGGCGCCGCCATCCAGAACGTTGGCTTGCGCGTTGCCGAACAGTTTGTTGTCCAGAGCATTGCCGAGCAGGCTGAAGGCCCCGGTGCTGTTGACCCGCACGCTCTCCACGTTCAGCAGGTTGCTTTGGTTCAGATCGACCACGCTGTTCTGTGTCGCGTCGTAATAGATGTTCAGCAGGTCGCGGCCCGTGTCGCTGTCTTCTTGCACGAGCGCCAGCTCAGCCGCCAGATCCAGGTTGTAAGTGTCGTTGCCGGCGCCCCCGATCATGGTGTCGATGCCGCCACCGCCGTTGAGGATGTTGTTGCCGGCATTACCGGTCAGTACGTTATTGAGACCATTGCCGGTCAGGTTGAGCGCGGCGTCTCCCGTCAGTTGGCCGTCTTCAATATTGGCACCCAGGGCGTAGTTGATCGAGGCGATAATCTTGTCGCGGCCCTCACCAGCGAGCTCGACGATGATGTCGCCGTAGTTGTCGACTACGTAGGTGTCATCGCCAGCGCCACCGGTGAGGGTATCGACACCACCGCCGCCATCGATCCAGTCATTGCCGGCATTGCCAAAAATTTTGTTGTCGAGGGCGTTACCGAGCAGGGCAAACGCTCCCTCACCGTTAATCCGGACACTTTCCACGTTGACCAGGTTGGCCTGGTTCAGGTCGACGGTATTGGTCGAGGGCCCTGCTGCGTAGTTGATCATCAACAAATCGCGGCCCGGTTCGTTGTTCTCTTGCAGGAGCGCCAGTTCGGCTACCTGATCCAGGTTGTAGGTATCGTTGCCTGCGCCACCGATCATGGTGTCGAGGCCGCCACCACCGTTGAGGACGTTGTTGCCAGCATTCCCGGTCAGCACGTTGTCGAGGTCGTTGCCGCTCAGATCAAGCGCAGCGTTACCCTGCAGTTGCCCGTCTTCAATGTTAGCGCCGAGTGCGTAACTGAGGGAGGTCACGAGTTTGTCGCGGCCTTCGCCGGCGAGCTCGACAACGACGTCACCGTAGTTTTCAACCACGTAAGTGTCATCGCCCGTGCCGCCGGTGAGTGTGTCGGCGCCCAGGCCACCATCAATCCAGTCATTGCCGGTGTTACCGAACAGCTTGTTGTCCTGTGCATTACCCAGCAGGGCAAAAGCACCGGTGCCGGTGACCCGCACGCTTTCCACATTGACCAGCGTGTCCATGTTCAAATCAACGACGTTGCTCTGCGCGCCGGCGGCGTAGGTAATCGTCAGCAAGTCGCGGCCTTCATTGACGCGTTCGCCAATCCATGCAAGTTCACTTGCATTATCGAGAACGTACGTGTCATTGCCCGCGCCGCCGACCATGGCGTCCATGCCGCCGGCACCATTGAGAACGTTGTCCAGGGCGTTGCCGATCAGTATGTCGTCGAAGTTGGACCCGATGGCATTTTCTATCTTGGCGCCAAACGCAATCGACAGGCCATCATTGACCAGAAAGCCGGTGTTGTAGTTGGAAAAAGCCTTGCCTATCGAGCTGTAGGCGCTTTCGTTGAGGTTGATGCCAACCGAGGTGAGCTGGTTGCTGGCATCGATCGTGTCGTTGCCGCCGGCATCCCAGATCGTTTCAAAAATTGACTGGTCGGCGTCCCATTTGTAAACGTTGTCGCCCGTCTGCCAAGCCATGTTGGCGCCATACAGGCTCTGGATCGCCAGGATGTCGAGCACCATTGGCGTCGTTGGCTGGTAGGAATAGTTACTGTTGTAGCTCATAACCGTGTAATGGACATCGTCCAGTGTCGGTTCAAGCAAGGTGCTGTTGGTTTTGCTGGTATCGAAAGGATGCTTGAGGCCCAGCGCATGACCGATTTCATGCACAAACGTCAGGTAGTCGTAGGACCCCTTCGACGGATTCGGGTCATTGGTTTGCGGGCCGATCCAAACGTCGCCGGCCACCGGTGAGTTCGCCGGGAAATAAGCCCATGCGGCCGTCTTGTCGTCCATCAAGCGGTAACCACCGAAGCGCAGGTCACCCACATTGGTCAAGGTATCGCTGGTCAATGTGAAGTTGATGTTGGCGACGGCACTCCACGCTCCCAGAGCCTGAATCACCGAGCTCTGTTGGCCCTGTGTCAGAGCGTATAGCGCGTTGTATTCATTATCAGGGCTATAGTTGGTAACGAAATACGAAGTATTCGGCGCCATAAAGCTATAGCTCAGATTGGTTGGCCCAAACTGGCTCCAGTTGGAACCCAACCAATAAGTGCCTGAAAGCAGACTGTCGACGATTGCGACGCCAGTCAGTGATGAAGGCATGCTGGGGGAATAAGTACTCGGCGAAGGCATAGGATTTTCCTGAGTGCGCTGCGGCCCTTCCTGTGTGCGACCGCTACAAAAAATGCGATTTTGCACCAGCGCTGAATAATTTGACATCATTTGGCCATCATTTTCTGATCGATGGCGCCAAATATCTGACCTGAACAGCTTTTATCGACCTTTGCAGTAGAATCGTGAGCACCTGCCATTCGCCGTTTGTCGAGGATATTCATGTCCGGCACCACTCTTGCGCTTATCCGCGAAACCTTCCCCGTTGGCCCCCTGCAATGCAACTGCACCATCATCGGCGACCCGATCACAAAGAAAGCCATTGTCGTCGACCCAGGCGGCAACCCCGATCTGATCATGGCGCGCCTCGATGCCCATGGTCTGAAGGTCGTCAGCATCATCCACACGCATGCGCATCTGGATCACTTCCTCGCTTCCGGGCAGATGAAAGAAAAAACCGGCGCAACCCTGCATTTGCACAAGGACGACCAGTTCCTCTGGGACAACCTCGAGATGCAATGCCAGATGTTCGGCGTGCCATACACCCCGGTGCCAGCGCCGGACCGCTGGCTGAGCGACGATGAAGAGCTGGCCTGCGGTTGCGGCGTGGCAATTCACACGCCGGGACATACGCCCGGTTCCATGAGCTTTTGGTTTTCCGAGGCTAAGCTGTTGATAGCCGGCGACACGCTATTTCGTCGCGGGGTAGGGCGCACGGATTTGTGGGGCGGCGATCAAGCCACCATTGTGCGTTCGATCAAGCAGCGCCTGTACACGCTGGACGAGGACGCAACGGTCGTGACCGGGCATGGTCCCGATACGCGTCTGGGTGACGAGATGCGCGAAAACCCGTTTGTGCGGGCTTAAAAATTTCGTCACGAGTGTCGCGCGGAATTTTTGCGCATTGTCATGATCCAACGCCCGCGCAGGTCCATTAGCCAAGTGGCCGCTGCACCATAGAATGCAAAAAACCAGGAGCTCTCCATGTTCACCACGCGTCGTTTGATTATTGTCGCTACTGCCGTGGCCTTGCTGTCCGGCTGCGCCTCGCCCAACCCGTATGACAATCAGGGTCAGGCCGACGGTGGCTCGCAAGGCATGAGCAAAACCGCCAAATACGGCGGCCTCGGTGCGCTGGCCGGTGCACTCGCCGGCGCCGCCATCGGCCACGACAACCGTGGCAAGGGCGCCCTGATCGGTGCGGCTGTCGTCGGTGCCTCCGCTGCCGGTTACGGCTATTACGCCGACCAGCAGGAAAAGAAGCTGCGCGCGAGCATGGCCAACACCGGTGTTGAAGTGCAGCGTCAGGGCGATCAGATCAAGCTGATCATGCCGGGCAACATCACCTTCGCCACCGATTCGGCGAACATTGCCCCGAGCTTCTACCAGCCGCTGAACAACCTGGCCAACTCGCTGAAAGAGTTCAACCAGAACCAGATCGAAATCGTCGGCTACACCGACAGCACCGGCAGCCGCCAGCACAACATGGATCTGTCTCAGCGTCGGGCGCAGAGCGTGGCGACCTACCTGACCTCGCAAGGCGTCAGCGGTGCCAACCTGTCGGCCCGTGGTGCCGGTCCGGATAATCCGATTGCCAGCAACAGTGACGTCAATGGCCGCGCGCAGAACCGCCGGGTCGAGGTCAATCTGAAGGCGATTCCGGGCCAGCAATATGGTGGTCAACAGCAACAGCCGGGTACGGTTCAGCAGTATCCGTAAGCGATTGTCTGAATGAAGAAATGCCCGGTCTTGTGATCGGGCATTTTTTTTGTGGTGTCGCTGCCGGCCTATCGCGAGCAGGCTCACTCCTACAGGGGAACGCATTTCAAACTGTAGGAGTGAGCCTGCTCGCGATGAGGGCCTGACAGGCACCGAAGAACCAGGCACAAAAAAGCCCCCTGACAACACATTTGTCCGGGGGCTTTTTTATCAGCGAAGGCTGACTACTTCTTCAAACCGTAATGCTCATCGAGCATGCCCGGTGAGTTCGGGCTCTTCGGCGCATAATCACGCGGCGGTTCCTGATCACGCGGTGGCGTCAGGCGTTCACGCGGTGCCTGCGCGGCGTCGGCGTGCAGTGCGGCGATCAGGCGCTGGCGGGTCTGCTCGTCCAGGGCCAGACGGTTGGCGCCCTCGGCGAGATGATCCTGCACTTCCTGATAACTCTGGGTCAGCTTCTTGACCAGCATCGCCGTGCTGTTGAAGTGGGTGACCACCTCGTTTTGATAACTGTCGAAACGCTCCTGGATATCATCCAGTTGACGCTGCGTACGGCTCGGTGCGGCGTTCGGCGCAACGCGCGCGATCAGGAATCCAATGGCGACACCCACAACCAGGGCAAGAGTCGGTAACAACCAAACTAAGAGCGAGTGTTCCACGAGTCCTTCCTCTATAAACGGCTTTGCTTTACGTTAACGGCTCGAACCTGCGCTGTATACCGCGATTCACTCGCAATAGATTGGCACAGACAATTTGCTAGACGAGTCGACCCGATTCGAGGTCACGGAGTTCCTCCCTTGCTGATGCGTGAAACCCCTGTAGTAATTGACGGCCCAGTCGGGCAAATCGAGGCTTTGTACCTGGAGACTGAGCAGCCACGCGGCATCGCGCTGATCTGCCATCCGAACCCGGTGCAAGGCGGCACCATGCTCAACAAGGTCGTCTCGACCCTTCAGCGCACCGCGCGTGATGCAGGCCTGATCACCTTGCGCTTCAACTATCGCGGCGTCGGCGCCAGCGAAGGTACGCACGACATGGGCAGCGGTGAAGTCGACGACGCCCAGGCCGCCGCTGCCTGGCTGCGGGAAAAACACCCGGACTTGCCGCTGACCCTGTTCGGTTTTTCCTTCGGCGGATTTGTTGCAGCAAGTCTCGGCGGCCGTCTCGAAGCGCAAGGCGTGCAGCTTGAGCACTTGTTCATGGTCGCCCCGGCGGTGATGCGACTGGGCGAGCAGGATCAGCTGCCGCAGCACGGCGAGTTGACGGTGATCCAGCCGGAAACCGACGAAGTCATCGATCCGCAGTTGGTCTATGACTGGTCGGAAAAACTCCAGCGCCCCCATGAGCTGCTGAAAGTGGCAGAATGCGGACACTTTTTTCACGGCAAGCTGACTGATCTCAAGGATCTTCTGCTGCCGCGTCTCTCGAATTGATTGCAGTCTGACAAGCGATTACCCATGACCAACCGTACCCGCATTCTCACCGGCATCACCACCACCGGCACGCCGCATTTGGGCAACTACGCCGGCGCCATCCGCCCGGCGATTCTCGCCAGCCGCGACAGCAATGCCGACTCGTTCTACTTCCTGGCCGACTACCACGCCCTGATCAAATGCGATGACCCGCTGCGCATCCAGCGCTCGCGTCTGGAAATCGCCGCGACCTGGCTGGCCGGTGGCCTCGATGTCGATCGCGTGACCTTCTACCGCCAGTCGGATATCCCGGAAATCCCCGAGTTGACCTGGCTGCTGACCTGCGTTGCCGCCAAGGGCCTGCTCAACCGTGCGCATGCCTACAAGGCCTCGGTGGACAAGAACGTTGAAACCGGTGAAGACCCGGATGCCGGTATCACCATGGGCCTCTACAGCTACCCGGTGTTGATGGCGGCGGACATTCTGATGTTCAACGCGCACAAGGTGCCGGTTGGTCGCGATCAGATTCAGCACGTCGAGATGGCGCGTGACATTGGCCAGCGCTTCAACCATCTGTTCGGCCAGGGCAAGGAGTTCTTCACCATGCCTGAAGCGCTGATCGAGGAAAGCGTGGCGACCTTGCCGGGCCTTGACGGTCGCAAGATGTCCAAGAGCTACGACAACACCATCCCGTTGTTCTCCAGGGCAAAGGAGATGAAGGACGCGATCTCGCGGATCGTCACCGATTCCAAGGCCCCGGGCGAAGCGAAAGATCCGGATAACTCGCACCTGTTCACTCTGTTCCAGGCCTTCGCCACTGCGGCGCAGTCCGACGAGTTCCGCAGCGAACTGCTCGGCGGTCTGGGCTGGGGCGAGGCAAAGAATCGCCTGTTCCAGTTGCTCGATAACCAATTGGGCGAGGCTCGCGAGAAGTATCACCAGTTGATCGAGCGTCCGGCGGATCTGGAAGATATCCTGCAACACGGTGCGAAAAAGGCCCGCGCGGTGGCGACGCCGTTCCTCAACGAACTGCGCGAAGCCGTTGGCCTGCGATCTTTCGTCAATCAGGTGCAGGTCGCCGCGACCACCAAAAAGAAAGCCGCGAAAGCCGCGCGTTTCGTCAGCTTCCGTGAAGACGATGGCAGCTTCCGTTTCCGTCTGCTGGCGGCCGATGGCGAGCAACTGCTCCTGTCGCGCAACTTCGCCGACGGCAAAACTGCCGGGCAGGCGACCAAGCAACTGCAATCCGGGCAACCTTTGGACGTACGCAGCGAAGGCCTGAATTTCAGTGTCTGGCTGGAAGGCGAGTGCATCGGCGACAGCCCGGTTTTCGCCGACGCTGACGCGCGTGACGCCGCCATCGAGGCGCTGCGCATCGCCCTGACCCCGGCTCAGGACTAAACGGCGGCACGACCCGACCAAGGGCCGATTGCCATTCCCACAGGCCGTCGCTACAGTGACGGCCCGTTTTTGTTGCCTTGCTAACGAATTATGACGCCCCTAGAACGATATCAAGCTGATCTGAAACGCCCGGATTTCTTCCATGACGCCGCGCAGGAAACGGCTGTGCGTCACTTGCAGCGTCTTTACGACGACTTGATCGCCGCCGACCAGAACAAGCCGGGCCTGCTGAGCAAGCTGTTCGGCAAAAAAGATCAGGCGCCGGTCAAGGGCCTGTATTTCTGGGGCGGCGTCGGTCGCGGCAAGACTTACCTGGTCGACACCTTCTTCGAAGCGCTGCCGTTCAAGGAAAAGACTCGCACCCACTTCCACCGTTTCATGAAGCGTGTGCACGAAGAGATGAAAACCCTCGGCGGCGAGAAAAACCCGCTGACCATCATCGCCAAGCGTTTTGCCGCCGAGTCGCGGGTGATCTGCTTCGATGAATTCTTTGTCTCCGACATCACCGACGCGATGATCCTCGGCACGCTGATGGAAGAGCTGTTCAAGAACGGCGTGACCCTCGTCGCGACTTCGAACATCGTCCCGGACGGTCTGTACAAGGATGGCCTGCAACGCGCGCGCTTCTTGCCGGCCATCGCGCTGATCAAGCAGAACACCGAGATCGTCAACGTCGACAGCGGCGTCGACTACCGTCTGCGTCACCTCGAGCAAGCGGAGCTGTTCCACTATCCGCTCGACGAAGCCGCTCACGAAAGCCTGCGCAAGAGCTTCCGCGCGCTGACGCCGGAGTGCACCGCTGCCGTCGAGAATGACGTGCTGATCATCGAAAACCGCGAAATTCGCGCGTTGCGCACCTGCGATGACGTGGCCTGGTTCGACTTCCGCGAATTGTGCGACGGTCCACGCAGCCAGAACGACTACATCGAGCTGGGCAAGATCTTCCACGCCGTGCTGCTCAGCGGCGTCGAGCAGATGAGCGTCACCACCGACGACATCGCCCGTCGCTTCATCAACATGGTCGACGAGTTCTACGATCGCAACGTCAAGCTGATCATTTCCGCTGAAGTCGAGCTGAAGGATCTGTACACCGGCGGACGCCTGAACTTCGAGTTCCAGCGCACGCTGAGCCGTTTGCTGGAGATGCAATCGCACGAGTTTCTGTCTCGGGCGCACAAGCCTTAAACAGATTCGACAAATAAAAAAGGCCTGCGATTGCAGGCACTTTTTTATATTTTGAATTCACCTCAAAACCCTGTGGGAGCGAGCTTGCTCGCGAAAGCGGTGTGTCATTCAGTGTTGAATTCGACTGATGCACTGCCTTCGCGAGCAAGCCCGCTCCCACAGGGGATCTCTGTGTAGTTCGAAACTAGGCAGCCTGCTGAAACTGCTGCCGATACTGGTTCGGCGACAGTTCAGTGTGCTGGCGGAACAGCCGCGCAAAGAAGCTCGCATCGTCGTAACCGACTTCATAACTGATGGTCTTGATGCTCTTGCGCGTGCCGGACAACAAACCCTTGGCCGTCTCGATGCGCAGTCGTTGCAGGTAGTGCAGTGGCTTGTCACCGGTGGCGGTCTGGAAGCGGCGCATAAAGTTGCGGATGCTCATGCCATGCTCGCGGGCGACGTCTTCGAAGCGGAATTTGTCGGCGAAATGCTCTTCGAGCCAGTGCTGGATCTGCAGGATGATCACGTCCTGGTGCAGTTTCTGCCCGCCGAAACCGATGCGGCCCGGCGAATAGCTGCGCTGCACTTCGTAAAGGATGTCGCGGGCCACGGCTTGCGCCACGTTCGAGCCGCAGAAGCGTTCGATCAGATAAATGTACAGGTCGCAGGCCGAGGTGGTGCCGCCCGCGCAGTAAAGATTGTCGGCATCGGTGAGGTGCTTGTCCTGATTCAGGTACACCTTGGGGAAGCGTTCGGCGAAGGCGTTGAAGAAGCGCCAGTAGGTGGTGGCTTCCTTACCGTTGAGCAACCCGGCCTCGGCCAGCCAGAACACTCCGGTCGCTTCGCCGCATAGCACCGCGCCGCGCGCGTGTTGTTCGCGCAGCCACGGCAGGACTTGGGGGTAACGGGCGCACAGCGTATCGAAATCGTCCCAGAACGCCGGGAGGATGATCACATCGGCGTTTTCCAGGCCGCCATCGACCGGCATGATCACATCGCTGAAGCTTTTCACCGGTTTGCCATCGGGACTGACCAGGCGCGTTTCGAATGCCGGTGTCAGGCCATGGCCCAGTTGCTTGCCATAACGCAGGCTGGCCACATGGAAAAAATCCTTGGCTTGCATGAGGGTGTAAGCGAATACCCGGTCAATGGCCAGGATGCTGACGCGCCGCAGGGGCGGGGAGACTTGCTTGGACATAATTCAACTTTTTGTTTTGTTTTTATAAGGGAAAGTGGTCACCAGACGGCTGGATCGTCTTATTTTTTGTCGGATGTGTCCAGTGTCCTGTAGCACAAGCCAGGCTTAGTCTCTGAAGGTCGTATTCCTTCAACAAGAAAGACAGGTGCCGCATGATCCCCAGAACCTTGTTCAGCCCCGAGCACGAATTGTTTCGCGACAGCGTACGAACATTCCTCGAAAAAGAGGCGGTGCCGTTCCACGGGCAATGGGAAAAGCAGGGGCATATCGATCGCCAGCTCTGGAACAAGGCGGGGGAGGCGGGGATGCTCTGCTCGCATTTGCCGGAGGAGTACGGCGGGCTGGGCGCGGATTTCCTGTACAGCACCGTGGTGATTGAAGAGGTCGGTCGCCTGGGCTTGACCGGTATCGGTTTTTCGCTGCACTCGGATATCGTCGCGCCGTACATCCTGCATTACGGCAGCGAGGCGCTGAAGCACAAATACCTGCCGAAACTGGTTTCCGGGGAGATGGTCACCGCCATTGCCATGACCGAGCCGGGCGCCGGATCCGACTTGCAAGGGGTGAAAACCACGGCGGTGCTGGACGGTGACGAGTACGTGATCAACGGTTCGAAAACTTTTATCACCAACGGCTTTCTCGCCGACTTGGTGATCGTGGTGGCCAAGACCGACCCGAAGGCCGGCGCCAAGGGCACCAGCCTGTTTCTGGTGGAGGCGAATACGCCCGGCTTCGAGAAGGGCAAACGCCTGGAGAAAGTCGGAATGAAGGCGCAGGACACGTCGGAATTATTCTTTCAGGACGTGCGCGTGCCGAAGGAAAACCTGTTGGGGCAGGCGGGAGCCGGGTTTGCCTACCTGATGCAGGAATTACCGCAAGAGCGCCTGACGGTGGCCATCGGCGGGTTGGCCTCGGCGGAAGCGGCGTTGCAATGGACGCTGGATTACACCCGTGATCGCAAGGCGTTCGGCAAGGCGATTGCCGACTTTCAGAACACCCGATTCAAATTGGCCGAGATGGCTACAGAGATTCAGATCGGCCGGGTCTTCGTCGACCGCTGCCTGGAACTGCATCTGCAAGGCAAACTCGACGTGCCGACGGCGGCGATGGCCAAATATTGGGGTACAGACTTGCAATGCAAGGTGCTCGACGAATGCGTGCAACTGCATGGCGGCTACGGCTTCATGTGGGAATACCCGGTGGCCCGGGCGTGGGCGGACGCACGGGTGCAGCGAATTTATGCCGGCACCAATGAAATCATGAAGGAGATTATTGCGCGGTCGCTTTGATGATCGTTCCCACGCGCAGCACAGGAATGCCGCCGGGGACGCTCCGCGTTCCGCTGTTGAGGTGATCTGACTGGCCTCTTCGCGAGCAGGCTCACTCCTACAGGGGAGCGCATTCCAAATGTAGGAGTGAGCCTGCTCGCGATCGGTTTTATGGATCAATCAGGGGGCAGGATTCGGATGATCCTTGTGAATCGCCTCGATCCCGGCCAGCACTTCATCGGAAAGCTTCAGGTCAAAACTGGCAATGTTGCTGTCCAGCTGTTCCAGCGTTGTCGCGCCAATGATGTTGCTGGTCACGAACGGTTGCTGCGTAACAAACGCCAGAGCCATTTGCGCCGGATCCAGGCCGTGTTCACGGGCCAGCGCGACATAACGGCTGCATGCCGCTTCCGATTGCGCGTTGAAATAGCGGCTGAAGCGGCTGTAGAGGCTCAGGCGGCCTTTCGGTGGGCGGGCTCCGCCTTCGTACTTGCCCGACAGGAAGCCGAACGCCAGTGGTGAATAGGCGAGCAGGCCGCATTGTTCACGGATGGCGATTTCCGCCAGTCCGATTTCAAAGCTGCGGTTGAGCAGGTTGTACGGGTTCTGGATCGACACCGCCCGGGGCCAGCCACGGGCTTCAGCCAGGGCGAGAAAACGCATGGTGCCCCACGGCGTCTCGTTGGACAGACCGATATGGCGGATCTTGCCGGCCTTCACTTGTTCATCGAGGGCTTCGAGGGTGTCTTCGAGCGGGGTGAGGTTGGCTTCGACCTTGTGCTTGTAGCCCAGCTGTCCGAAAAAGTTGGTGCTGCGCTCCGGCCAGTGCAACTGGTACAGGTCGATGTAATCGGTCTGCAGGCGCTTGAGGCTGGCGTCCAGCGCTTCGGTGATGTGCTGGCGGTTGTGGCGCAGGTTCTTGTCGCGGATGTAATCGATGGTGTTGCCGGGACCGGCGATCTTGCTGGCGAGAATCCAGTCGGCACGGTCGCCGCGGCTTTTGAAGTAATTGCCGATGTAACGCTCGGTGGTGGCGTAGGTTTCGGCTTTCGGCGGCACCGGGTACATCTCGGCGGTGTCGAGGAAATTGATCCCGGCCTCTTTGGCCCGTTCGATCTGGGCGAAGGCTTCAGCTTCAGTGTTTTGCTCGCCCCAGGTCATGGTGCCGAGGCAGATTGCACTCACGTTCAGGTCGGTACGGCCTAGCTGGCGATAGTCCATCGGGTGCTCCTTGGGCAAAACAATCATAAAAGCAGGTTGAAAAATTTTTCGCAATCTGCATAATTGCCGACCTCTTTCTGCAGTGGAAGTGATGCGCCGCCGCCGAAGAATCTTGCCGTTGAACGGACGCGCCGACCCGAGCCCCCGAAAGCGTCTGTATCCGGCTGCCTTTGACTTGTCAAAGTACGCACTATTCAGTAAGATCCGCCGTCTAATTTACAGGCGGCCCCTGAGGCTATAAAGAATGAAAACTTTTACTGCTAAACCGGAAACAGTAAAGCGCGACTGGTTTGTCGTCGACGCTGCTGGTCAGACCCTGGGTCGTCTGGCCACCGAAATCGCGAGCCGTCTGCGTGGCAAGCACAAGCCTGAGTACACTCCTCACGTTGACACCGGCGACTACATCGTCGTCATCAACGCCGAGCAGATCCGTGTTACCGGCGCTAAAACCACTGACAAAATGTACTACTCCCACTCCGGTTTCCCGGGCGGCATCAAGTCGATCAACTTTGAAAAACTGATCGCCAAAGCCCCTGAGCGCGTGATCGAGACCGCGGTTAAAGGCATGCTGCCTAAAAACCCGCTGGGTCGCGACATGTACCGTAAGCTGAAAGTCTATGCGGGCGCTGCACACCCTCATACTGCTCAGCAGCCCCAAGAACTGAAGTTTTAACGGAATAGTACATTATGTCGGCGACTCAAAATTACGGCACTGGCCGTCGCAAGACCGCAACCGCACGCGTTTTCCTGCGTCCGGGTACTGGTAACATCTCCATCAACAACCGTTCGCTGGATAACTTCTTCGGCCGCGAAACTGCCCGCATGGTAGTTCGTCAGCCGCTGGAGCTGACCGAGACTGTCGAGAAATTCGACATCTACGTCACCGTGATCGGCGGTGGTGTAAGTGGTCAGGCTGGCGCAATCCGCCACGGCATCACTCGCGCTCTGATGGACTACGACGAAACCCTGCGTAGCGCTCTGCGCAAAGCTGGCTTCGTTACCCGCGACGCCCGTGAAGTTGAACGTAAGAAAGTGGGTCTGCGTAAAGCGCGTAAGCGTCCGCAGTACTCGAAGCGTTAATTCCGCTTCCACGTTCAAAAAAGAACGCCCGATTCCTCACGGAAGCGGGCGTTTTTTTATGCCTGCGATTTATCAAAGAATTGCGTTGTGACAACTTGCCACATCCGTAGACCCCCTATACTCCAAGGCTTGAGGGGGTTAGCCCCGGGTAATTAACCTTGTCAGAATTGGGGGTTTTCATTACCATTCGGGCAAAATTTTTATAAGTAACATTTGATTTATTTAGTAGACGCCTGATTTAACAGGCCAAAAAGCTGATGGGAGAGGACTGAATGAGCAATGACGGCGTGAATGCAGGCCGGCGTCGCTTCTTGGTAGCAGCCACATCCGTGGTGGGTGCTGCAGGAGCGGTGGGGGCTGCGGTCCCGTTCGTGGGGTCATGGTTTCCCAGTGCCAAGGCGAAAGCCGCCGGTGCACCGGTGAAAGTGAATGTCAGCAAAATCGAGCCAGGACAGCAGATGATTGCTGAATGGCGCGGCCAGCCGGTATTCATTGTCCGCCGTACCGAGGAAATCCTGGGGAATCTCAAGAAGATCGAAGGCCAGCTCTCCGATCCGACTTCCAAAAACTCCACGCAACCCACCTATGTCGACCCTGAAGTGCGCTCGATCAAGCCGGAAATTCTGCTGCTGATCGGGATCTGTACGCACCTGGGTTGCTCACCGACTTTCCGTCCCGAAGTGGCACCTGCGGATCTGGGCAAAGACTGGGTAGGCGGGTATTTCTGCCCGTGCCACGGTTCCCATTACGATCTGGCTGGCCGCGTCTACAAGTCGCAACCTGCGCCTTTGAACCTGCCAGTTCCCCCGCATTCCTATGAGACCGATGACCTGATTGTCATCGGCGTCGATACGGAGAAAGCGTGATGAGCAAGTTCATGGATTGGGTTGATGCGCGCTTTCCCGCGACCAAAATGTGGGAAGACCATCTCAGCAAATATTACGCGCCAAAAAACTTCAACTTCTTCTACTTCTTTGGCTCCCTGGCGCTGCTGGTGCTGGTCAACCAGATCGTCACCGGTGTCTGGTTGACGATGAGCTACACGCCGTCGGCAGAAGAAGCGTTCGCCTCCGTCGAATACATCATGCGTGACGTCGAATACGGCTCGATCCTGCGGCTGCTGCACTCGACCGGCGCCTCGGCGTTCTTCATCGTGGTCTATCTGCATATGTTCCGTGGCCTGCTTTACGGTTCGTACCAGAAGCCGCGCGAGTTGGTTTGGGTGTTCGGCATGCTGATTTATCTGGCGCTGATGGCCGAAGCGTTCATGGGTTACCTGCTGCCGTGGGGGCAAATGTCCTACTGGGGCGCGCAGGTGATCATCTCGCTGTTCGGCGCGATTCCGCTGATCGGCGATGACCTGACCCAGTGGATTCGTGGTGACTACCTGATCTCCGGAATCACCCTGAACCGCTTCTTTGCCTTGCACGTCGTGGCGCTGCCGATCGTGATTCTCGGACTGGTGGTGTTGCACATTCTGGCGCTGCACGAAGTGGGTTCGAACAACCCTGACGGCGTCGACATCAAGAAGCACAAGGACGAAAACGGCATCCCGCTGGACGGCATCGCCTTCCACCCGTACTACACGGTGAAAGACATTGTCGGCGTCGTAGTGTTCCTGTTCATCTTCTGCTTCATTGTGTTCTTCTTCCCGGAAATGGGTGGCTATTTCCTCGAAAAACCCAACTTTGAGCCGGCTAACCCGTTCAAGACGCCTGAGCATATCGCCCCGGTCTGGTACTTCACACCGTTCTACGCAATCCTGCGCGCGGTGCCGGATAAGCTCCTTGGCGTTATCGCCATGGGCGCGGCGATTGCCGTGCTGTTTGTGCTGCCTTGGCTGGATCGCAGTCCGGTCAAGTCGATGCGCTACAAAGGCTGGCTAAGCAAAATCTGGCTGGTGGTGTTTTGCATTTCGTTCGTGATCCTCGGCGTTCTGGGCGTGCTCGCCCCGACACCGGGCCGCACGTTGTTGTCGCAGGTCTGCACCTTCCTGTACTTCGCCTACTTCATTCTGATGCCGTTCTACACCCGGCTCGAGAAGACCAAACCGGTTCCGGAAAGGGTGACTGGCTGATGAAAAAGTTATTTTTTGCTCTGATTTTTGCTGCGCTGCCTTCCCTCACTTTTGCTGCCGGGGGCCACGGTCCGGAACTGGAAAGTGTCGACATCGACGTCTCCGACAAAGCCGCCCTGCAGGATGGTGCGCGGACCTTTGCCAACTATTGCATGGGGTGCCACAGCGCCAAGTTCCAGCGTTACGAGCGCGTCGCCGATGACCTCGGCATCCCGCACGAGTTGATGCTGGAGAAGCTGGTATTCACCGGTGCCAAGATCGGCGATCACATGAATATCGGCATGCAGCCGAACGACGCCAAGACCTGGTTCGGTGCGGCGCCACCGGACCTGACTCTGGTGGCTCGCGTGCGTGGCACCGACTGGTTGTACGGTTACCTGAAGTCGTTCTACGAAGACCCGGCACGTCCATGGGGCGTGAACAACAAGGTCTTCCCGAACGTCGGCATGCCTAACGTGCTGGTCGGCCTGCAGGGTCGTCAGGTCATCGGTTGCAAACAGGTGCAGATCGTTGAGGACGGCAAGAAGCAATATGATCCGCTGACCGGCACGCCGCTGACCCATGAAGCGTGCGATCAGTTGACCATCGTGCCGAAATCCGGTGCTCTGAACGAAGAGCAGTTCGATGAGAAGGTCAAGAATCTGGTAACCTTCCTGGCTTACTCGGCTAACCCGGTTAAGCTGCAACATCAGCGCATCGGTACTTATGTCTTGCTGTACCTGGCGTTCTTCTTTGTGTTCGCCTACCTGCTCAAGCGTGAATACTGGAAAGACGTGCACTGATACGCTTCAAGCATTGCTGTTAATCGCGCGCGCCCAAGGGCGCCTCCGCTAAAGCAGGGTCTGCTCAGTCAGACCCTGTGGGAGGTGCCCTCTGGGCGCGCGCGTTTTTCCGGTTCCGACAATTTCAACAAGCGAGGAGGATCGCCATGGGCGTGACCAATCGGTTGGCCTGTTACTCCGACCCCGCCGACCACTATTCCCACCGAGTGCGCATCGTGCTTGCAGAGAAGGGTGTCAGCGCAGAGATCATTTATGTGGAAGCTGGTCGTCAGCCGCCTAAACTGATTGAAGTGAACCCTTACGGCAGTCTGCCCACGCTGGTCGATCGTGACCTGGCGTTGTGGGAGTCGACCGTGGTGATGGAATATCTGGATGAGCGTTACCCGCACCCGCCGCTGCTGCCGGTTTATCCGGTGGCGCGGGCCAATAGCCGTCTGCTGATTCACAGGATTCAGCGTGACTGGTGCGGGCTGGTGGATCTGATTCTGGATCCTAAAAGCAAAGAGGCCGCGCGGGTCGTGGCACGCAAGGAATTGCGCGAAAGCCTGACGGGCGTTTCGCCGCTGTTTGCCGACAAACCGTTCTTCCTCAGTGAGGAACAAAGTCTGGTGGATTGCTGCCTATTACCCATACTCTGGCGTTTGCCGATTATGGGTATTGAACTGCCGCGGCCGGCCAAGCCGCTGCTTGATTATATGGAGCGCCAGTTTGCGCGTGAGGCATTCCAGGCGAGTCTGTCTGGTGTCGAACGCGATATGCGCTAAGGCTTAAGGAGCCGCTATGAACTCCAGTCGACCTTATCTGGTCCGCGCGCTCTACGAGTGGATTGTGGATAACGATTGCACCCCGCACATGCTGGTCAATGCCGAGTACCCGGCAGTGCAGGTGCCGCAGGGTTTCGCCAGCGACGGGCAGATTGTCCTGAACATCTCGCCCAGTGCCGTGCGTCATCTGCACATGGACAACGACGTGGTGACCTTTGAAGGTCGCTTCGGTGGTGTCCCGCACAGCCTGTACGTGCCGATCAGTGCGATCCTGGGTATCTACGCCCGGGAGAATGGTCAGGGTATGGTGTTTGATCTCGAGTCGCCGCTGGACGACGAGGAAGAGATCGACCCGGACGATCTGCCGCCACCCGACAGAGAGCCACCGCGGCCAAGCGGCCGGCCAAGCTTGAAGGTTGTGAAGTAATAAAAAAGGCGATCCGAATGGATCGCCTTTTTTATTACGTAGGAGCTGACGAGTGCACAGCTCCTGCGTAATCAGGTCAGTCGATGTACTCGAACAGCTTCACGATTTTCTGCACGCCGGAAACGCCCTGAACCAGATTGGTCGCCTGGGCGGCTTCCTGTTTGGTCAGCAGGCCCAGCAGGTAGACGATGCCGTTTTCGGTAATGACTTTGATGCGCGAGCCAGGAATGCTGGCGTCGGTGAGCATCTGCGTCTTGATCTTGGTGGTCAGCCACGCGTCGTTCTGGCGGGCCAGCAAGGAGGATGGTTGCAGCACTTGCAGCTCATTGTGCACCTTCTTCACGCGCTGGACGTTGGCGGCAGCCTGTTCCGCCTTGGCCTTGAGGTCTTCGCGCGGGGTCTGACCGGCCAGCAGCACGACGCCGTTGAAGCTGGTGACGACAATGTGCGAATCGTTATCCAGGGCCGGATCGGCCTTCGCCACGTTCACACCGACTTTGGTTTCGATCAACGAATCGTCGATCTTGCTACCGAAGGTGCGCGTGCCGCGGTCGTCTTCGATCGGCGCTTCACGGCTGGCGTTCACCACCGAGGTGCAGCCGCTGATGCCGAGGCACAGGGTCAAGGCCAGAAGGCCAAGGCGATTAGGGGTCATTCTTCACTCCCGAACAGTTGGCTGTCGATCAGATCGCAGAGGCAATGGATCGCCAGCAAGTGGACTTCTTGAATACGTGCAGTGACATTGGCCGGTACGCGAATCTCGACGTCCTCGGGCAACAGCAGCGACGCCATGCCGCCGCCATCGCGTCCGGTCAAAGCTACGACAATCATTTCGCGATCATGTGCGGCCTGGATCGCTTGAATAATGTTCGCCGAGTTGCCGCTGGTCGAAATCGCCAGCAGGACATCGCCCGGCTGACCCAGTGCGCGAATCTGTTTGGAGAACACTTCGTTGTAGCTGTAGTCGTTGGCGATCGAGGTGATCGTCGAGGTGTCGGTGGTCAGGGCAATCGCCGGCAGGCTCGGGCGCTCGCGTTCGAAGCGGTTCAGCAGCTCCGAAGAAAAGTGCTGGGCGTCGCCGGCGGAGCCACCGTTGCCGCACGAAAGCATTTTGCCTTCGTTGAGCAGGGCGTTGACCATGATCTGGCTGGCTTGCTCGATGTGCGGTGCAAGTACGTCCATCGCCTGTTGCTTGGTGTCGATACTGGCCTGGAAAAGCTGGCGAATTCGGGATTGCATGTCCATCTGTGTGACCTTAAGTAGCGCGGCTGTCCGGCACATGAATGTGCAGCCCGCAAAGCAAAGAGCAAAATTTATCGGTGGGATTGTCCGGGACGCAGCGCAGACGATCAACTGTCGAAAGCATTCTGCAGCCAGTTCAACTGATCCGGATGGCTGTCGATGGCCACCACGTCGAAGCGGCAGGGGGCGTTGGCCCAACGCGATTCGCGCTGAAGAAAATACTGCGCAGCGAGAATCAGCTTCTGCTGCTTGCGCCCATCGATGCTAGCGAGCGCGCCACCCCATTGGGTGTCTTTTCTGTAACGAACTTCAACGAATACTACTGTATCGCCATCAAGCATGACCAGATCAAGCTCGCCGCGTTTGCATAACCAGTTCTGCGCCAGCAGGCGCAGACCGTGTTGTTGCAGATGCTCGAGCGCCTGGCGCTCGGCATCCTTGCCGCTTTGCGAGCGTGACCTGTCGGGCATCAGCGTGGGGTGTCCGGCAGGCGTTGAACCTGACCGCTGACGAACTGCGCCCAAGGCAACTGACGCACAACACGCTGGGTCTGGGTCATGCCGAGGCTGCCCGACTGACCTTCGATGCGGCTGTCCGGCAGGGCTTTGAGCTGGCCCAGGCGCGGTGCCAGGCGATACGCATCGGCGCCCATCGCATACAGGCGGCCGAGACTGCCGGCAGCCTGTGGCCATTGCGCGACGACTTGCTGGCGCAGCGGGTCGCTGGATTCAAGCAACCATGGGGTTTCGCAGAAGCGAATGCCGGCCATGTCGTTGTACTGGTTGACGTCGCCACTGGCGCTGTACACATGGGAGGTCGCATAGACCGGAACGTCACCGGCGTACTGGAAGTTCAGGGTTGGCTTGATCTGCTGGGCCTGTTGCGGCGTCGCGGCGAGGAAGATGAACTCGATGTCCTGGCGACGCGAAGGCTGCGCGGCAACGTTGGTGCCGGCGGCATTCTGCAGGCTCTTGGCGCGGGCTTCGCTCTGGCGCAGCTGGAACATGTCGGCGATCTGCTGGGCCAGTTGCACTGGCTGATCGACACGTTCGGTGGCAACGATGCTGCCACCATTGGCTTGCCAGTCCTGGCTGAACGCACGCAATACGCGGTCGCCCCATTCGCCTTTCGGCACCATGATCGCGGCGCGGTGCAGGCCGTCGGCGCGGGCGCGACGCGAGACTTCGCGGGCTTCGTCCTCCGCGGCAAGACCGAACTGGAACAGTTGCGCAGGGCCCTGATCGCCTTCGCTGTAGTTCAGCGCAAGGGTGGTGATCGGCAGTTGCGGTCGGGTGCTCAGTTGTTTGACCAAAGGTTTTTCCAGCGGACCGACCACCAGTTGCACACCGTCAGCCTGGGCCTTGCGGTAGAACTCATCCATCGAAGTCAGTTTCGAGCTGTCATAGAACTCGATGGCAGGCGGCTTTTGTCCGGCCTGTTGCGCCTGATAGTGCGCGGCCATGAAACCTTCGCGCAGCGCTTTGCCGACAGCGGCCAGTTGGCCGTCCTGTGGCAGCAGCAGGGCGATTTTGCTCAGCGGCTGGCTGGCCAGTTCCTTGAGTTTGGTCAGCGGCAGCGGCAGAGTGATTGCGGCCGGATGCTTTGGATTCTGCGCGCGCCAGGTGTCGATTGCGGCTTGCTGCTGTTCCAGCGTGCCGGCAGTTTTCACCGCTTGCGCCAGCGCCATCCAGCCACCGAGGTCATCGGTCGCGTTCGGTTGCAGTTGATCGGTCGGCAGTGAGGCGATCAGGGTCCAGATCGCTTCGTGGTTCTTGCCTGCGGCTTCGCCTTCGAGCATTGGCGCGATGAACACTCGCTCGCGTGCGGCGGCCAGGGTCTGGCCATCGGCTTCCAAGGCGCGGGCACGAACGGTGCCGGTGCGCACTTGCTGCTCTTCAGGCATCTCGCCCAATTGTTGCAGGCTTGGATGGCTCAGGGCGGTCAGCGCGGCTTTCGGCTGGTTGCGCGTCATCGCCAGTTCGGCGGACAGTGTGTTGGCGAAAATCTGCTGGCCGGGCTTGAGTTGCTCCATCGGCACTTGTTGCAGGATTTGCGCGGACTGCCCGGCGTTGCCCTGGCGATAAGCCAGGTCTGCCGCGCTCAGGCGCAACAGGGCGGCTTTTTCCGGGGTTTTCGCCTGGCCAGCCTGTTCGAGCAGCTGCTCGATGCTGGCGTCCGGGGTCCGTGGAAGTTCGCCAAGGCTGGAGGAAGGGGAGCTGGCACACGCCGCCAACAAGGCAGCGAGGCAGAGGGCAGTGAACAGCCGCAGGCAAGCGATCATGTAAGTGTTCCTGATACTCGATCAAATTAGCGTGGAATTGTACCCAAGCACTGGCCGGGGCGCGATGTTACTGGCGTGAATCGATCAATTTAGCTGGCGCAAAGGGTGTCGCGCCGCACAACGGCATGAAAAACCCGGGGCGGGTGAAGCGCATCGCAAGCTGCGTGACGCGCTACAATGGCCGCTTTTACCGATCACGAGGTGTGCGCTTTGACTGCTCCAGGTTCCCTGAATTCCGCTGCTGGCTCGCTTTATGTGGTGGCGACGCCCATCGGCAACCTGGACGACATCAGCGCCCGGGCCCTGAAAATCCTTCGTGAGGTGGCGCTGATTGCGGCCGAGGACACGCGTCACTCGGCGCGGCTGATGCAGCATTTCGGGATTTCCACGCCGCTGGCGGCTTGCCACGAACATAATGAACGAGATGAAGGTAGCCGTTTTATCACCCGTTTGCTGGCGGGCGATAACGTCGCGCTGATTTCCGATGCCGGTACGCCGCTGATTTCCGATCCGGGTTATCACCTGGTGCGTCAGGCCCGTGCTGCCGGAATCAATGTGGTGCCGGTGCCGGGCGCCTGTGCCCTGATCGCTGCACTGTCGGCGGCGGGGCTGCCGTCGGACCGTTTCATCTTTGAAGGTTTTCTGCCGGCCAAGTCGGTCGGGCGCAAGGCTCGGCTGGAGGCAGTAAAAGAAGAGCCGCGCACGCTGATTTTTTATGAGGCCCCGCACCGCATTCTCGAATGTTTGCAGGACATGGAAGCAGTGTTCGGTGGCGAGCGCCACGCGTTGCTGGCCCGAGAGATCACCAAAACCTTCGAAACGCTTAAAGGCCTGCCGCTGTCGCAGTTGCGTGAATTTGTCGAATCCGACAGCAATCAGCAGCGCGGCGAATGCGTGGTGCTGGTGGCTGGCTGGACCGCCCCGGAGTCTGAAGAGGCGGTCAGCAGCGAGGCGATGCGCATCCTTGACCTGTTGCTTGAAGAAATGCCACTCAAGCGCGCCGCCGCGTTGGCCGCGCAGATCACCGGTGAGCGCAAAAACGTGCTGTACCAGGTGGCGCTGGATAAACAGAAGGGCGAGTAACCCGTCGCGCAGACAGGTTTTGCGGCTATTAGCGCTTGTTCTTCAGGCGCGCTGCCGTTAACCTTCGCGGCGGAGAGTCGATCGGACAGTCGCTGCCCTCTATGAAAATTAGGGGGGGGAGGAAAGTCCGGGCTCCATAGGGCGAAGTGCCAGGTAATGCCTGGGAGGCGTGAGCCTACGGAAAGTGCCACAGAAAATAACCGCCTAAGCGCGCAAGCGCCGGTAAGGGTGAAAAGGTGCGGTAAGAGCGCACCGCACGACTGGCAACAGTTCGTGGCTAGGTAAACCCCACTTGGAGCAAGACCAAATAGGGTCCCAAGGCGTGGCCCGCGCTGGGACCGGGTAGGTTGCTAAAGATGTCCAGTGATGGCCATCGTAGACGAATGACTGTTCAAGACAGAACCCGGCTTACAGATCGACTCTCCACCTTTTTCTTTCCCTGCATGAAGCAAAGACCACAGGGCTGTGTAATATCGGCAGGCCTGCTCTGAAGTTCGGCAGCGGCAAACGCAGTAATAGCCATTTCCCACCTGCTTCAATCAACAGCAGAAGCGCTTTTGTAATACCGAAAAAATCTTACTCTTAACAAATTACTTTAACTTTCGAGCGCAGCTTTCAGTGCAGCCTCAAGTTATGGGTCAAAAGTCTCCGCCAGTATCCCGTTGCACCTCCTTTTAAGCTCCTAAATCTCCGTTCTGTAAGGGTTTTCCTTTAATCCGCGCCTTGACGGTGTGGTGGGCGCATTCCTATAGTGTGCGCAAGTGGCGGAAAGTGGCATGAAGTGGGTTTTTTGAGCTCAAAACGATAAAAATTGGAGAAACGCAGACGTGTTTCGCGGAGCTAACGCTATCAGTCTCGATGCAAAGGGCCGTCTCGCCATGCCGAGCCGGTACCGTGACGAGCTCGATTCGCGCAGTTCTGGCCAATTGATCGTGACCATTGATGCCGTTGATCCGTGTCTGTGTGTCTATCCGCTCGACGAGTGGGAAATTATTGAAACCAAGTTGCGCGCGCTCCCTTCGCTACGCGAAGAGAACCGTCGCCTGCAACGTTTGCTGATTGGTAATGCCGTCGACCTCGAGCTCGATGGCAGCGGTCGTTTCCTGGTTCCGCCGCGTCTGCGCGACTACGCCAAGCTGGATAAGCGCGCGATGCTGGTGGGCCAACTGAACAAGTTCCAATTGTGGGACGAGGATGCATGGAACGCGGTGTCTGCCGCTGACCTTGCTGCTATTCAACAACCGGGCGCGATGCCTGATGAACTGCGTGATTTGATCCTGTGACTATTGATAGCGGCTTTAACCACATCACCGTACTGCTTGACGAAGCCGTCGAGGCTCTCGCCGTACGTCCTGATGGCTGCTATCTGGACGGCACGTTCGGGCGCGGCGGGCACAGCCGGTTGATCCTCAGCCAGCTCGGGCCGGACGGTCGACTCATCGGATTCGACAAGGATCCACAAGCGATTGCCACCGGGCAAACGCTAGCGGCCGAAGACGGCCGCTTTGTCGTTGTGCAGCGCAGCTTTGCCGAGCTGGGTTCGGTGGTTGCCGAGCAAGGCCTGACCGGCAAGGTCAGCGGCATTCTGCTCGACCTGGGCGTGTCGTCGCCGCAGCTCGACGATGCCGAGCGCGGTTTCAGTTTCCTCAACGACGGTCCGCTGGACATGCGCATGGATCCGTCCCGTGGCATCAGCGCTGCCGAATTCGTCAACACCGCGCCGGCTGAAGAAATCGCCCGGGTGTTCAAGGAGTACGGCGAAGAGCGTTTCTCCGGGCGTATGGCCCGTGCCGTCGCCGAGCGTCGTGATATCAAGCCGTTCGAGCGCACTGCCGATCTGGCCGAAGTGTTGAAAGTCGCCAACCCGGCGTGGGAAAAGGGCAAGAACCCGGCCACCCGCGCATTCCAGGGTTTGCGCATTCACGTCAACAACGAACTGGGCGATCTGGAGGCCGGCCTCGAAGCCGCGCTCGAGGCTCTGGAAGTGGGCGGTCGTCTGGTGGTGATCAGCTTCCATTCGCTGGAAGACCGCATCGTCAAACTGTTCATGCGCAAGCTGGTGAAAGGCGAAGCCGACAACCTGCCGCGCAACCTGCCGGTTCGCCACGTCGCGTTCGAACCGAAAATCAAAATCCATGGCAAAGCGCAGACGGCCTCCGACGCCGAACTCAAGGCCAACCCACGTTCCCGTAGCGCCGTCATGCGCGTCGCGGAGAAGTTGCGGTGAGCAAGCTTTTCGCCAAGCCACTGCCCGGCGGCAGCTTTCTGATGCTGCTGCTGTTTGTCGGCGTGCTCGTATCGGCGATCGCCGTGTCTTACAGCGCGCACTGGAACCGGCAGTTGCTCAACACGCTTTATAACGAACTCAGCGTGCGCGACAAGGCGCAGGCCGAGTGGGGCCGGCTGATTCTCGAGCAAAGCACCTGGACCGCGCACAGTCGCATCGAAGTGCTCGCCACCGAACAATTGAAGATGCACATCCCTGGCGCGGCTGACGTGAAAATGGTGGCGCCATGATGAAACTCGAAGGCGCACTGTTCCCTTGGCGCTTCCGCCTGATGGTCGCACTGCTTGGCTTGATGGTCGCGGCGATCTGCTGGCGCATCATCGACCTGCAAGTGGTTGACCGTGACTTCCTCAAGGGACAGGGTGACGCGCGCAGCCTTCGCCACATCCCGATTCCGGCGCACCGTGGCCTGATCACCGACCGTAACGGTGAGCCGCTGGCCGTGAGTACGCCGGTGACCACGCTGTGGGCCAACGCCAAGGAAATGCAATCGGCCAAAGAGAAGTGGCCGGCACTCGCTGCTGCGCTGGGCCAGGACCCGAAGGCCCTGAGCGAACGCCTCGAAGCCCAGGCCAACAAAGAATTCATTTACCTGGTGCGCGGGCTGACCCCCGAGCAGGGCCAGTCCGTGCTCGACCTGAAAGTGCCGGGCGTCTATGGCATCGAAGAATTTCGCCGGTTCTATCCGGCCGGTGAAGTCACCGCGCACATGGTCGGTTTTACCGACATCGACGATCACGGTCGTGAAGGCGTCGAACTGGCCTATGACGAATGGCTGGCCGGGGTGCCGGGCAAACGACAAGTCATCAAGGATCGCCGTGGCCGGCTGATCAAGGATGTCCAGGTCACCAAAAACGCCAAGGCCGGCAAGCCCTTGGCGTTGTCGATTGACCTGCGTCTGCAATACCTGGCCAACCGCGAACTGCGCAACGCGATCATCGAGAACGGCGCCAAGGCCGGCAGCCTGGTGATCATGGACGTGAAGACTGGCGAGATCCTCGCCATGGTTAACCAGCCGACCTACAACCCGAACAACCGTCGCAACCTGCAACCGGCGATGATGCGTAACCGCGCGATGATCGACGTGTTCGAACCGGGTTCGACCATGAAAGCCATCTCCATGAGCGCCGCGATCGAAACCGGCCGCTGGAAGCCGACCGACACCGTCGAGGTGTATCCGGGCTCGCTGCAGATCGGCAAATACACCATTAAGGACGTGTCGAAATCCGAAGGCCCGGTCCTCGACCTGACCGGCATTCTGATCAATTCCAGTAACGTCGGCATGAGTAAGGTCGCCTTTGATATCGGCGGCGAAACCATTTTCCGTCTGGCGCAGAAAGTCGGCCTCGGCCAGGACACCGGTCTGGGCTTCCCGGGCGAGCGCGTTGGCAACCTGCCGAACTACCGCGAGTGGCGCAAGGCTGAAACCGCGACGCTGTCGTACGGCTACGGTATTTCCGTGACCGCGATCCAGCTGGTGCATGCGTTCTCGGCGCTGGCCAACAACGGTCGCCTCGCGCCGCTGACCCTGATCAAAACCGACAAGATGCCGCAGACCACGCAAGTGCTGCCCGAAGCCGTGGCGAAAACCATGCAAGGCATGCTGCAGCAAGTGATCGAAGCCCCGCGCGGCGTGTTCCGTGCGCAGGTGCCGGCGTATCACGTCGGCGGCAAGTCGGGTACGGCGCGCAAGACCTCGGTCGGCACCAAGGGCTATGCCGAGAATTCCTACCGCTCGCTGTTCGCCGGTTTCGGCCCGATGAGCGATCCGCGTTACGCCATTGTTGTCGTGATCGATGAACCGACAAAGGCCGGTTACTTCGGTGGTCTGGTCTCGGCGCCGGTGTTCAGCCGTGTGATGTCCGGCACCCTGCGTCTGATGAACGTGACCCCGGACAACCTGCCGACCACGCAGCAGGCCAATGCCACCCCGGTCGTTCCGCTGAAAGCCAATGGAGGGCGCGGCTGATGTCATTAAGTCTGAACAAGATATTCCCCCACGCCGGCCACGATCTGTTGATCCGTGAACTGGCGCTGGACAGCCGCAACGTGCGCGCCGGCGACCTGTTTCTCGCCGTGCCCGGCGGCAAGTTCGATGGCCGCGCGCACATCGCCGATGCCTTGCAACGCGGTGCTGCGGCAGTTGCTTATGAAGTGGAAGGCGCCACCGTGCTGCCGATTACCGACGTGCCACTGATTCCGGTCAAAGGCCTGGCGGCGCAGCTGTCCGACATTGCCGGGCGCTTTTACGGTGAGCCGAGCCATCACCTGAACCTGATCGGCGTCACCGGCACCAACGGCAAGACCAGCGTGACCCAACTGGTCGCGCAGGCGCTGGATCTGCTCGGCCAGCATTGCGGGATCGTCGGCACACTCGGTTCCGGCTTCTATGGCGCGCTGGAAAGCGGTCTGCACACCACGCCGAATCCGATCGCCGTGCAAGCGACCCTGGGCGACCTGAAAAAGGCCGGTGCCAAAGCCGTCGCCATGGAAGTGTCGTCCCACGGTCTGGATCAGGGCCGGGTGACAGCGCTGGCCTTCGACGTGGCAGTGATGACCAATCTGTCCCGCGATCATCTCGATTATCACGGCACCATGCAGGCGTACGCCGAGGCCAAGGCCAAGCTGTTTGCCTGGAATGACCTGAAGTGCCGAGTGGTCAACCTCGACGACGACTTCGGCCGGCAATTGGCGGCGGAAAAACGCGAGTCGCGTTTGATCACCTACAGCCTGCTCGACAGCAGTGCGTATCTGTATTGCCGCGAAGCACAGTTCGACGACCACGGCGTGCGCGCCACGCTGGTCACGCCGCAGGGTGAGCATCACCTGCGCAGCACATTGCTCGGGCGTTTCAACCTGAGCAACGTACTGGCCGCGGTCGGTGCCTTGCTCGGTCTGGATTACGCCCTCGACGAAATTCTCAAGGTGCTGCCGAAGCTCGAAGGCCCGGCCGGACGCATGCAGCGTCTGGGCGGCGGCACGCAACCGCTGGTGGTGGTCGATTACGCCCACACGCCGGATGCGCTGGAAAAAGTCCTGACCGCACTGCGCCCGCACGTCAAAGGCCAGCTGCTGTGCCTGTTCGGCTGCGGCGGCGATCGCGATCGCGGCAAGCGTCCGTTGATGGCCGAAGTGGTCGAGCGTCTGGCCGATCAAGTGTTGGTCACCGATGACAATCCGCGCACTGAAGACCCGGCAGTGATTTTCGACGACATCCGTGCCGGTTTCAGCGCTGTGGATAAAGTCACCTTCGTGGCCGGTCGCGGCCAGGCCATTGCGCAATTGATTGCCGGCGCGACCGCTGACGACGTCATTGTCCTCGCCGGCAAAGGTCACGAGGACTATCAGGAAATCAACGGCGTGCGCCATGCGTTTTCCGATCTGGTCGAGGCCGATCACGCCCTGACCGCGTGGGAGGTGGCCCATGCTTAAGGCCCTGACACTCAGCGAACTGACCAATGCACTCGACGCCCGCCTGATCGGCGACGATGCCAGTTTCAATGGCGTGAGCATCGACAGCCGCGCCATTCAGCCCGGCCAGCTGTTCATTGCCCTGACCGGCCCGCGTTTCGACGGGCATGACTATTTGAACGACGTCGCCGCGAAAGGCGCCGTGGCCGCACTGGTCGAGCGCGAAGTCGCCGACAGCGCGCTGCCGCAATTGCTGGTCAAGGACACCCGTCAGGCGCTGGGCCAGCTCGGCGCGCTGAACCGTGCCGCGTTTACTCAGCCAGTGGCGGCGGTGACCGGTTCCAGCGGCAAGACCACGGTCAAGGAAATGCTTGCGAGCATCCTGCGCACGCGCGGTCCGGTGCTGGCGACCCGTGGCAACCTGAACAACGACCTCGGCGTACCGCTGACCCTGATCGAACTGGCGCCGGAGCACACCTCGGCCGTGATCGAACTGGGCGCCTCGCGTCTGGGCGAGATCGCTTACACCGTCGGGCTGACCAAGCCGCACGTCGCGATCCTGAACAATGCCGGCACCGCCCACGTCGGTGAGTTTGGCGGTCCGGAAAAAATCGTCGAAGCCAAAGGCGAAATCATCGAAGGGCTGGCGGCCGATGGCATCGCCGTGCTCAACCTCGATGACAAGGCTTTTGCTATCTGGAAGGCCCGTGCAGCCGGTCGCCAGGTGCTGACCTTTGCCCTGAGCAACACCGAGGCGAATTTCCATGCCAGCGATCTGGCCACCGACGCCCGTGGTTGCCCGGCGTTCAATCTGCACACCCCTGAAGGCAGCGAGCGTGTGCAACTGAACCTGCTCGGTACCCATAACGTCGCCAACGCCATGGCCGCCGCCGCTGCCGCCCACGCCCTGGGCGTGTCGCTGTTCGGCATCGCCACCGGGCTGGGCGCTGTGCAACCGGTCAAGGGCCGCACCGTCGCGCAGCTGGCGAAAAATGGCATGCGCGTGATCGATGACACTTACAACGCAAACCCCACCTCGATGTGCGCGGCCGTTGATATACTCGCCGGCTTTTCCGGCCGCACCGTCCTGGTGCTCGGGGATATCGGCGAGTTGGGCGACTGGGCGGAGCAGGGGCACCGCGACGTGGGCGAATACGCCCGAGGCAAGGTTTCCGCGCTTTATGCCGTCGGACCCAACATGGTTCACGCCGTAAACGCATTCGGTGAACAGGCGCATCACTTCGGCAGCCAAGCCGAACTGATCCAGGCCCTCGACGCCGAGCAGGACACAAACACCACCATTTTGATCAAGGGTTCGCGCAGTGCAGCGATGGAAAACATCGTTGCGGCTCTGTGCGGGTCCAGTCTGGAGAAACATTAATGCTGCTGCTGCTAGCGGAGTATCTGCAACAGTTCCACAAAGGCTTCGCGGTCTTTCAGTACCTGACCCTGCGCGGGATCCTCGGTGTGCTGACCGCGCTGGTCTTGTCGCTGTGCTATGGCCCGTGGATGATCCGCACGTTGCAGAATCGTCAGATCGGCCAGTCCGTTCGCAATGACGGCCCGCAATCGCACCTGTCCAAATCCGGCACGCCGACCATGGGTGGCGCGCTGATTCTGTCGTCGATTGGTGTCAGCACGCTGCTCTGGGCAGACCTGAGCAACCGTTACGTCTGGGTGGTGCTGTTGGTGACCCTGCTGTTCGGCGCCATCGGCTGGGTCGACGATTACCGCAAAGTCATCGAGAAGAACTCCCGCGGCTTGCCGAGCCGCTGGAAGTATTTCTGGCAGTCGGTGTTCGGCCTCGGCGCGGCAATCTTCCTTTATATGACTGCTTCCACGCCGGTGGAAACCACGCTGATTCTGCCGATGCTCAAGGACTACAGCATCCCGCTGGGCGCCGGTTTTATCGTGCTGACCTATTTTGTGATCGTCGGCTCGAGCAACGCGGTCAACCTGACTGACGGTCTCGACGGTCTGGCAATCATGCCGACGGTGATGGTCGGCGGTGGCCTGGGCATTTTCTGCTACCTGTCGGGTAACGTGAAATTCGCCGAATACCTGTTGATTCCTTACGTGCCGGGCGCGGGCGAGCTGATCGTGTTCTGCGGCGCGCTGATCGGTGCCGGCCTCGGCTTTCTCTGGTTCAACACTTACCCAGCGCAAGTGTTCATGGGCGACGTCGGTGCCCTGGCACTAGGCGCGGCACTGGGCACCATCGCGGTGATCGTCCGTCAGGAAATCGTCCTGTTCATCATGGGCGGCGTGTTCGTGATGGAAACCCTGTCCGTGGTCATTCAGGTTGCCTCATTCAAACTGACCGGTCGCCGTGTGTTCCGCATGGCGCCGATTCACCACCACTTTGAACTCAAGGGCTGGCCCGAGCCGCGTGTGATTGTCCGTTTCTGGATCATCACCGTGATTCTCGTCCTGGTCGGCCTTGCCACCCTGAAGCTGAGGTAGAACGAGTGTCTCTGATCGCTTCTGACCACTTCCGCATCGTTGTCGGCCTCGGCAAGAGCGGCATGTCCCTGGTTCGCTTCCTGGCGAACCGGGGCACGTCGTTTGCCGTGGCCGACACGCGGGAAAATCCACCGGAACTGGCCACGCTCAAGCGTGACTATCCGCACGTGGAAGTGCGTTGTGGCGAGCTGGACGTCGAATTCCTCTGCCGTGCCGACGAGCTCTACGTGAGCCCCGGCCTGGCGCTGGCGACCCCGGCCCTGCAAGCCGCCGCGGCCCGTGGCGTGAAACTGTCCGGCGACATCGAACTGTTCGCGCGTAACGCGCGGGCGCCGATCGTCGCCATCAGCGGTTCCAACGCGAAAAGCACCGTGACCACCCTGGTTGGCGAGATGGCGGCTGCGGCCGGCAAGCGCGTGGCCGTCGGCGGTAACCTCGGCACCCCGGCGCTGGACCTGCTCAGCGATGACATCGAGCTGTACGTGATGGAGCTGTCGAGTTTTCAACTGGAGACCACCGACCAGCTCAACGCCGAAGTCGCCACCGTGCTGAACATCAGCGAAGACCACATGGATCGCTACAGCGGTCTGCCGGCGTACCACCTGGCCAAGCACCGGATCTTCCGCGGCGCCAGGCAGTTCGTGGTCAACCGTCAGGATGCGTTGACCCGGCCGCTGATGGGCGAGGGCCAGCCATGCTGGACCTTCGGCCTGACCAAACCGGATTTCAAAGCCTTCGGTATCCGCGAAGAAGACGGCGAGAAGTATCTGGCCTTTGAATTCCAGAACCTGATGCCGGTGCGCGAGCTGAAGATTCGCGGTGCGCACAACCAGGCCAACGCCCTCGCGGCGCTGGCGCTGGGTCATGCTGTCGGCCTGCCGTTCGATGCCATGCTCTCGGCGCTGCGCACCTTTGCCGGTCTCGAACATCGCTGCCAGTGGGTGCGCGATCTTGACGGCGTGGCGTATTACAACGATTCCAAAGCCACCAACGTTGGCGCCGCACTGGCCGCCATCGAAGGCCTCGGCGCGGACATCGACGGCAAGGTCATTCTGATCGCCGGCGGTGATGGCAAGGGCGCCGAGTTCAAGGATCTGCGCGATCCGGTGGCGGCCCACTGCCGCGCCGTGGTGCTGATGGGCCGTGACAGCGACAAGATCGGTGAGGCCATCGGTGATGCCGTGCCACTGATTCGCGCGTCCTCGCTGGTCGACGCCGTCGCGCAATGCCGCGCCGCCGCCCAACCGGGTGATGTGGTGCTGTTGTCGCCGGCCTGCGCCAGTTTCGACATGTTCAAGAATTACGAAGACCGTGGTCACCAGTTCGTCCGCGCTGTGGAGGAATTGGCATGAACCTGAGAAACATCATCAAGCCGTACCCGTCGCCGCTGATCACCGGGCGTGGCATCGACCTCGACTTCCCGATGCTGGCCGGTTGTCTGGCGCTGCTCGGTCTGGGCCTGATCATGATTGCTTCGGCCTCCACCGAAGTGGCGGCGGCGCAGTCGGGCAGTCCGCTGTATTACATGATTCGCCACCTTATTTATGTGGTGCTGGGGCTGGGCGCGTGCATCGTCACCATGATGATCCCGATCGCCACGTGGCAACGCCTCGGCTGGTTGATGCTGCTCGGCGCCTTCGGTCTGCTGGTGATGGTGATCATCCCGGGCATCGGCCGCGAAGTGAACGGTTCGATGCGCTGGATCGGCTTCAGCTTCTTCAACGTGCAGCCCTCGGAAATCGCCAAGGTGTTTGTGGTGATCTACCTCGCCGGTTATCTGGTGCGCCGCCAGAAAGAAGTGCGCGAGAGCTGGATGGGCTTCTTCAAGCCGTTCATCGTGCTGCTGCCGATGGCCGGTCTGTTGCTCATGGAACCGGACTTCGGTGCCACTGTGGTGATGATGGGCGCGGCGGCGGCGATGCTGTTTCTTGGCGGGGTCGGACTGTTCCGTTTCTCGCTGATGGTGGTCCTGGCGGTTGGCGCAGTCGTGCTGTTGATTCAGATGCAGCCCTACCGAATGGCGCGTCTGACCAACTTTGCCGACCCGTGGGCCGACCAGTTCGGCGCCGGCTATCAGCTGTCCCAGGCTTTGATCGCGTTCGGTCGCGGCGAGTGGCTGGGCGTTGGCCTGGGCAACAGCGTGCAGAAACAGTTCTACCTGCCGGAAGCACACACCGACTTCGTGTTCTCGGTATTGGCCGAGGAGCTTGGCGCCGTGGGTTCGCTGTGCACCGTCGCGCTGTTCGTGTTCGTGTGTATTCGCGGCATGTACATCGGCCTGTGGGCGGAGAAGGCCAAGCAGTTTTTCGCCGCTTACGTGGCTTACGGTCTGTCGTTCCTGTGGATTGGTCAGTTCCTGATCAACATTGGCGTGAACGTCGGCCTGCTGCCAACCAAAGGCCTGACCTTGCCGTTCCTCAGCTATGGCGGCAGCTCCTTGGTGATCTGCTGCGCCTGTCTGGGCTTGTTGCTGCGCATCGAGTGGGAGAGTCGAACCCATCTGGGCAGCGAAGAGATGGAATTCCATGAAAGCGACTTCGCCGAGGAGCCGACTCATGGGCGCTAACGTATTGATCATGGCCGGCGGTACCGGCGGCCACGTGTTCCCGGCGCTGGCCTGTGCCCGCGAGTTTCAGGCGCGCGGCTATACCGTGCACTGGCTCGGCACACCACGCGGGATCGAGAACGAATTGGTCCCAGCCGCGGGTCTTGAACTGCACCGCATCAACGCCAGCGGTCTGCGCGGCAAGGGCAAGCTGTCGCTGCTCAAGGCGCCATTGATGCTGCTCAAATCGGTGTGGCAGGCGCGGGCAATCATGCGCCGCTTGAAGCCGGTATGCGTGGTGGGCTTTGGTGGTTATGTGACCGGCCCCGGCGGTCTGGCCGCGAAACTGGCCGGTGTGCCGGTGATCGTTCACGAGCAGAACGCCGTTGCCGGCACCGCCAATCGGTTGCTGGTGCCGTTCGCCGCCCGGGTGTGTGAAGCGTTCCCCGACACCTTTACTCTGTCGGACAGCCGCCGTACCACCGGTAATCCGGTGCGCAGCGAGCTGTTCCTCGATACACCGCGACCGGCGCTGGCCGGGCGCAAAGCGCGTTTGCTGATCCTGGGCGGAAGCCTGGGCGCAGAGCCGTTGAACAAATTGCTGCCTGAAGCCCTGGCCCAAGTCGCTGCCGACCTGCGCCCGGACGTGTTTCATCAGGCCGGCAAAAATCACGATGAAGTGACTGCCGAGCGTTACCGCGCCGCGGGCGTGGACGCGCAAGTGCAGCCATTCATCAAAGACATGGCCCAGGCCTATGGCTGGGCTGACCTGGTGGTGTGCCGCGCTGGCGCGCTGACCATCAGTGAGCTGGCGGCCGCCGGTCTGCCCTCGATGCTGGTGCCTTTGCCCCACGCGATCGACGATCACCAGACCCGCAACGCCGATTATTTGGCCCGCGAAGGCGCTGCCTTCCTGATGCCGCAAAGAACGACTGGTGCCGCGGACCTTGCCGCGCGCCTGACAGAGGTCTTGATGCAACCGCAACGACTCGAAGCAATGGCCCAAGCGGCCCGCCGACTGGCCAAACCCGATGCCACCCGTAGCGTGGTCGATACCTGTCTGGAGGTGGCCCATGGTTGAGAATCAGAAAGCCATGCCACAACCGGAAATGCGCCGCATCCGTCGCATCCACTTCGTCGGCATCGGCGGCGTGGGCATGTGCGGTATCGCCGAAGTGTTGTTGAACCTGGGCTATCAAGTCTCCGGTTCCGACCTCAAAGCGTCGCCGGTCACCGAGCGCCTGGAATCCTTCGGTGCGCAGATTTTCATCGGCCACCGGGCCGAGAACGCTGCTGCCGCTGATGTACTGGTGGTGTCGAGCGCTGTAAACACCTCCAACCCGGAAGTGGCGACTGCGCTCGAGCGCCGTATTCCGGTGGTGCCGCGTGCCGAAATGCTCGCCGAGCTGATGCGCTACCGCCACGGCATTGCCGTCGCCGGTACCCACGGCAAAACCACCACCACCAGCCTGATCGCTTCGGTGTTCGCCGCCGGTGGCCTCGACCCGACGTTCGTTATCGGTGGCCGTCTGAATGCCGCGGGCACCAATGCCCAGCTTGGCACCAGTCGCTACCTGATCGCTGAAGCTGACGAAAGCGATGCGAGCTTCCTGCACCTGCAACCGCTGGTGGCCGTGGTCACCAACATCGACGCCGACCACATGGCGACCTACGACGGTGACTTCAACAAACTGAAGAAAACCTTCGTCGAGTTCCTGCACAACCTGCCGTTCTACGGTTTGGCGGTGATGTGCCTGGACGATCCAGTGGTGCGTGAAATCCTGCCACTGGTGAAACGTCCGACCGTGACCTACGGCTTCAGTGAAGACGCTGACGTGCGTGCGATCAATGTGCGCCAGCAAGGCATGCAGACCTTCTTCACCGTGTTGCGTCCAGATCGCGAGCCGCTGGAAGTGTCGGTGAACATGCCCGGCAACCACAACGTGCTCAACTCGCTGGCCACCATCTGCATCGCCACCGACGAAGGCGTCAGCGATGAAGCCATCGTCCAGGGCCTGTCGGGTTTCCAGGGTGTCGGTCGACGCTTCCAGGTCTACGGCGAACTGCCGGTGGACGGCGGCCACGTGATGCTCGTTGACGACTATGGCCATCACCCGACCGAAGTCGCAGCCGTGATCAAAGCCGTGCGCGGTGGCTGGCCGGAGCGGCGTCTGGTGATGGTCTACCAGCCGCACCGCTACAGCCGCACCCGCGATCTGTACGACGATTTCGTCAATGTGCTGGCCGACGCCAACGTGCTGCTGCTGATGGAAGTCTATCCGGCCGGCGAAGAGCCGATCCCCGGCGCCGACAGCCGCAAGTTGTGCAACAGCATTCGCCAGCGCGGTCAGCTCGACCCGATCTACATCGAGCGTGGCGTCGATCTGGCGCCGCTGGTCAAGCCACTGCTGCGCGCCGGCGACATTCTGTTGTGCCAGGGCGCCGGTGATATAGGCGGTCTCGCGCCGAAGCTGTTGAAAAGTGAATTGTTCGCCGGCGCCGTGGCGGCGCCGGTCGAGGGGAAGTTGAAATGACTGCTGCCTACGCCAAACTGTTCTCCACCCTCGCGCCGAAAGACTTCGGCCGCGTCGCCGTGCTCTTCGGCGGCTTGAGTGCCGAGCGTGAGGTTTCGTTGAAATCCGGTAACGCCGTGCTCGAGGCGCTGCAAAGCGCTGGCGTGGACGCGTTCGGCATCGACGTTGGCGCGGACTTCCTGCAGCGTCTGCTCAGCGAAAAGATCGACCGCGCATTCATCATTCTCCACGGTCGTGGCGGTGAAGACGGCAGCATGCAGGGCCTGCTCGAGTGCGCGGGCATTCCGTACACCGGCAGCGGCATTCTGGCGTCCGCCCTGGCGATGGACAAACTGCGCACCAAGCAGGTCTGGCACAGCCTCGGGATCCCGACGCCGCGTCACGCCGTGCTGTGCAGCGAAGCCGATTGTATTTCGGCAGCGACGGAACTGGGCTTCCCTTTGATCGTCAAACCGGCCCATGAAGGTTCAAGTATCGGGATGGCCAAAGTGAGTTCTGCGTCCGAGTTGATCGACGCATGGAAAGCGGCCAGTACCTACGATTCGCAAGTGTTGGTCGAGCAATGGATTCAAGGTCCGGAGTTCACCATCGCCACCCTGCGTGACCAGGTGTTGCCTCCTATTGCCCTGGGTACACCGCACACATTCTACGACTACGACGCCAAGTACATCGCCAACGATACCCAGTACCGCATTCCGTGCGGGCTGGATGCCGCCAAGGAACAAGAACTCATGGAACTCACGGCCAAGGCCTGTGAGGCGCTGGGTATCGCCGGTTGGGGCCGGGCGGACGTGATGCAGGACGCCGACGGGCAGTTCTGGTTCCTCGAAGTGAACACCGCACCGGGCATGACCGACCACAGTCTGGTGCCGATGGCGGCCCGTGCCGCCGGTCTGGATTTCCAGCAACTGGTCCTGGCCATTCTGGCGGCCAGCGTTGAAGAGTCGAGAGGTTAAGGGCATGCAAGGCGCGCATCTCAGACATCAGCCACCCGCACCCGGCCGCAAGCCGGTGCCGCGGGGTGCCAGCCGAATGGTGGCGAAAGAGCCGATGTCCGCGCGCCTGCCGAAAGCCAATTTCAGCTTTCTGAAAAGTCTGTTCTGGCCGGTGCTGCTGGTGGCGCTGGGCTTCGGTACTTACGAAGGCGCACAGCGTCTGCTGCCCTACGCCGACCGGCCGATCAGCAAGATCGCGGTGCAGGGCGACCTCAGCTACATCAGCCAGCAGGCGGTGCAGCAGCGGATCGCACCGTTTGTGGCGTCGAGCTTCTTCACCATCGACCTTGCCGGCATGCGCACCGAGCTTGAGCAGATGCCCTGGATTGCCCACGCCGAAGTGCGCCGGGTGTGGCCGGATCAGGTGGTGATTCGCCTCGAAGAGCAACTGCCGGTGGCGCGTTGGGGTGACGAGTCGTTGCTGAACAACCAGGGCCAGGCGTTCACGCCCAAGGAACTGGCGAACTACGAACACCTGCCACAGCTGTTCGGCCCACAACGGGCCCAGCAGCAAGTGATGCAGCAGTATCAGGTGCTGAGCCAGATGCTGCGCCCGCTGGGCTTTTCGATTGCACGCCTGGAATTGCGTGAACGCGGCAGCTGGTTTTTGACCACCGGTGCCGGCAGTTCCGGCCCCGGCATCGAGTTGCTGCTGGGACGCGGCAACCTGGTGGAAAAGATGCGCCGCTTCATCGCCATCTATGACAAGACGCTGAAAGAGCAGATTACGAACATTGCGCGGATCGATCTGCGCTATGCCAACGGCCTCGCTGTTGGCTGGCGGGAACCCGTAGCGCCGACGACAGCCCAACCCGCTGTCGCAAAGAATTAAGAAGAGGCAGGACCCATGGCAAACGTGCAAAGCGGCAAAATGATCGTCGGTCTGGATATCGGCACCTCCAAGGTGGTGGCGCTGGTAGGCGAGGTCGCGGACGACGGCACGCTGGAAATCGTCGGTATCGGTACGCACCCGTCCCGCGGCCTGAAGAAGGGCGTGGTGGTGAACATCGAGTCCACCGTGCAATCGATTCAGCGCGCGATCGAAGAAGCCCAACTGATGGCGGGCTGCCGCATTCACTCGGCATTTGTCGGCGTGGCCGGCAATCACATCCGCAGCCTGAACTCCCACGGCATCGTCGCGATTCGTGATCGCGAAGTCAGCTCGGCTGACCTTGAGCGTGTGCTCGACGCCGCCCAGGCCGTGGCGATCCCGGCCGACCAGCGCGTGCTGCACACCCTGCCGCAGGATTACGTGATCGATAACCAGGAAGGCGTGCGCGAGCCACTGGGCATGTCCGGCGTGCGTCTGGAAGCCAAGGTTCACGTGGTCACCTGCGCCGTCAACGCCGCCCAGAACATTGAAAAATGCGTGCGTCGCTGCGGCCTGGAAATCGACGACATCATTCTTGAGCAACTGGCCTCGGCCTACTCGGTACTGACCGACGACGAAAAAGAGCTGGGCGTGTGCCTGGTCGACATCGGCGGCGGCACCACCGACATCGCCATCTTCACCGAAGGTGCGATCCGCCATACGGCAGTGATCCCGATTGCCGGTGATCAGGTGACCAACGACATCGCCATGGCGTTGCGCACCCCGACCCAGTACGCCGAAGAGATCAAGATCCGTTACGCCTGCGCCCTGGCCAAACTGGCCGGTGCCGGTGAAACCATCAAGGTGCCAAGCGTCGGCGACCGTCCACCGCGCGAGCTGTCGCGTCAGGCCCTGGCCGAAGTGGTCGAGCCGCGTTACGACGAACTGTTCACGCTGATCCAGGCCGAGCTGCGTCGCAGCGGCTACGAAGACTTGATCCCGGCCGGCATCGTGCTCACCGGTGGTACGTCGAAGATGGAAGGCGCCACTGAACTGGCCGAAGAAATCTTCCACATGCCGGTGCGCCTCGGTGTGCCGCATGGCGTGAAAGGTCTGGATGACGTGGTGCGCAACCCGATTTATTCCACTGGCGTGGGCTTGCTGATGTACGGCCTGCAGAAGCAGTCCGACGGGGTTTCGTTCTCCGGCATCGGCAGCCGCGACAGCTACAGCAACGACGAGCCACAGGCGCCGTTGCTGGACCGCTTGAAGAAGTGGGTTCAGGGCAACTTTTAAGCGCAGTTCGAAGCGTCAAGCTTCGAGCGGCAAGCAGTAGCAGTAGATGCACCGCGACAAAAATGCAGTAGGCGAAAAAACTAGAGAATGTAAGGAGAGGGAAAATGTTTGAACTCGTAGACAACATCCCCGCAAGCCCGGTAATCAAAGTTATCGGTGTTGGCGGTGGCGGCGGCAACGCTGTCAATCACATGGTCAAGAGCAACATCGAAGGCGTTGAATTCATCTGCGCCAACACCGATGCTCAAGCGCTGAAAAACATCGGCGCGCGGACCATCCTGCAACTGGGCACTGGCGTGACCAAAGGCCTGGGTGCCGGCGCCAATCCTGAGGTCGGCCGTCAAGCCGCTCTGGAAGACCGCGAGCGTATTGCCGAAGTGCTGCAGGGCACCAACATGGTGTTCATCACCACCGGCATGGGCGGTGGTACCGGTACCGGTGCGGCGCCAATCATCGCCGAAGTGGCCAAGGAAATGGGCATCCTGACCGTTGCGGTCGTGACCCGTCCGTTCCCGTTCGAAGGCCGCAAGCGTATGCAGATCGCCGACGAAGGCATCCGCATGCTCTCGGAAAGCGTTGACTCGCTGATCACCATCCCGAACGAGAAGCTGCTGACCATCCTTGGCAAAGACGCCAGCCTGCTGTCGGCTTTCGCCAAGGCTGACGATGTCCTGGCCGGTGCCGTTCGCGGTATCTCCGACATCATCAAGCGTCCGGGCATGATCAACGTCGACTTCGCCGACGTACGTACCGTGATGAGCGAAATGGGCATGGCAATGATGGGCACTGGCTGCGCCAGCGGTCCGAACCGTGCGCGTGAAGCCACTGAAGCGGCAATCCGCAACCCGTTGCTGGAAGACGTGAACCTGCAAGGCGCACGCGGCATCCTGGTCAACATCACCGCCGGTCCTGACCTGTCCCTGGGTGAGTACTCCGACGTCGGTTCGATCATCGAAGCCTTCGCTTCCGAGCACGCCATGGTCAAGGTCGGCACCGTGATCGATCCGGACATGCGCGACGAGCTGCACGTCACTGTGGTTGCCACCGGTCTGGGCGCGAAAATCGAGAAGCCTGTGAAGGTCATCGACAACACCGTTCACACCTCCATGGCTTCGGCTCAGGTGCAACAACCGGCTCCGGCCCGTCAGGAAGCGCCAGCGGTGAACTACCGTGATCTGGACCGTCCGACCGTCATGCGCAACCAGGCTCAGGCCGGTGCTGCGGCTGCCGCGAAGATGAATCCGCAAGATGACCTGGACTACCTGGACATCCCGGCTTTCCTGCGTCGTCAGGCTGATTGATGGAATGTATCAGGGCTATGAAGGTGATTGGTGTTCAGCAAAGGCATGGTCTGCTATCATCGCCAGCCTTTGTTGATACCAGTTCGCAATTTGCGCTGAAGCGGCCCAAGCCATGATTAAACAACGCACACTGAAAAATATTATCCGTGCCACAGGTGTAGGCCTGCATTCCGGTGAGAAGGTCTACCTGACCCTCAAGCCTGCGCCTGTCGACACTGGCATTGTGTTTTGTCGCGCTGACCTCGACCCTGTGGTGCAGATTCCTGCCCGCGCGGAAAACGTCGGTGAAACCACTATGTCGACGACGCTGGTCAACGGCGACGTCAAAGTGGACACGGTAGAGCACTTGCTCTCGGCCATGGCTGGCCTGGGCATCGATAACGCCTACGTCGAGCTCTCCGCGTCCGAAGTCCCGATCATGGATGGCAGCGCTGGACCCTTCGTATTCCTGATTCAATCGGCAGGCCTGGAAGAACAGGACGCCGCCAAGAAATTCATCCGCATCCTGCGTGAAGTGACAGTGGAAGACGGCGACAAGCGCGCCACTTTCGTCCCTTTCGAAGGCTTCAAGGTGAGTTTCGAGATCGATTTCGATCACCCGGTATTCCGGGACCGCACCCAGAGTGCAAGCGTGGATTTTTCCAGCACTTCGTTCGTAAAAGAAGTCAGCCGCGCCCGTACCTTTGGTTTCATGAGTGATATCGAGTACCTGCGCAAGCACAACCTCGCACTCGGCGGCAGCGTTGAAAACGCGATCGTGGTCGACGCGGATGGCGTGTTGAACGAAGACGGTCTTCGTTATGAAGACGAATTCGTCAAACACAAGATCCTCGATGCGATTGGCGACCTGTACCTGCTGGGCAACAGCCTGATTGGTGAGTTCAAAGGCTTCAAGTCCGGTCATGCACTGAACAACCAGCTGCTGCGCAAATTGATTGAGCAGACAGATGCCTGGGAAGTGGTGACGTTCGAAGACGCCAGCACCGCACCGATCTCTTACATGCGCCCGGTTGCGGCCGTGTAAGTAAAAAACCTCTCTAGTTTTTTGAAGGCCATCCTCGGATGGCCTTTTTTTATACCTGTGGTTTTTGTGTTGATTGGGATGACGCTATCGCGAGCAGGCTCACTCCTACAGGGAACGCATTCCAAGTGTAGGAGTGAGCCTGCTCGCGATAGGGCCGGTGAGGTCACCGCATCTCTCAAACCGACACCACGACCCGATTCCGCCCGCCTTCCTTAGCCTGATACAGCGCCTTGTCTGCCGCAAACAGCAACTGCTCCAAGGTCATTTCGCTGGCCGATGTCCACGTCGCGATGCCGATACTCACCGTCATCGCCCGCTCAGCCCCATCGACCCACGGCAAGTTCTCCACGGCCTGACGAATCTGCTCGGCAATCTGTTGCGCGCCGGCACTGTCGGTTTCGGCGAGAATCACCGAAAACTCCTCGCCGCCGTAACGCGCCACCAGATCCGCCGGGCGCCGGACGTTTTCGCTGATGACCCGGGCCAGCGTCTTCAACGCCTGATCGCCAGCCTGATGGCCATGCCGGTCGTTGAAGGCCTTGAAATGGTCGGCATCGATCATCATCACCGACAGCGGCTGGCCCGAACGCTGGGCGCGGAACCACTCGTGACGCAACGTCTGATCGAGCATGCGCCGATTGGCTACGCCGGTCAGGTCGTCGGTGGCCGCCAGCTGCGCCAGTTCGCGCTCGGCGCGCTGGCGCCGGCGCAACTCGCGGGCCAACAGCCAGGTCAGCCACAGCAGGCCCATGCACAGCACGCCGGTGGCGCCGCTGATCAGCAGGGCCGTGCGCCGCCACGTGCCGAACACTTCAGCGCTGGACAGCGCGACCATCACCGTTAACGGCAGATTGCCGACCCGTGAGTAGGTGTAGAGCCGGCGTTGTTCATCCATGCTGGACGTACTGGTGAAACTGCCGCTGCCATCGCGGTCGTTGAGAATCCGTATAACGTTGGGCCGATTGCCGAAGCTCTTGCCTACCGAGTCGCTCTGCAGGTACGGCTTCTGTGCGAGCAGAACGCCGTCGCTGTTGATGATGTTGAGCGTACTGTCGGTGCCGATGTCGAGGCTTTTGAACAGGTCGTCGAAATAATCGAGTTTCAACGAAGCGACGGCTACGCCAAGGAACTCGCCGGTCTGCGAAGCAATGCGCCGGCTGAAGCTGATCCGCCACTGGTCAGCCTCGTCGCAGTCGCAACGGGTCTTGAACGGTCGGCTGATAAACATGCCCATGTCGCGGTTGAACGCATGGGCGAGAAAATAATCCCGGTCAGCGAAATTGCCCGGTTTCGGTTCGATGCGCGAGGAGTCGGCGATCACCTCGCCGTGCTTGTCGAGCAACAGGATGTCGCCTTTGAAGCGTGCGGTGGTGGAGCGATCGAACAACGCCAGATGGCGGATCTGTGGCGAGACGTTTTGCAGATCATCACGCTGGGCGGCGGCGATCAGGCCTTGCAGCGTCAGGTCGTACAGTTCGACGGTACGCAGCACATCGGCGTCAATCAGTTGCGCAATGGTGGTGGCGCGACGGGTGGCAGCTTCCTGTGCACTGGCGTGCTCGCGGATCAGCAAGAAGGTGACGATGCACACCATCGCAATCACGGTCAGCAGGCTGCCGCCGATCAACAACAGTTCGGGGCGACCGGTCTGGCCTGTGATCGACGGGGTGCGGTTGGCGATCATGATGGGGTTTCGGTTGGAGTGGTTTCATAAGCTTAGTAGGTGCTGACGCCGGACAACCTTGTGGGAGCGGGCTTGCTCCCACAGGTACATCGCTCTGTCTGATAGCGTGGCGCAGCGCCGATCTTAGAAGACGTTGATCGGGTAGTCGATGATCACGCGGTATTCATCGGTATCTGAATCAATCGCGCCATAACCGTTGCCGCCACGGTTGGTCGCCCATTGCAGGCGCACCGTCAGGTCCTTTGCCTGGCCGCTTTGCACGACGTACTGCAAATCGACGTCGCGTTCCCAGTGTTTGGCGTTGCGGCCATCGGCGCTGTACCAGTTGGCATAGCCCTGACTGTCTGGATCAGCCTTGCTAAGGTCCAGCGTACCGCGCGAATAGGACAGCGCCGAGGTCAGCCCGGGCACGCCGACGCCAGCGAAGTCATAGGCATATTTGAGCTTCCACGAGCGCTCGTTCGGCCCGTTGAAATCCGAGTATTGCTGGGAGTTGTCCAGATAAACGCTGTCGCCCTGGCTGATGTAGTCGAACGGCGTGCTGCCATTGACCCGCTGGTAGGCGGCGGTGACGCTGTGGTGGCCGATGTCGACGGTGAAATGCAGGCTGTAGGTGTTGTTGTCGATCTCGCCGAGCAGCGCATCGCCGGTGTCCTGCGTGTGGTAGAAGTGCGCGCCTGGGTTGAGGCTGATCAGGTCGTTCAGTTGCCAGGTGTAGTCGAGGTCGTAGTAGTACTGGTGCCAGATGTCTTTCAATTCGGACGCGTACAGGCTGCTGGTCAAACCTTCGACGCCGCTCCAGGCCACGCCGGCCCAGTTCAAGTGCTGGCTCTCGGCGCCGTCCGCAAGGGTGCCGTATGAAGTGCCGATACGCGTATGACCGCTCTGGTTGTAGGGCTTGGTGAAGCTGGCCTGGCCACCTTCGATCAGCCAGCCATCGAAGCTATGGTTGCTCAGGCTGACGCCACGAAAAGTCTGCGGCAGCATGCGCGTGTCGCCGCCGGCGATCACCGGGTTGGTGAGGAACAGATCGCCGGCCTTCAACTCGGTATCGAACGCACGCATCTTCAACGTCGCGCCCGCGGTGGAAAACGACCCCGGCGCTTTGCCGTTGCCATCGCTGATCGGCAGGATGCTCGAGCCGTCCGTGCCGCCACCACCGTCGAGCTTCAGCCCGAGCATGGCGTGGGCATCCAGACCGAAGCCGACCGTGCCTTCGGTGTAGCCCGATTGAAACACGCCGAGAAAGCCCTGGCCCCACTCGATGTTGTCGTCCGCTTTCTGCAAGCGGTTGCGATTCATGTAGTAGTTGCGGGCGTTGAGGTCGAGGCTTGAACCGGCGACGAAACCTTGCGCGGGGGATTCATCGGCGTGGGCGACGGGTGCAATCGTTGCGGCTATTGCAATGAATAGCGGAGTAAAACGGACTGGGTAACGCACGTGCAGTGGAGCTCCTTGGGTCAGCTGACACCTCAATGGCTTGAGGGTGTTGATGTTTATTGTTGTTACAGACGAACCGGACGGCTTTCAGACCACAACGAAAAAAGGCCGCTGAACGGCAGCGGCCTGGAATGACGACGGTTGAACGGGAAGAGCCAAACAACCGCGTCGAGGGAAACGTTGGTGTGTTGCGCGATTCAGCTGTCGGTCTCGCTGGCTTGCGCCTGGGAAGTCGCAGCCTGCGGGGCTTGCGTGGCGTTTTGCGCCTTGGCCATCACCTCGGCCTGATGCTGGTCGAACGCCTGAGCGCGAGCGACGTTGTGCGCCACGAACGACTGCGATTCTTCAGCCATCGCCATTGGCGAGAGGATCAATGAGGACAAAACGAACGCGCTGGCAATACCCATACTGTTGGACATCTGGAAAACCTTCTTGCTTGGCAAGTGCTGTTTGGTGCGGGCAAAGATAAGGTTGCCGAGGCTGGCGAAACAGCGTGATTTTCATAAATGACTGTTACAGCACAAGCAAAGATCGGCACGGGGAACAACCCGGTCTGTGCTCAATGGTGGCCTGTGGCGAGGGGATTTATCCCCGTTGGGCTGCGAAGCGGCCCCAAGAATTCCAGCCTCAAAGATTCCTTAGACCTTGTGTACAGGATTTGCGACTGCTGCGCAGCCGAGCGGGGATAAATCCCCTCGCCACAGCGCTTGGCTGAGCATTCAGACCGGGAGTTGAATGCCGAAGGTATTCATCCCCCGGTCACTGCGCACAAACACATCCCCGCCATGCATCAGCGCAATCGCCTTGACGATCGCCAGCCCCAGGCCATGGTTGTTGCCACTGTTGCTGCGCGACGCATCGACCCGATAAAAGCGCTCGAACAATCGCGGCAAATGCTCATTGGCAATCGGTGCGCCGGGGTTGGCGACACCGATACTCACTTGACGTTCCTGCACCTCGATCAGCACTTCGATCACCTGACCCGGCTCGGTATGCTGCACCGCGTTGCTGAGCAAATTGATCAACGCCCGGCGCAGATGTGCGACCTCGATCTGTACCTGCGCATCGCCGCTGACCTGCACTTGAACCTGCGCGTCCTCAAGGATGAAATCCAGATACTCCAGCGTCGTGGCTACCTCCTCAGCCAGTGACGTCGAGGTCAATTTGGTCGCTTTGTTGCCCTGGTCGGCACTGGCGAGAAACAGCATGTCATTGACGATCGAGCGCAGTCGCTCCAGCTCTTCAAGATTGGATTGCAGCACTTCGAAGTAATGTTCGGCAGAACGGCCGCGGGTCAGCGCCACCTGGGTCTGGCCGATCAGATTGGTCAGCGGCGAGCGCAGTTCGTGGGCGACATCGGCGTTGAACGATTCCAGCCGCGACCAGGCCAGTTCGACCCGCTCCAGCGTCGAGTTGAACGACTCGACAAACTGCTTGAGTTCCGGCGGCAACGGCGACAGACGCAAGCGCCCGGCTCTTAGCGGTGGCGCCAGACGCTGGGCCTCCTGAGACAATTTGATCAACGGCTTCAAACCGATTCTTGCGACCCAGTAACCCAGCGCCGAGGCCAGCAGCACTCCGACAATCGCCAGGCTGATCAGGGCGATGAGCAATTGATGCTGGGTCTGATGCAGCGTCTCGGTGTTGATACCGATCATGAAGCGCAGCGGCGGGCGCTGGTCCTTGGCCGGGAACTGACTGACCAGCACTTTCAGCGGGTAAGGCTGATCGGGCAGGTGCAGGTCGTGCGTACCCAGCGGACCGTTGGCGGCAGCGCGGATCTGCGCGGTGAAATGGCCGTATTCGTAGCGCGGATCGCCGCTGCTGATCCAGAAACTGATGCGCTTGTCTTCTTCGCCGAGCAGCTTGAGTTTGTTGTTGATCTTCACCCAATGCTCCGGCGTGCCGTAACGGCCGACGGTGGATTCGAGCACGCTGTAGCGCGCGTCGAGTTCGGCTTCCGGCAGCAAACCCAGACCTTTGTCGACCTGTTGATAAAGCGCACCGCCAATCAACACAAACACCAGCAGCGCCACCAGCGTGAACATCCCGCTGAGTCTTAACGCAATCGAGTTACTGGACACCACGGCTCTCCAGCACATAACCCATGCCGCGAATGGTGTGCAGCAGTTTTTCATCGAACGGCCCGTCGAGCTTGGCGCGCAGGCGTTTGATCGCGACCTCGACGACGTTGGCATCGCTGTCGAAATTGATGTCCCAGACCATTTCGGCAATAGCGGTTTTCGAGAGGATTTCGCCTTGGCGGCGAGCGAGTACGCTGAGCAGGGAGAATTCCTTGGCGGTCAGGTCCAGGCGCGTGCCGGCGCGGGTGGCTTTGCGGCTGATCAGATCGATCCAGAGGTCGGCGATGGTCACTTGCACCGGTTCGTGGCCACCGCTGCGGCGGGTCAGCGCTTGCAGGCGGGCGACCAGTTCGAGGAAGGAAAACGGTTTGCCGAGGTAATCGTCGGCGCCGTCGCGCAGGCCTTTGATGCGGTCTTCGACGCGCTCGCGGGCAGTGAGCATGATCACCGGAGTCTGCTTGCGTGCGCGCAATGCCCGCAGCACGCCGAAGCCATCGAGGCCTGGCAGCATGACGTCGAGGACGATCACCGCGTAATCGCACTCCAGCGCCAGATGCAGACCTTCAACGCCATCGCGGGCGCGGTCCACGGTGTAGCCCTGTTCAGTCAGGCCACGGTGCAGATAGTCCGCGGTTTTTTCTTCGTCTTCGATAATCAGAACGCGCATGACCGCCTCAGTCTGTGGTCGCCAATGCCGCTGCAGGCAAAGGTTTTGGCCGGTGAAACAGCCGCTCGAGCCATAAGTATATGACCGGCGTGGTGAACAGCGTCAGCATCTGGCTGACCAGCAAGCCGCCGACCACGGCAATACCCAGTGGCTGGCGCAGTTCGGCGCCGGTGCCGTAGCCGAGCATCAGCGGCAGGGCGCCGAGCAGGGCGGCGAGGGTGGTCATGATGATCGGCCGGAACCGCGTGATGCACGCCTCGAAAATCGCCTCCTGCGGTGACAGCCCACGCTGGCGCTGCGCCTCCAGAGCAAAATCGATCATCAGGATGCCGTTCTTCTTGACGATGCCGATCAGCAGCACCAGCCCGATCAGCGCCATGATCGAAAAATCCTGGCCGCAGATCCACAACATGATCACCGCGCCCAGGCCTGCCGCCGGCAAGGTCGAGATGATCGTCAGCGGGTGCACGAAGCTTTCATAAAGCACGCCGAGAATGATGTACACCGCCACCAGCGCCGCGAGAATCAGCCACGGCTGGCTGGCCAGCGAACTCTGGAATGCCTGCGCTGCGCCCTGGAAGTTGCCGCTGATCGCGGTGGGCATGCCGATCTCGGCCTTGGCCTGATTGAGCAGAATCACTGCATCGCCCAACGCCACGCCGGGGGCGAGGTTGAACGACAGGTTGGCGGCGGGAAACATGCCGTCGTGGGCAATCGACAGCGGGCCGATGGTCGGTGCGTCGAACCTTGCCAGCGCCGACAGCGGCACCATTTCCCCGCTGAGCGGTGAGCGCAGGTAGAAATAGTTGAGGCTCTCGGCTTTGCCGCGCTGTTTGGTATCCAGCTCCAGAATCACGTTGTACTGATTGACCTGAGTCTGGAATTCGTTGATCTGCCGTTGACCGAACGCATCGTACAACGCCTCGTCGACATCGCTGGCGGTCAGGCCGAAACGCGCCGCGGCGCTGCGATCGATGTTGATGTGGGTGATGCTGCCGCCCAGTTGCAAGTCATTGGAAATGTCGCGAAACGCCGGGTTGCTGCGCAGTTTTTCGGTCAGGCGCTGGGTCCAGGTCGCCAGCGTTGCGCCGTCGTTACTCTTGAGTACGTATTGGTACTGCGCGCGGCTCGGGCCGGAGCTGAGGTTGATGTCTTGCCCTGCGCGCAGGTACAGCACGATGCCGGGGACTTTCATCAGTTGTGGACGGATGCGGTCGATAAACTGGCTCGCGCTCACGTCACGGTCGCCGCGTTTTTTTAGCGCGATCCAGAAGCGGCCGTTGGCGATGGTCTGGTTACTGCCGGAGACACCGACCGAATGGGAAAACGCCTGCACCGCCGGATCGGCGGCGACGATTTCGGCCATCGCCAAGTGTTTTTTCACCATGTCGCCGTAGGAAATATCCGCAGCGGCTTCGGTGGTGCCAAGGACAAAACCGGTGTCCTGCACCGGAAAGAAACCCTTGGGGATAAAGATGTAGCCGCCGACGGCCAGTGCCAGCGATAAACCGAACACACCGATCATCAGCTTCTGATGGGCGAGGGCGCGGCGCAGACCTTTCTCGTACCAGCCAAGCAAGCGTTCGCTGAAGCCGGGTTTGGCGTGGGCGTGATGCACCGGTTTGCGCATGAACAGTGCGGCAAGAGTGGGGGCCAGCGTCAGCGACACCACCACGGAAATCATGATGGTCGAGGTCGCGGTCAGGGCGAATTCCTTGAACAGTCGGCCGACCACACCGCCCATGAACAGCAGCGGAATAAACGCCGCCACCAGCGAGAAACTGATCGACACCACGGTAAAACCGATCTCGCCGGCCCCTTTGATCGCCGCCTCGCGCATGCCGTCGCCGGCCTCCAGATGGCGGTGGATGTTTTCCACCACGACAATCGCGTCATCCACCACGAAGCCGACCGCGACGACGATCGCCACCAGCGTCAGGTTGTTCAGGCTGAAGCCGAGCACGTACATCAACGCAAAACTGGCGATCAGCGAGACGCCGAGTACCGCCGAGACAATCAGCGTTGCCGACAACTGGCGCAGGAACAGCGCCATCACCGCGACCACCAGCAGGATCGCGATCAACAAAGTGATTTCCACCTCATGCAGCGAAGCGCGGATGGTTTGCGTGCGATCGATCAGGGTTTTCACTTCCACCGAGGCCGGCAGCATCGCTTCGAGGCCGGGCAGGGCCGCTTGAATGCGGTCGACGGTCTCGACGATGTTGGCGCCGGGCTGGCGCGAGATCACCAGGTTCACCCCCGGCCGACCACCAGCCCAGGCCTGTACGTAGGCGTCTTCTGCGCCATTGACGACTTTAGCGACATCGCGCAGGTGAACCGGGGCGCCATCCTTGTAGGAAACGATGAGTTGGCTGTAGTCCTCGGGATGGAACAACTGGTCGTTGGTCGACAGTGTGGAAATACTTGATTCACCGTACAGCGCACCTTTCGCCAGGTTGAGGCTGGTCTGCTGGATTGCCAGTCTGATGTCAGCGAGAGTCAGACCAATTGCCGCGAGTTTGTCCGCCGACGCCTGCACCCGAATCGCCGGACGTTGCTGACCGGTGATGTTGATTTGGCCTACGCCGTCGATCTGACTGATCTGACGGGCGAGCAGGGTTTCCACCAGGTCACTGAGTTCGGTGCCGGGCATCTGCGTCGAGCTGACGCTGAGGATCAGCACCGGACTGTCGGCCGGGTTGACCTTCTTCCAGGTCGGCAGCGTCGGCATGTCCTTGGGCAGCTTGCCGGCGGCGGTATTGATCGCCGCCTGCACTTCCTGGGCGGCGGTGTCGATGCTTTTGTCGAGGGTGAATTGCAGGGTCAGCAGGGTTGAGCCCAAGGCACTGCTCGAGGTCATCTGCGTCATGCCGGGGATGGCGCTGAATTGCACCTCCAATGGCGTGGCCACCGACGAGGCCATGGTGTCGGGGCTGGCACCGGGCAACTGCGCCGAGACCTGAATCGTCGGAAATTCCGCTTCCGGCAGCGGGGCAATCGGCAGGCGCGGGAAGGCAATCGCTCCGACCAGCACCAAGGCAATCGTCAGCAGGATCGTCGCCACCGGGTGATCGATGCACCACGTTGAAATGCCCTTGTGCGAGGTCATGGCTTCGGCTCCGCCTGCACCACTTGCGGCGGCTCGGTCATGACTTGCACAGTCGAACCCGGTTTGAGCCGCGACTGGCCGTCAGTGACCAGCACGTCACCGGCGTTGACGCCCTTGATGATGTCCTGACCGCTGCCCTGATAAACCATCTGCACCGGTACGGCTTCAACCTTGTCGCCGTTCACGCGATACACAAAATGTTGCTCCAGGCCGCGTTGTACGACGGTGGGCGGAACGACCAGCGAATCTTTATCCACAGCCGTCTGAATCTTTACCGTCACCAGCAAACCAGGCCAGAGCTTTTGGCTGGCGTTGGCGAATTCGGCCTTGGCGCGAAGGGTGCCGGTGTTGGCGTTGATCTGGTTGTCGATCAGGGTCAGATGACCTTCGCCGAGCAGGTTGGCGGTTTCGCCATCCGTGTCGGCGCCGATGTAAGCCTTGACCGGCGCTTTCTGTGGGTCGTTGAGCAAGCCTTGCAGGGTCGGCAGCATTTGCTGCGGCAGGGAAAACTCGACGGCGATCGGATCGATCTGGGTCACGGTAAACAGGCCCAGGGTGTCGGTCATGCGCAGGAAATTGCCTTCATCAACGGTACGAATACCGACGCGGCCGGTGACCGGGGAGCGAATCTGCGTGTAGGACAGTTGCACTTGAGCGGCGTCGATGGCGGCCTGATTACCTTGAGCCGTGGCCTTGAGTTGATTGACCAGGGCTTGTTGCTGGTCGTAGGTCTGCTTCGAAACGCCGTCGTCGACGCTGAGCAGCTTGTAACGCTTGAGGTTGAGCAGGGCAACTTGCAGTTGCGCCTGGCTTTCGCCCAGTTGCGCGCGGGCCTGATCGAGGCTGGCGCGGATCGAGCGGTCGTCGATGGTGGCGAGCAGGTCGCCTGCTTTGACCAGTTGGCCTTCTTTGACGAGGATTTTGGTGAGAATGCCGTCGATCTGTGGACGCACCACGACGCTATGCAGTGAAAGCACCGAGCCGATGCCGCTGGTGTAGCGCGGCACGTCTTTGGCGCTGACTGCGACGACGCGCACTGGAATAGCGGTCGGGGTGGTGAGCCTGGTCGGAGCGGGTTTGAGTGCAAACCACAGGCCGGCGGCTGCCAGCAGGATTAACAGAATGGCGAGCAGGGCTTTGTTTTTCTGGATTGGCATGCGGGGCGCCGGGGTTCGGAGTTGGGGCAGGTTGGGTAGTTATAAACGGGTTTGCAGGTCGGGAGGGTGACGGCTGGCTGTCAGCGCTGTCAGTTTCGGTGTGTATATATCCGTTGCTGCGGTAACGGCGGCTTAGGGTTTCGCCCTTACGGCGACTCACTTTTTTACAAGCGCCGAAAAAAGTAAGCAAAAAACGCTTGCTCCTGCGTTCGGCCCGCTCGCTGGGGCTCGGGGTTCCTTCGCTGCGGGATCGATACGGGGGGCAGCGCCTCCGGTTTGCTTCGCTGCACCTCCTCTCGCTGTGTTTGGCTGCGCCAAACGGTCGCTGCGCTCCCGCCCCCGGATCAATCCCTCCACTCAGCCTTCCGATGTCGCCCGTGGATCAAGATCAAGATCAAGAGCGGTACTCGAGCTTGCGCTCATTGTTTTGAGAGGGGCGGCTGCGCCGCGAGCTCCATGCAGGAGCTGTCGAAGGCTGCGATCTTTTGATCTTGCTTCTGCTTTTCTGTGGGAGCGAGCCTGCTCGCGAAGGCGAGTGATTGGGCAACACATCTCTACCGGTCAGTTTTGTTAAACGGTCCCCAAAAGGGACCGATCGTTCCCAGAAAAGGATTTGCTGGTCTGCAAGCCGTTCGGCGTGCGCTGCAAATCTCCAGGTGCCGAGCCATGGCGCACAGGTATACTGCGCGCCTTTGCGGCTCACTGATCGGGCCGACTTTTTGTTCCCGGAGCTTTTATGACTTCCCCGACCCAACCGTCGGTTGACGACGCTGTGAGCGACGTCCCGGCTGAAGTTGCTGACGCCAGCGAAACCAAAGCCGATATCCCCGCGTTCAAGTTCCCCTTCAAACCGGGCGAGCTGGCGTCGGCGAAAGGCTCGAATCAGCCGTGGTACAAGAATGGTGCGAAGAACGGCCACACCAAGACCCCGGGGATGGCACCGCCGGGGACGCGTCGGTCGATGGGTAAGCGCTGATATTCGCAAGTGACCGTGTCTTTGCTGGCCCTTCGCGAGCAGGCTCGCTCCCACAGGTCTAGTGTTCGGCACAGATCCAATGTGGGAGCGAGCTTGCTCGCGAAGGCGGCAGCCGCTACACCACGAATGTCAGATCAAGCCGCGCGCAATGAAATAAACGCATACGTCTGCGCCGGCTCAGTCACTACCTGCCCACCCGCGGCCAGCACTTGCCCCGCTACATCATCGCCGGATAAATGAAACAGCCAGTCGCTCTGTTCAGGCGTCAGCGGTTGCGCGCTCACTTGGTCGATCACCGCTGCAAACGCATCCATGTTCGGCAAGTACGCGGTAAACCCGTCACCCTTGAGCGCCGTGGTACGAATCCCCAGCCTTGCACAGATCGCATCCTTGAGCTGAATGTCATCCCGGTCCGCCTGCCGTGAGCGCTGGATCAGCGTCAGCAGTTCCTGATCGACCAACTCGCCGCCAACGATCAACGCCGCCCCTTGTGCCCAGGACTCGGGCGGGCAATCCTTGGCTGCGGGGTTGAGCGGGATGTGCGGATTGATTTCCGCCGGGTAAATCCGGCACACCAAGGGGCGCCGTTCATAGATCCGGCAGCGTTTGTCGTCGTCAAGATTCCGGCAGGGGCCGACGTTGTAGGCTGCGAAGGTGATTGCCACATGCGCATCTGTGGCCCCGCTGCGCACCACCACCGAACGGCGTTCGGCATGTTCGCGTTGCTGCGCCGGCAAGCCCAGGCCATTGCCGAGAAACGCCTCGACCAGGACGATCACCTGACCGCCATCCGCAGCCCACATACGGGCTTCGGTCAAGGTCAGCGGGACATGGTGGTCGGTGCAGCACTTGCCGCAGCCTACGCAGGAAAACGTCGTATTCATTGAGCGATCTGTCTTCAATCAAGGTATGAAACGGTGGCGGAAAACCACCGCACAGACTCGGATCGAAGCAAGTTATGCGCCACTCAACGGGTTTTCGCGGTTGGACGGATCGAGTCCCATTCGGTAACGAAGGCGGTTTTTGACTGTTTGTTGTACAGGCACAGTTCGCTGCCCTGCTGGCCTTTCATGTGTTTCTGCGGGTATTGGCCTTGCAACAGCACGGCGGTGTAGCCGACGCGATCATCGAATTGAGCGGGTGTGCCGACCGGTTTGACGTTTTTCAGGTTGCTGGCCTTGGTGCAGCTGGCGAGCACGGTTTTGTCGTACGCGGCCCAGGCGTCTGGGCTGGAGGCGCGGGCCTGGGGGGCGAGGGCGGTGAGGGCGAGCAGGGCCAGGGTGATGGCTTTCATGGTAAGGGCATCCTTGGTCGTGAGTGGCCAGGGTTGGAGTATGCCTGAGGGTTGGAAGTTGCCTGTGCCGGCGTCATCGCGAGCAGGCTCACTCCTACAGTTGGAACGCATTTCAAATGTAGGAGTGAGCCTGCTCGCGATGGCGCTGGATCATTCAGCGACCATCTCCCGTCGAACCACGTACATCCCGACACTTTCATACAACCGCTGCGCCCGCAGGTTGTCCTCCAGCACTCTCAAATCAACAAACCCTTCGCGCCGTTGCTCGAACACCTTGAAGGCATGCAGCAGCAACCCTCGCCCAAGCCCGCGGCCCTGCCAGCGCGGATGCACCACCAGATTCTTGATATACGAACTGGTCCAGCACTGCGCTACACCAACGACGCCCCCGGCATCGCAAGCAACGAAACACAGCGCCGGATCGTATTCAGGATCGCTGAGAAACCGCTGCTGCCAATCGTTCAGCGGCGGCACGCGGCCGCCACCGTCACGCTGCCCGAGTTGCATCAACTGATGCACCGCTGGCGCCAGTTCAGCGCAGTAAACGGACAATTCGATACCTGACGGCCATTGCGCATCCGGCCCGACTGCACCCAGGTCGCGCCGCATCAGAAAGCAAAACGTCTCGGCCAAGACTCAGTGACCGTTGGCCGCGACGTGCTTGGCCGCTTCGATCAATCGTTGGGTCAATTCCGGCGAGGAGAACTTGGTCAGCACCGCATTGGCCCCGGCCAGTCGCGCTTTTTCGCTGTTCATCGCACTGTCGAGCGAAGTGTGCAGCAACACGTAGAGGTGGGCGAAATCCGGGGTCTCGCGCAGGGTGCGGGTGAAGGCGTAGCCGTCCATCTCGGACATTTCGATGTCAGAAACAATCAGATTGATCTGCTGCGCGGTGCCTTGCAGGTCGAGCAGGCAGTCGATGGCTTCCTTGGCACTGCGCGCGGTGTGGCATTGCAGGCCGAGGTTGCGCAGGGTGTGCACCGATTGCTGCAACGCCACCTGGCTGTCATCGACCACCAGAATCCGCGCATTGCCGAGGACTTCGGCATCTTCCATGGACAGGTCGGTCGGGGCCATTTCGATCTGCGCCGGGGCGATGCTGTGGATGACTTTTTCGATATCCAGCACTTGCACCAGTGTGCCATCTACCGAGGTCACGCCAGTGATGTAAGCGCGCGAGCCGCCGGAGCCGAAGGGCGGCGGCTTGATGTCGGTGGTCAGGCAATGGACGATCTTGCTCACCGCCTGCACATGCAGGCCTTGCTTGGAACGGCTGACGTCGGTAACGATCAGGCAGCCGCCGTTCGGGTCTTCCAGCGGGCGTTCGCCGATGGCGCGGCTCAGGTCGATCACTGACAACGATGCACCGCGCAGAGACGCGATGCCTTTAACATGCGGATGCGACTCCGGCAGCTTGGTCAGCGGCGGGCAGGGGATGATTTCACTGACTTTCAGCAGGTTGATCGCCATCAGCTTGCCGCTGCGCAAGGTAAACAGCAGAAGCGAAAGTGAATCTGCGCGGGCTTTGGTGGAGGACATAAGAACCTTCTGTGGAAAAAGGTGATGGGCGAGGATGGAAATCGCCAGAAACCATTGATGCCGGGTTATCGGCGTCAAAGGGTGGGGCTTTAGGTCAGTTGTCGGCAGGAAAAAACATCTGTGGCGAGGGGATTTATCCCCGTTGGGTCGCGTAGCGGCCCCAAAAGATGGGACTGCTGCGCAGTCCAGCGGGGATAAATCCCCTCGCCACAGGTCATCAAGCAAGCTACATGGCGTGGTTATTTCATGCCCAAGCGCTTGGCCATTCGCCCAAGATTCGCCCGGTCCACCCCCAGCTCCCGGGCCGCACTCGCCCAATTATCCTGATTACGCTCCAGCGCTGCGCTGATCAACCGCCGCTGGAACTCATCGGTGGCACTGCGCAAATCCCCGTTGATCATTGGCATCTCGTCAGGCAGACCCGCTGGAGCCGGCTCAGCCAAGTTATCCACAACCTCTCGCGGCAAATCCAGATCTGTCGCGCTCAAGCTGAGAATCTTCGGTCGCACTTTGCAATTGCCCAGCGCCTTCAATGCACTGCGCCCGATCAGGTGTTCCAGTTCGCGTACATTGCCCGGCCATGCGTAGGCGAGCAGCGCCTCCTGGGCGTCGGCGGTCAGGCGCAGGCTGTTGAGGCCCATGCGCGAGCGATTCTGCTCAAGGAAAAAACCGCTGAGCAACAAGACATCGCGCCCGCGATCGCGCAGCGCCGGCACTCGCAGCGGGTACACGCTCAAACGGTGATAGAAGTCGGCACGGTAACGCCCGCTGCGCACCTCTTCGGCCAGATCGCGGTTGGTTGCCGCAATCAAGCGCACATCGACCTGATGCTCCTTGTCCGAGCCCAGTCGCTGCAACTGGCCGCTTTGCAGCACGCGGAGCAATTTAGCCTGCACGGTCAGCGACAATTCGCCGACTTCATCGAGAAACAAGGTGCCGCCATTGGCCAGTTCGAACTTGCCGCGGCGGTCGCTGGTGGCGCCGGTGAAGGCGCCGCGCACATGGCCGAACAACTCGCTTTCTACCAGCGTGTCGGGCAGGGCGGCGCAGTTGAGGCTGATGATCGGCTGGTTGGCGCGCGGCGAGGCGGCATGGATGGCTTGGGCGACGAGTTCTTTGCCGACGCCCGTTTCACCGGTGATCAACACGGTCAAGTCGCTGCCACCGACCAGATTGATTTCTTCGATCAGGTGTTTGTGCGCCTTGCTTTGGCCGATCATCTCGCGGTGCTGCTGGCCGCTGGCCTGACGGTAAACCTCGGCGCGTTGATGCTCGTCTTCGGCGCGAATCGCCAGGCGCTCGATGCGCTCGGCGGCGTTGACCGTGGCCGCGGCGAGGCTGGCGAAGGCTTGCAATACATCGAGTTCGATCGGTTCGAAACGCTCCGGGTCCAGCGCATCGAGAGTAATCAGGCCCCACAGCTTTTCATCGACAAATAAAGGACAGCCGAGACAGTCGTGCACTTCAAGGTGCTCGTCGAGGCCCTCGACCAGGCCGTCATAAGGGTCGGGCAAGTCGCTGTCGGCGGCGAAGCGCGTCGGCCCGGCGCCGGCCAGAAGAATCTCGAAACGCGGGTGCTCGCTGACCTTGAAGCGCCGGCCGAGGGTGTCGGTGCTTAAACCGTCGACCGCCAGCGGCACCAGGGATTCGCCATCCAGACGCAATAACGCCGCCGCATCGCAGGGCAACAGCGCGCGCATGGCTTCCAGCAGACGGCGGTAGCGCTCGCCCTCGGGCAGTTCGCGGGACAGGTCAGCGACCAGGGGCAGCAGGGTGGTGAGTAACGATTTGGCGATCATAGGCTGCTAGTCAAAAAGACACGATGTAGTCGAGATGACTATACGGCGTATCGAGTCGATATGACTACTCAATTTTTAAGTTATTGATCTATAACGATTATTTAGTTGGCACGAAACCTGATACCGCTAAAGCACTTTTCAAGAAAGCGCAGGAGTCACCTTATGCTTAGCATTCAGGATCGTGCCATCATCAAATCCACCGTGCCTCTGCTCGAAAGCGGCGGTGAGGCGTTGATCACCCATTTCTACCGGATGATGCTGTCCGAGTACCCCGAAGTGCGCCCCCTGTTCAACCAGGCTCACCAGGCCAGTGGCGACCAGCCACGGGCGTTGGCCAACGGCGTGCTGATGTACGCCCGTCACATTGATCAGCTCGACCAGTTGGGCGATCTGGTGGCAAAGATCATCAACAAGCACGTGGCCCTGCAGATCCTGCCAGAGCATTATCCGATTGTCGGCGCCTGCCTGCTCCGGGCCATTTCCGAGGTACTTGGCGACGAGATTGCCACACCCGAAGTGATGAGCGCCTGGGGCGCGGCGTACGGGCAACTGGCCGACATCCTGATCGGTGCGGAAAGCGCCATTTATGACCAGAAGGAACAGGCCGTCGGCGGCTGGCGCGGTGCGCGGGAATTCATCGTCGCGGCCAAAGTGCAAGAAAGCGCTGAAATCACCTCGTTCTACTTCGAGCCGGCGGACAAAGGCCCGATTCTCGCGGCTGAACCGGGTCAGTACATCGGCATGAAACTGATCCTCGACGGCGAAGAAATCCGCCGCAACTATTCGTTGTCGGCGCTGGCGAACAACGGTCAATACCGGATCAGCGTCAAGCGCGAGCTGGGTGGTCGCGCATCGAATTACTTGCATGATCAACTGCACGTGGGTGACAGCATCCAACTGTTCCCGCCATCGGGCGAATTCACCTTGGCGGCGAGTGACAAACCGCTGGTGCTGATCAGCGGTGGCGTCGGCATCACTCCGACTCTGGCGATGCTCGAAGCGGCGCTGGCAACCGAGCGCCCGGTGCACTTTATCCACTGCGCGCGCAACGGCAGCGTTCACGCGTTCCGTGATTGGGTCGACGGCTTAGCGGCGCGTCATCCACAGCTCAAGCGCTTTTATTGCTACGCCGAAGACGATGGCGCGAGCCCGGCAGCGGACAGCGTCGGTTTGCTCAGTCGGGAACAGCTCGGCGAGTGGTTGCCGGCGCAGCGGGATGTCGATGCGTACTTCCTCGGGCCGAAAGGGTTCATGGGCGCGATCAAGCGGCACCTGAAAGCGCTGGGCGTGCCGGAACAGCAAAGCCGATACGAGTTCTTTGGGCCGGCTGCTGCCCTGGAATGATCTGAGACCGAGTTGCCTATTCGCGAGCAAGCCCGCTCCCACAGTGGATCGGCGTCGAGCACAAGTCTTGTGTAAGGCGCGGTCAAATGTGGGAGCGGGCTTGCTCGCGAAGCAGGCGCCTCGGATCGGAATCATGAGCGCTGCCGCAAGGTTAATCATTCCTTAACCGCTCTATCGTTTATTGCCCCGGTGTAGACTTGCGACAATTTCAGCCGCCGGCCGGCTGGACCATGGACTAACAAGGGAAAGGCAATGAGCGAGGAAACGATTCGATTGGGCCGTGAGCGGCGTTATCTGGTGTTGCTGGGGATCATTTGCCTGGCGCTGATCGGTGGCGCGCTGTACATGCAGATCGTGCTTGGCGAAGCTCCGTGCCCGCTGTGCATTCTGCAGCGTTACGCGTTGCTGCTGATCGCCGTGTTCGCGTTCATCGGCGCGGCGATGCGCAGCCGTCGCAGCATCACCGTGTTCGAAACGCTGGTGGTGATCTGCGCGATTGCCGGGGCCGGTGTCGCCGGGCACCACGTGTACACCCAGTTCTATCCGGCGGTCAGTTGCGGCGTCGATGTGCTGCAGCCGATTGTTGATGATCTGCCGCTGGCAAAAGTCTTCCCGCTGGGTTTCCAGGTTGATGGCTTCTGCTCGACGCCGTACCCGCCGATCCTCGGCCTGTCGCTGGCGCAATGGGCGCTGGTGGCGTTTGTGCTGGTGGTGATTCTGGTGCCGCTGCTGACCTCGCGTAATCGAAAAGCGCTGCGCTGAGTCAACTTTTCAGCACAGGTGCCGATAAACAAAACGCCCCGATTCTCCGTGAGGAAAATCGAGGCGTTTTGCATTTCAGAGCGCTGGTGAAAACGCCGTGACGAACGGCAATGAAGTGTGCGGCAAGTGTGCGACATGTTGTCACACGCGAGCTGTCGCAGGGGCTGGCGAAGCGCTCGATTGCTCGCCTGTTACATAAAAACATTGGCCAGTTTCGACGTTTTCGGGCTTTAGGATGCATGTCCCGGATCAGGCAGTTTTAACAGCCTCGGGCAATCGGCCAAAACCCTTGGATCATCGGGCTTTGCGCCGATCGCACCCTCGCAGCAGGGTGGCGGAGCTGTCTGATTTGAGGCGGTTACACCTACAAATTTTGACGTTTTTGTTGAGAAACGATTTCGATAACATGGGCGACTTTTGCAAAAATGGCGAGGGATTGTTGCTCTGAGTGATAAAAATTATTTCGGGATAAGACATGGTGTATAGGGCGCTACCTATCTACAATCGCCCGCACTGAATTCCCGGCACTGTTCAGCCTTTATTAAGGAACTGATCAAGAGGTCGGGTGTCGAGCGAGCCGCGAGGCTTTCGAGACACCCAGGTGTCGGTGCCTTCCAACTTTCCGCACCAAATGGAATTGGTCTGTAACAAGGCCTTTGACCACGAATTCGAATAAGAACTGAACGCTGTCCCAAGGTTTTGTCGAGCGGCTGACGCGCGACGGGCGGCCCTTATTCAATCCAAAGAAAATGCCAACCCTTGGCAGGGTGAAGTGTTGGCGATCAAAACCCAACTGCATTGCGCAAGCTGCTTTAGAGGTCGTGAGATGAGTAAAAACAGGTACCCCAGATTACTAGGCCTAGTGCCGCTGCTCGGCACGTTGCTGCTGGGAGGCTGCAACATGACCTTGCTCAATCCAACGGGCCAGGTCGGCCTGGAACAGCGCAACCTGATCATCACCGCCACGCTGCTGATGCTGTTGGTCGTCGTGCCGGTCATCGTCATGACCTTCCTGTTTGCCTGGAAGTACCGCGCTTCGAACAAGAACGCCGTCTACACGCCGAAGTGGTCGCACTCGACCAAAATCGAAGTGGCGGTATGGACTATCCCGGTGCTGATCATCATTGCCCTGGGTTACATCACGTACATCTCGACTCACGAGCTGGACCCGTATCGTCCGATCGAGTCTGACGTCAAGCCAGTGACCATCGAAGTCGTCGCGCTGGACTGGAAGTGGCTGTTCATCTACCCGGAACAAGGCATTGCCACGGTCAACAAGATCGTATTCCCGGCGCACACCCCGATCAACTTCAAGATCACCTCTGACGCTGTGATGAACTCGTTCTTCATCCCGGGTCTGGGCGGCCAGATCTACGCGATGGCGGGCATGCAGACCAAGCTGCACCTGATCGCCGACCGCAACGCTGAAATGGACGGTATCTCCGCCAACTACAGCGGCGCCGGTTTCACCGGTATGAAATTCAAGGCTATCTCCACCACTCAGGAAGATTTCGACGCCTGGGTAAGTGAAGTCAAGAAGTCACCTAAACAGCTTGATCAAGCTGAATACGCGGCCCTTGCCAAACCGAGCCAGAACAACCCAGTCGAGCTCTACTCGTCGGTCACGCCGAACCAGTTCCAGATCATCGTCGACAAGTACGAAGGTATGAAGCCGGGCAAGCCGCTGAAGCACGAGAAGAAAGAGAAAGAAGTGGCGGCCACGGATATTGACGCGGGTTCGCATTCAGCTGCCGGGGCAGAGGAGTAAACGATGTTTGGTAAATTAAGTTGGGAAGCAGTCCCATTCCACGAGCCGATCGTGATGGTGACCATCGCCATGATCGCCCTCGGTGGTCTGGCGCTGTTCGCTGCGATCACTTATTTCAAGAAGTGGACGTACCTGTGGACCGAGTGGCTGACTTCGGTCGACCACAAGAAGATCGGCGTGATGTACATCATCGTCGCCATGGTCATGCTGCTGCGCGGTTTTGCCGACGCGATCATGATGCGTACCCAGTTGGCCATGGCCACCGAGGGTTCGCCTGGCTACCTGCCACCTGAACACTATGACCAGATCTTCACCGCTCACGGTGTGATCATGATCATCTTCATGGCGATGCCATTCTTCACCGGCCTGATGAACCTTGCAGTGCCGCTGCAGATCGGCGCGCGTGACGTTGCGTTCCCGTTCCTGAACTCCCTGAGCTTCTGGCTGCTGGTATCGGGCGTAGTGCTGATCAACCTGTCCCTGGGCGTCGGCGAATTCGCCAAGACCGGCTGGGTTGCCTATCCACCGCTGTCGGGTCTGCAATACAGCCCTGGCGTGGGGATGGACTACTACATCTGGGCGCTACAGCTATCCGGGTTGGGTACAACGCTGACGGGGGTCAACTTCCTCGCCACCGTGCTGAAAATGCGTACCCCTGGCATGAAACTGATGGACATGCCGATCTTCACCTGGACCTGCACCTGGGCCAACGTTCTGATCGTGGCTTCGTTCCCGATCCTGACCGCGACCCTGGCACTGCTGACCCTTGACCGTTACATGGATTTCCACATTTTCACCAATGAACTTGGTGGCAATCCGATGATGTACGTCAACCTGTTCTGGGCGTGGGGCCACCCTGAGGTTTACATCCTGATCCTGCCGGCCTTCGGCATCTTCTCGGAAGTGATCTCGGCGTTCACCGGCAAGAAACTGTTCGGCCACCACTCGATGATCTACGCCTCGGGCGCAATCTCGGTGCTGGGCTTCATGGTATGGCTGCACCACTTCTTCACCATGGGTTCGGGTGCCAGCGTCAACGCCTTCTTCGGTCTGGCGACGATGCTGATTTCCATCCCGACGGGTGTGAAACTGTTCAACTGGCTGTTCACCATCTACCAGGGCCGTCTGCGTTTCACCAGCCAGGTGCTGTGGACCCTGGGCTTCATGGTGACCTTCGCCATCGGCGGCATGACCGGCGTACTGCTGGCCATCCCGGGTGCTGACTTCGTGCTGCACAACAGCCTGTTCGTGATCGCGCACTTCCACAACGTGATCATCGGCGGTGCGGTATTCGGTTACATCGCAGGCTTTGCGTTCTACTTCCCGAAAGCGTTCGGCTTCAAGCTGCACGAAGGCTGGGGCAAAGCAGCGTTCTGGTTCTGGATTTCGGGCTTCTTCGTCGCGTTCATGCCGCTCTATGCACTGGGCTTCATGGGCATGACCCGTCGTCTGAACGCCACCACCAACCCTGAGTGGGTACCGTACCTGTACGTTGCCATGTTCGGTGCGGTGATGATCGCTGTCGGTATCGCCTGCCAGCTGATCCAGCTGTACGTCAGTGTGCGTGACCGCAACAAGCCAGAGAACATGTGCGAACACGGCGACCCGTGGAATGCACACACCCTGGAATGGTCGACCTCGTCGCCACCACCGTTCTACAACTTCGCTGTGCTGCCTAAGGCCGACTGCATCGACCCGTTCACCGAAGCCAAGGAAAACGGTACCGCGTACCAGCGTCCGGCCAAGTACGAGCCGATCCACATGCCGAACAACACCGCCACTGGCGTGGTGATGGGCGCGCTGTTGACCGTCTTCGGTTTCGCGATGATCTGGCACATCTGGTGGCTGGCGATCGCGAGCCTGGTGGGCACCGTCGTTTACTTCGTGATCCACGCTGCACGTGACGACCAGGGCTATATGGTTCCGGTTGAAACGATCGAGCGTATCGAAGCCGAGCAGCACAAGCGTCTGGTCGCGGCAGGGAAAATCCCGGCCGGTGCCACCCGTGTTGAAACCTCGTTGGAACAGGCTTAAACCATGTCGAACTTAGTGACCAATGTTGGACACGCCCATGGTGACCATGGGCACGATGACCATCACCACGACTCGGGCGAGATGACCGTATACGGTTTCTGGCTCTACCTGATGACCGACTGCATTCTGTTTGCGTCGATCTTCGCGGTGTACGCAGTACTGGTAAACAACGTTGCCGGTGGCCCGTCGGGCCACGACATCTTCGAACTGCCTTACGTGCTGGGCGAAACCGCTCTGCTGTTGTTCAGTTCGATCACCTACGGCTTCGCCATGCTGGCGTTGTACAAAGGCAAGAAGCAGGCGGTCCTGGGCTGGTTGTTCATGACCTTCCTGCTCGGCGCGGGCTTCATCGCCATGGAGATCAACGAGTTCCACCTGCTGATCTCCGAGGGTTTCGGTCCTAGCCGTTCGGGCTTCCTGTCGGCGTTCTTCACCCTGGTCGGTACTCACGGTCTGCACGTTTCGGCCGGTCTGATCTGGATGGGCGTGATGATGTACCAGGTCAACAAGCATGGCCTGACGGCGACCAACAAGACCCGTCTGAGCTGCCTGAGCCTGTTCTGGCACTTCCTGGACGTGGTGTGGATCTGCGTATTCACCGTTGTTTACCTGATGGGGACCCTGTAATGGCTAATGCACACTCCCATGACAGCCACGATGCTGGCCACGGCAGCGTAAAGTCGTACGCCATCGGCTTCATCCTGTCGGTGATCCTGACTGTGATCCCGTTCGGCCTGGTGATGTACCCGACCCTGCCGAAGTCCACCACGCTGGCGATCGTTCTGCTGTTCGCAGTGATCCAGGTGATCGTTCACCTGTATTACTTCCTGCACCTGGACCGTTCCATTGCTCAGCGTAACAACGTGATCGCGTTCGTCTTCACGGCGATTGTGATCGTGCTGCTGGTTGGCCTGTCGCTGTGGATCATGTTCAGCATCCACACGTACATGATGGCGAAGTGAGGTAGACCCGATGTCGCTCAAGCACTTTATCCAAATCACCAAACCGGGGATCATTTTCGGTAACGTGCTTTCTGTGGCAGGCGGGTTCTTCCTGGCCTCGAAAGGGCATGTCGATCTGGCGGTGTTTCTGGCCGCCATGATCGGTACTTCCCTGGTCGTGGCCTCCGGTTGCGTGTTCAACAACTGCATCGACCGCGACATCGACCTGAAGATGGAACGCACCAAGAACCGCGTGCTGGTGCAGGGCTTGATCTCCCTGAAACTGGCGCTGGTTTACGCGACCATACTGGGTGTTCTCGGCGTTGCATTGTTGTACAAGGTGGCCAACCCGTTGGCCGCGCTGTTCGCAATCATCGGCTTCGTGATCTACGTCGGCTTCTACAGCCTGTACCTCAAGCGCAAGTCGGTTCACGGCACGCTGGTGGGCAGTCTGTCGGGCGCCATGCCGCCAGTGATCGGTTACGTTGCCGTGACCAACAGCTTCGACATGGCCGCACTGACCCTGCTGGTGATGTTCAGCCTGTGGCAGATGCCGCATTCCTACGCCATCGCGATCTTCCGCTTCAACGATTACCTGGCCGCATCGATTCCGGTGTTGCCAGTGAAGCGCGGAATTCAAGTGGCGAAGAAGCACATCCTGCTCTACATCCTGGCGTTCCTCGTGGCGACCTTGATGCTGACCTTCAGCGGCTACGCCGGCATGAGCTACCTCGCCGTCGCCGCGGCCATGGGCATGTACTGGCTGTACATGGCCTGGACCGGCTACAAGGCAGTGGATGACACCGTCTGGGCACGCAAGCTGTTCGTGTTCTCGATCTTCACCATCACTGCGTTGAGCGTCATGATGTCCCTGGACTTCAAGGTGCCGGGCGAGCTGCTGCTGACGTACGCGCCATAAGGCTGCAGGCTTCATGAAAAACCCCGCACATTGAGAGATGTGCGGGGTTTTTTGTTGGCTGGCTTTAGGACGTGCCGATTTGCTTGCTTCTTGGTCCAACAGCTTGTCACGGTGGCTTGATGGGTGCGTAAGCTAATCCCAAATTTATGCAGGTGGTGAGACAGTCACCCGCCTCATGAACTCATCAAACAGCGGAACGGTGAATGCTATGAGTGCATATTCCGGACTGTAGATCATGCCCTTTTTGATCAGGCTATCGCGTACCGGGCCCAGGCTCGTAGCGTTTCGCCCCAGCGCTTTAGCTACATCGGTAGAGCGTTGTGGTCCTTCTCCCAACTCGGCAAGACAACGCATGTATTCCCTTTCAGCCGGCGTGGTGCGATCAAAGCGGACCCTGAAAAAAGACTCGTCAAGTTTCCGGATGCTTTCCTCTGTCGCTGCCTGCGCATCTGCCTCGGTTATGGACTGTTCTTTGGCAATGTTCCAAGCGGTATAGCCCCACTCCTGCAAAAAATAGGGATAGCCGTGGGTTTTTTCAAAAATCTCGCGCAATGCGCCGTCAGAGATGCTCGCGCCTTCTTCTTCAACAGGATCACGTAAGGCTTTCCAGGCATCTATCTCTAATAGAGCGCCCAGACGAGGAAACTCGAATAGTCGCTCAGCATAACTTTTGGCATCGCCCGCTTGCCCCGCAAGCTGCGGGAGACCCGCACCAAAAAGGATCAGAGGCAGAGCAGCCTGATTAACTGCGTGGATGCCGCGGATAAGCGCGCCCAGCTCGTCTTTGGAAAGATACTGTAATTCATCAATCAAAATGGCGACGGGTGTCCCTGCGTCCCTTGCCGCCTCCGCTGTTGCTATCAGGACGTCACGCAGATCATCTTCCAGATTGCCACTGTCGGCATAGCCAGCTTCGGAGTCTCCGCCAAGCGTAACTTCGGCCCCACCCGCTGCAATAGTGATATTGCCGATAAAGCTACGAAGTATGCGTATCCCTCTTTTGACCGCCTCGACCGTGCTCTGCACTCGGTCCAAACGCAATAGCACGCGGCGTAATACCGGAATCAGAAGCTGTTTCAACTCAGCTCCATCGTGAGCCTCCTGCATTTCGGCGAGATAACCCAATGCTAAAGCCCGGTCTTTGATCTGATTCAGGAGTACCGTTTTTCCGACACCGCGTAAGCCTAATATCATCAAGGATTTGGCGTGCTTGCCGCGCTTCGTGCGCGCCAATGCAGTATCTGCCGTTTCCAGTACTTCCGATCGCCCCGCTAACTCCGGTGGGGAAACACCTGCTCCGGGGTTGAAGGGGTTGGTATTCTTGTCCACAGCTTGATCTCATATGGAAATATTCATACTTATAGTGATAAATCGCTATAACTGCAAATAGTAGCTAAAGTACTTAGCACCAAGGCTGATTGCTTGGTTCGTTTCCCTATGACACTAGGTTTGCTGTCGGATGGAGACAATCGTAGCGATGTGCCCGCTCGACTGGCTTTAGTGTGGCGGGAGAGCCGAAGTGCTTTAAAACCGGCCTCTGTATAGGCTGGTTGCTCAGTGCAGGTAAAAGACCTAAATTTGGATCCAGATATGTCATCCGCACGTCCGCGATCCTGATGCGGGCTACAACTGGCTAAACAATTGGCTTAACTCAAAAGGCTGGGCGCAATGACCGAACGGATGACCTGCGATGAGCGCTTTATCGCCCTGGCCGAAGAACTGAGCTACGACATCTATGGCGAGAACACCGTCGGCGGCAATTACGCGCCGCTGATTCGTCATCATGATGAGCTGTACATCAGCGGCATGGTGCCGCGGGTCAATGGCAAGATTCTGTACCCAGGCCGGGTAGGGCTGGAGTTGAGTCTCAAGGACGCGCAAGCCGCCGCGAGCATCAGTGCAATGCGGTGTCTGGCGCTGATCGTCGATGCGGTCGGCTCACTGGACAAGATCCGTGCGTTGTTGCGGGTCACGGTGTATGTGAAATCGACCGCAGATTTCGTTGACCTGAGCGAAGTGGCCAATGGCGCTTCGGATGTGTTCAGTCATGTACTGGGGGACGCCGGGCGGCATACCCGCACGACCATTGGGGTGTATCAGTTGCCGAAGAATGCGGCGATTGAGGTGGACATGATCGCGGCCTTGCATCCTTCGGCTTGAGGTCGTCGGCGGCCCAAACAAAAAGCTCCGCCTGATCATTCAGCGCGGGGCTTTTTCGTGAAGCGCTCGTCAAATTACTGCGCCGCGATGCTGTAACCATCAAACGCCGTCTGCTGCTGCAGTGCGGTGATGATGTTCTTGCGGTTCACCGCCTGTTCCGTACCGGCGTTATCGACGAAGGTTTCGCTTTCCAGCTCGGCTTCATCGCCTTCGCCCACGAAGGTGAAGCCCAGAAATTCCAGCGCCTCACGGTCGACGTTCAGACGTGAACGCGGGGTGCGCATTGGCAGGGTTACGCTGGCGCCGTCCTTGCTGATAGTGAAGATTTCGACTTCTTTCTTCTTCGCAGCCTTGCTCTTGCCGCCGCTCGGATTGCTGATCGCCTGATGGGTCTGATTCAGTACTTTCAGCGCCAGACCATAAACGATTTCCTGAAACGCCGGATCGTCCTTGAAGCTGGACAGAATGCGGCCGATCGAGAACTTGCTGCTCAGATCCTCCAGCGCGGCGATGTCCGCTGCCTCTGCGTCTTTCAGACGCTTGAGTTCGCCCATCAGCTCGTACGCCTTATCGTCATCAAAGCTGTCATGCGCCTGGCGGATCGCCGCACGCAACTCGCGGATCTGGTCGCTTTCGCGGGTCGACTGGAACGCGTCCAGGACCATCTCGCTGATGATTTTGGCTTGTGGCAGGTGTTGTGAAAGATTGATGGAGTTTTCGTATTCCGCTTTGGACGACTGGGTGACTACGGATTCAGCGGTGTTGAAATCGGACATTGAAATTTCACTACTTTTTAACTTGGGTTGAGACGAGAAAGCACGAGGTCTTTTTCAGGCCGACTAATTTAGGGGAGCGGGGCGGCGTTGTCACGGGGCAACGGTCTGGTGGTCGGGATTTTTCAATGGCCCGGTCATTTCCCGTTCATGGCATCTTGCGGCTTGCCCCAAGTGCGCATCGCAAATTCGACAAACCGTCTCAGCTTCGGCAGTCGATAGCGATCCTGCGCATACAACAGGTGCATCGGCCGGCTCGGTGGTTGGTAATCGGCCATGACCTTGACCAGTTTGCCGTCGCGCAGATCCTGTTCCACCAGCGCATCGGGCAACATCATGATCCCCATGCCATTGCGCGCTGCCTGGTGCAAGCCGGCAGAGCTGTTGATCAGCATCGGCCCGCTCACGTCGACGAGCACTTCGCCTTCCGGGCCGCTGAGGCGCCAGCGTTTTTCCACCGATTGCCAATCGTCGCCGGCAGGGTAGGCGAAGGACAGACAATCGTGTTGCTGCAAGTCCTGTGGCGTGTGCGGCATGCCGCGTCGCGCGATGTACTGCGGGGAGGCGCAGACCGTCAGGGTGTAGTCGATCAAGGGCCGGGCGATCAGGTTGGATTGGTCGAAATTGCCCAACCGGAACGCGACATCGAGGCCGTTCTCCAGCAGATCCGGGCGGCGGTTGGTCAACACCACGTCCAGTTTCACTTGCGGATACAGCAAGGCATATTCGCTGAGGGCCGGGGTCAGTCGTTCGACGCCAAAGGTCAGTGGCGCGGCAATACGCAGCAAGCCGCGCGGCTCGTCCAGCGCTTGTTCGGCAAGGCGTTCGGAGTCGGCCACCAAGCCAAGCACTTCCAGACAACGTTGATAATAGACGCTGCCGAATTCGGTCAGCCGCTGGCGGCGGGTGGTGCGTTGCAACAGTTGTACGCCGAGCCGTTGCTCCAGCGCGCGCAGGTGATTTCCGACCATCGTTGTCGACATTTCGCACTCCGAGGCGGCTGCCGTCATGCTCCCGGTTTCGACCACTTTGACGTAGACGCCCATCGACTGGAACAAATCCATTATCAAGCTCAGCTTTTAAATGATTGAAGTTTTCGTGAGTTTATCCAGCTCAGGTGGCTAACCATACTGCAAACACACCGACCTGCACTGGAGTTTCGCGTCATGACCGCCGCCCTGATGAACACCTACCAACCCCTGGCCCTGAGTTTCACCAAAGGCCTGGGCACGCGCCTGTGGGATCAGGCGGGGCGTGAATATCTGGATGCGGTGGCCGGTGTTGCCGTGACCAACGTCGGCCACTCGCATCCGCGGATTGTTTCGGCGATCAGCGAGCAGGCGGGATTGCTGCTGCACACCTCCAATCTGTACAGCATCGACTGGCAGCAACAACTGGCCAAACGGCTGGCAGCGTTGTCGGGTATGCAGCGGGCGTTCTTCAACAACTCCGGCGCCGAAGCCAACGAGACAGCACTGAAACTGGCGCGACTGTACGGCTGGCGCAAAGGCATCGAGCAGCCGCTGGTGGTGGTCATGGCCAACGCTTTTCATGGCCGCACCCTCGGCACTTTATCCGCCAGCGATGGCCCGGCGGTACGCTTGGGTTTCAGCGACTTGCCGGGGGATTTCGTCAAAGTGCCGTTCGGCGATCTCGCGGCGCTGGAGCAAGTACAGCGCAAACACGGGGCGCGCATCGTGGCGATTCTGGTCGAACCGATCCAGGGCGAAAGCGGCGTACAAATCGCACCGCCCGGCTACCTCAAAGCCTTGCGTGAACTGTGCAATCGCCATGCGTGGCTGCTGATGCTCGACGAAATTCAGACCGGCATTGGCCGCACCGGGCGGTGGTTTGCCTTTCAACACGAAGGCATCGTTCCCGATGTCATGACCCTGGCCAAAGGCCTGGGCAACGGCGTGCCGATCGGCGCCTGTCTGGCACGCGGCCACGCGGCGGATCTGTTCACTCCGGGCAGCCACGGCAGCACTTTCGGCGGTAATCCACTGGCTTGCCGGGTCGGCTGCACGGTGCTGGATATCATTGAAGAACAAGGTCTGCTGGAGAATGCGCGGGGGCAGGGCGCACGGTTAATTGAACGCCTGCGCGCAGAGTTGGCGGAAAATCCGAATGTACTGGCGATTCGTGGAATGGGATTGATGATCGGCGTCGAGCTGAAACAACCGGTACGCGACCTGACGCTGATTGCGGCGCGGGATCATGGCTTGTTGATCAACGTGACTCGGGGCAAGACGATACGGTTGCTGCCACCGTTGACGATTGATGAGCGGGAGGTGGGGATGATTGTCAGAGGGGTTGGGCGGGCTCTGATGAACCACTCAGCTCAGGTTCAATAGTGATAGCGGCAACTGATGACACAAATTTCGCCGTCCTCAACTCCATAGACCAAACGATGTTCGGCCGTTATCCGGCGTGACCAGAGGCCGCTCATATTATGTTTGAGCGCCTCTGGTTTACCGACACCCTCAAAAGGTTCGCGCTTGATTGCTTTGATCAGAAGATTGATACGCTTGAGCCCAGCCTTGTCGTTCTGCTGAAACCACAAATAGTCTTCCCAGCCTGTGGGCGTGAACTCGATTTTCATTCTTCGATCAATTGCCTGACTTTGGCTTTGCCGGCGCGCAACTCACCAATGGATTTCATCAGCCGTTCGGCGTTGGCGGGGGAGCGAAGCAAGTAGGCTGTTTCTTCCAATGCGTTGTATTCGGCCAAAGACATCATCACTACTGGTTCACCTTTCTGCCGGGTGACCAATAGCGGCGCACGATCTTCATTGACGCGGTCCATAGTCTCAGCCAGGTGCGCACGGGCGGTGGTGTAGTTGATGGTTTGCATATTGAAGTCCTCGCTGGATGCAGAGAACGTACAGAAATGAGTACAGGATGACAAGGCGACACCTACCAGTGGTTGTTTCGCAGAAGGGCTGACTGCGATTTCACCCAGTATCGCTCAGTAATTATCGAGACGTTTCTGAGAAGGTTGTAATCCCCCTCCCTCCTGTCGAGTGTCACGAAGCCTTAGTATTGTCGTCCTGTGACATGCCCGTCGTAGGAAATGGCTACGGGTTCAATCCCGCTCATCCCCCAACTCCGGCGCCAACATCCTCGTCTTTATCGCCCCATTCGAGTTGTGCTGGACAATCTCGCTCGGCTGCCCCTGTTCATTGAAAAACACCTGACCAATCCCCGCCGAATTCCACAGCCGTTCCCCGGCCTCGGCATGTTCCGGGGTGTACGGCACGATGCGCATCAGCCGGCGCTTGGTGAACCAGTTCAACGGTGAACGCGGTGAGTAGAGCCAGCGGTTGAGGCGGTCGAACCATTCCAGCAGAGTCGGTGGAAACTCGTTCTTGATGCCGCTGCTGGTGATCTGCCAGATTCGCGGGCCGGCCTTGCGGTGTCGGATCAGGACTTCGTAGACGAAGGAATAATGCACATCGCCTGACAGCACCACGTAGTTCCCCGGGGTGCGCGAGTGTCGGAAAATGTTCAGGATCACCTGCGCGGCGCCGCGGTGGGCCATCCAGTTTTCCGCGTCGACCAGCAACGGATAACCGCACCAACTGAAAACCTTTTGCACGGTTTCAATCAGCTTCACACCAAAGATTGGCGCCGGCGAAACAATGATTGCCGAAGGGTGATCGAGCAATTCCTGCTGCAATTCGCTCAAGGCTTCCCAGTCGAGCAGGCCCGACGGTTGCTTGAGGGCCATTTCGCTGCGCCAGCGCCGGGTGCGCGTGTCAATCACCACCAATGCCGGACTGCTCGGCAGCACGAAATGCCACTGCTGAAAGCGCAGCAACCGATCAATCAGATCGTCCTGCACCGGCATGTCCAGATACCCGTCATCGCCGCTGGCGCTCAGCTGCGCGGTCTGCGCCAGTACATCCTTGAAGGCATCCGGGTTATTGCCCCAGCCCTGACACAACAAATAAGCAATCAGCGCATTGCCGATGATGCGCTTGGAGAACGGATGGCCGTAGGCCGTTTCTTCCCACTGCGCGGACAGATTCCAGTCATCGGTGATGTCGTGGTCATCGAAAATCATCAGGCTCGGCAGATGCGCCAGTGCCCGCGCGACGTTGCCAAGGCCAGCCTTGAAAGCATCGATGCGCGTCTGTTCGAGGGTGTAACGCTTCAGGCGTTCGGGTGTCAGCACCGGCGCGGTCGGGTTGATTAGCGTCCAGGGTGTCGGCGACCAGACCAGCATGTACATCGCCATGACTTCGGCGAACGTCACCAAGTGGTTGTCGGCGCTGCTGCTGGTGAAAATCGGTTTACGCGCGCCGCCGAAAAATCGCTCGCGCAAAGTCTCGTTGCTTTCCAGCGCCGGTAACAAATCCGCACGGTGGTAGTAACTGGCCGGGTGTTCGTAGAGCTTGGCGCTGTCGCTGACCACGGCACCTTCGAGGTGTTCGTCGAACAGGCCGAGACGCTCGATCAAGGCATGAATCGCCCGCAACATCGGCCCGGCGACATCGTCGGCGTAGACCTGATCGCCGCTCATCATCAGCAGCGCCGGACGTTGTTGCGCGTCGGTTTCGTCGGCCAACAGTTGATCGGCGCAGAGCAAACCATCGGTGGCCGGGTGATGCGGCTTGCGGCAGGAGCCATGCAGCAGTTGATCGATCCGCGAACGCACCACAAGGTTGGCTGAGGTGGCGCCGGCGTAAAGCAGATGCGGCGCCCATTCCGCGATGCCGTTGTTGCCGTCGATCAGCAGGTCGTAGTCGATAAGAGTGTCGCAGGGCAGGGCGCTTTCCAGTTGAACGTCGATCAAATGCACGAAGGCATGACGACCTACGGGAATGACCGTGCAATTCTGCGCATCGAGCGGAATATCTCCTACACCTTGCAGGCGCAAGGTCAGCGACAATTCACGCGTGCCCACCAGCCACAGCACCACGCGCGTCGGCTCCAGTCGCCGCAGCAGCGGGCCGGCGACAACGGCGGGCAATGGGGTCAAGTCATCAAGTGTTCGGGACATCCGCTTCAAGCTCTGGGCGCACAGCCGGCGATGATAACGCAGCCGGCGCCCGGAACGCTTAAGCGAGGCTTAAGTCGAGGTTTTCTGAAGATTCAACGCCAACAACCGCCACTCGCCTGATGACGCTTGCTCCTGCACCGAGCAGTCGAAACGGTAGGTGACATCGTCGCCATTCATGTTGCGCGCGGTCACGCTGTTGCTGAAGCTGTAGACCTGATCCTTGAAGCGCTTGGTCGTCAGCAACTGGCTGTCAGCGAAACGCGCCGAGGCCGGGAAGCGCAAAGCGCTGGTCACCAACGGGCTGCACATGACATAGGCGAGCATCGACTTGTCGCTGTCCGCATCGTGGCCGAGCTTTTTACTCAGAGCGGTAAGCGCTTTGCGACCCTCGGCATCACTTTGCTCCAGCACGGTTTGCTCCGCGATCGACTTCGGCGCGCGGCTGGCGTAATTCGGTAGCAGGGCTGACTCGGGAGGCGACGGTTGATTATCAGGCTCGATAGGCGAAAAAGTCGGCGCGGCAGCAAGTTGAGCGGCGCTCGATTCGCTTTCAGGCAGCAGCGAAGTCGGCTCGACGGTCTGTGCCACGATGCTCTCGGGTTGCTCGTCTTTATAGGCGGAGGGAAACAGCGATAGCGTGATCGACAGCACCACCAGACCCACAATGAAACCACCTGCCGCGCCAACGATATTGCCGTAGAAAATATTCCAGCTACCGCGGTTCTTCACCACCCAGCGCCACATGAAACCCCAGACAGCGACGAACGCCAGAAAACGCAGAAACTCCATTTGATCCTTTCCTTACCTTTCAACAATCCAGGCGCGATGCTAGATGAACAATGAGCGCCGACGATGCGCGGCAAGATAGCAAAACGGACGCGTCGTCCGGTTACGGTTGCGGAAAATAATTCGCTGCCAGAAACATCAACGTGACCATCCCGGCGGCAATGAGTGGACGGCACGATAGCAAAATAGTAGCGTCGCGCCACTTTCTTCACCTGCGTAACGGACTACACATGCACACGTTCTCGTCAGTCTCGCGTCTGATTTGCGCGATCATCTTCTCTGCCCTTACCACCCCGGCTTTTGCCTACTGGGAAGAAACTCCCGAAGTCGCCTGGAAGGGCTACCTCTCCGATTGTCACAATTATCAGGACGCGTTGAACAAGGTTCAAAACGGGGCCATGACTGCCAGGGACGCGATGATCCGAATCGATAGCTTGAACCGCACTGTTTTCGTCCATCGCGATCAACTCGCTCAGGCAAGCCTCGACTCTCCCGATTATGCCCGTTGCGAAAACGTCATTGCTCAAGCGACCGAAATCTGGAACAGGGAACATGACGTCCAGGACAAAGAGATTCAACAGCGATACTTCGAGGCTCAGGCCGAGCACGTAAAGTCACCGGAATACCAGCGCGCTCGCGCTCTCGGCTTTAGCGACGTCGGCGGACTCGGCAAGCTCAAAGAGCTCGCCGAGAATTCGGAAACGGATGGCGAAGCGTATCTGAAGACACTGATGATCACGGTCGATTGGGGATGCGGCCGACATTTTCGCGCCGTGCGATACGTCAAACCCTACGTGATCTACACCGCCCATCCCGATGAGGGGAGCTGCGCAGTCTATAAAGAGGTCGCGGTGCTGGGCGCAGACACGGTGGAGCAAGGCGAGACCATCGATCGCGACGCTATTTTCCAGTACGTGGGATGGAAAAAACTGACCGGGCCGGGCGGGTTTCCGCTCGACATCCGCGTCGTCAAAGTGCGCAAGTAATCCGCAGGTTTTTATTCAGCCAGAGGACGGACAGATGATCGACTTCGGCACTCAAAGAATGTCGCGCAAATACCCCTTCAGCGCGAGTAGCGGCTGACCCAGTTGCTCCAGCGAGCGCGCCTGACCAAACTCCGCCGACAACTTGTGCAACTCCCGCCCCAACGGCTTCTCGACCCCGCCCAGCGCATCCATCGCCAGGTTCAGGCATTGGTTCAGCTTGAACTGAATGGTCTGGACATCGCCGCGTTTGACCAACAACTCGAACACGTCCTTCTGGTAGTCGCCCATGACCATGTCATCGCGCAGGATCGGGCTCAGGCCCTCTTCTTCATAGGCGAGTTTAAGGGAGAAAAGGGCGACGGTTTCCAGTGAGGTTTCCATGGGTGTCTTGTCGTGTGAAGTGGAGGACTTGGAACCAATGCACTTACGGAAGACCGGTGGAGGTCTGCCGTGCGAGCGCGATTATACGGGCGGTGAATGCATTCAGGGCAACGAGCAATCGGTCAGCTTGCGTGGTTGCGGGATCTACACTCACAGTCGCTGGCGCAGCATTGACATCCACTTTGATACAGCGCTTTGATGACAAAGGCCTGAACATAAGTGGAGACCGCCATGGAATACGACACAAAACTGATTGACGACGCCGTCCTTGCCCTCTTGGCGGCTTACAGCTTCAACGACGGCAATGCCTGGAAAGGGTATGACTTCGAGATCATGAACCGTTTGCACGAGCAGGATTTGATCAGTGATCCGGTTAACAGGAACAAGTCGATCTGGCTGACGGAAGAAGGGCTGGAGCGGGGGCGGGAAATAGCTGAGCGGATGTTTGGAGCTAAGGCTGAGGCGGGAAAGGCATCAGGCTCTGAGAGCTGACCTGGAGCCCGCACGGCAAAAAACGCTTTCCCCCAAGCGAAAAAAAGACCCTGCTTTCGCAAGACCTTTTTCTCTATCTTGGTGCCGAGGGAGACTCGAGTCTTCCATGTAATCCGTGGTCTTCAGAGTATCCGCCGTTGAAGGGATACAAGCAGGGATACACCGCTGCTCCTACTGACGATCCGTTAAATCGTATATACGGTCTCAGAATGATTCTGAGCTACCACCAACAGTGAGTCATTCAACTTTTGTCGATCCGCTGAAAAATGTGCATCTCGGTGGCAATTTGGGCAAAGGGCAACACAGTTGGCCACGCGATCGCTTATCTCGACACCCAATATGTGGTGCACATCAAGGAATCCAGAATAGGAGCGGCTTGCTCCACATCCAGGGCGTTCACAACGTCCGTTGCAACGGTCAATGACAGCTCTTCGGACGTTGGGGTCTCTCGCTACCCTGGACACCGTGGCTTGATAACGTGACGCTTCGTCGCGACCCAGCAGCGATAAGTCGAGCCCAGCAACATCATTGAAAGTGTCGTCAATTAGCCCTATGCGATCAGTGGTGAGTGGTCGCTTGGCTATGTCCTCCACCCCGTCCCACTGCCATAGAACATCAGAGACTTGATGTCCTTCCTCAGAACGGTTGTCCATCAGCCACATCGTTGGGCTATCGCCATTGACCGCATGATTTTTCTTTTGACGTCCTAATTTTCCTGCGGCGATGAGGTTAGCGCTGACTCTTTTCTGCTCGTTGATGATGCCAGTCATGGCGGTGACAGGAATCAAAGCAGCAAACTTGATCTCACTCTTGTAGCGCTGCACCAGCAGTGCATGCGTCACTCCTTGGGGAGCTTCGCGACCGACTAGCTCAGCGATTGTTAAATCCCAATCGCCATCGTTTAACCGCGCCCGTAACTGCGCTGCGGAGTATTTCTCCGGTTGATCCTCCCAGCGCCAACATAACCTGACCCGAGCGCTGAACTTCACCCCCTCAGGATTGGTGGCCGTGAGTAATTGAGAGTGCCCTTTACGGCGGTCAGTAACATCGGTGAACCCCCTGCTTTCTAGAAATGGTTTGAGCATTCCTCGGGTTTCCCCTTCGGCTTGGATACTCTCAGGGGTGCGAAAAGCGCGCTTCTGGCTTTTGGATTCCATTCGTGCATACCGTTGGGTAGTGGAGATGAGGCATGTGCCAATCCGATTTTGAAGAGAGTAGCAGCGAGGATGATTCAGGTAGGCGGCCAACATTTTTCTGCCGGGGGCCCCTGAGGATTACCAATCCATACGGGGTCGGAAACCCGCAGAACTGCGTTAGTGGAAGGTTTTCAAAGTTACTGAAATTTCAGCCATTGAAATTGAAAGAATTCTGCTGAAAAGAGGCCATCGTTACCGCATCGGTAACGATGGCCTTTTGTGTTGATGATTATGGACACCTTGAGCCGTCAACCGAGTCAACCTGTCAACCAATGTAAAAAAATTAGCCACTACCAAGACCGCGCGGGTTTCGTGCCCCGTGTCATTCACAAACGCTCAGGGTCCCCGGCGACCTCCCATCATTGTGCAACTGCATTGGTGAACGGGGTGTTCACCCGGTTCACCTGTTCACTAAGCTGGGCACCCGTCCGCTAACAAAGTCCTGCGGGTTTTATGCCCCGTGCTATTCAGAAATCCTCAGGGGCCCCGGCAGTGTCTCATCCTCTTGTGCGATTGCACTGGTGAATTATGTATTTACCCAATTCACTTAGCTGGGCTCCTTCCGCTAACAGAGCCGGCGGGTTTCCGACCCTGTTTTAAAGTCACGCACGCCCTCCTCGGAGTCATAAACCGCGTTACGTTGAGCACTGTGAGATCGGGGGGAGGGTCCCAGTTGAAGGGCTGGCTCAAGTGAGAGCACGCATGCCGCGTTCGCGCTGAGGGTTTTCATGCATAGGGGTAAGGGGATATTGATTGTCAAAATTGGTGTTACAGGTGTTACTCGTGTAACAAAGACGCTATGCCTCTGTTTTATAAAGGTTTTTATGGTGTTACACACTCGCGGCTGCTGTGAAATAGAGCGTGTTACAAAACATTCCGGTGTTACATCCCGGCCGACGAAAAATCGCGTATAGACTGACTAGGTATGGCTAGAGATTGAGGGCGCTGTCTCAGCGTCGACGAAGCGAAAGGTGTCCTTCACCGAGTTTGAGAAAGGCTATTTGCCATCAGTATGGGGTCGGTCGTATTCTGAGTCAGCGAAACGAGCCAAATCTGAAAGAGCATTAGTCTGTAGTACAGACGGATACTTAAAAGAATTTTAATTTTACCAAGGAGAACTGGGTGAGTTTTTTTACGGAAGAGGAGACCAGCAACCTAAGAATCACAAATATGATTCTACACGTCGTTGGGAATGACGAGTTCGTTGCTGAGCCAGTTCGTGAAATTGAACACGAAGAGTTTTTTATTGCGAGAATACTAGATACTTCTGCTGATGCTATATATACGTTCAGAGAAGATTCTGCTACTAAATCGCTGCTTCAAGAGATTGCCCGGGGTACGTCAACTTTTGAACGAGGTGCTCAAAGCTTATCCGCAACATTTTCTCGCTGGCATGTGAATAGTAGTCGCGACGGCGCTCTTTTTATATTTGAGATGTCGGCAGGTAGTGAACGAACGAAAATCTATAGTTTGATTAAATATGACTATAGTGAGGCGATTGAGCAAGCAGCACCGGAAGACGGTGGTCTGCTGCGTCGCATAGTTCACGCGTTCGTCGCGGATAAAAAGGCAATTCAAAAGTCAGCGTTGATACGAGTTGTCGACGGAGAAGCTGAGCCGCTGGTGTGCGCTCGGGATCGGATGAAACGGGCTCCCGAGATAGTGGATTATTTTGCTAATTTCCTCGATGTTGTGAGGAGTATGTCGGATCAAGAGCTAAATCTGAAGGTCGTTACCCTACTCCGAGATACACTGTCTGCCTGCAAAGCCGACTTGCCGACATCAGTGCCAAGTGCATTTTCTATCGCCAAAGGGGCGTTGGCTCAAAGGAGAGAGATAAATGAGGACGCTATTATCGACTCGATTCTTTTAGCCGCAGGGAATCCTTCTGACGAGAGAGTTATTTCAAGGCTGCAAAGTACCACCCAAAGGAAAATACGTACTGCTAAGATCGAGAATCTTGTTTTTCCTACAGATCAATCGGTATTGGGCCGCCCTCCGATGCGGAGAATTCGAACTACTGAAGGAGTAACTGTGCTATATCCAGATGGCGTTGGAATGACCGTTGTACGTGAACCCAAAGCCTCGGGTGGCGAAATTATTACTATTGACACTCAGTCAATAACGGAAGATAAACTTGTATCTGATAACCCTCGCTGAACTACTGGATGAGCTAGTAGCTCGAGCAGGCGTTCTAGTGAACGAGGGCGATGAGCATCTAATTGTCTCTAACTTAACAGCTCAAGCGACGTTGCATATCCTTGGATTATGTCGTGATCTCCAGTGGGAATGTAGTGCTGTTGACGAAGAGCAGAATTTTACAGAACTCTCGAGTATTGTTGAGGATTTCGCGCCGTTTAAAGCTTTTATCAGAAAGCCTGAGCGCTCCGATGGCGCGTTGAGTATATTGACGCTTTCTGGTTTCAGTGCCTTTTTGGATCGGGGACATACTGCCCCCTGCTGGCGTATTGCTCGGCTGTCAAAACCGTTGACTACTCATGCCCATCATTTTACTGACTGGAGTTCGGAGTCGTCGTTTATCAGAGCTTCAGAAACTAAGTCCCCGAAATCGATAGTTAGAGAGGTCGGCTCCTCTAAATCCGTTCCTTTGGATATTCGACCATGGCTATTAACTAATATTTCTGAGCTTGATTTAGAGTTTCTATATCATGCAGTTTGGAGCGTAAAAGCATTCGGGGCATTGATATGCGCTATTCCGAATGAAATAGATCCTGGCAGTAATTCATTGATTTTCAAAGGGCCTCCAAAGCTAACACTTGAAAGGCCCTCAGTTACTGTTGAATTAATTTCTGATTTCGGACTTGAATCTTTCGCTGAACTTCAGAATGCGGTGGCTTGGTGTTATGAGAATTTTCGTGATGCAGAAATAAAGCACGGTCTCCTTGCGATAGAGATTGCTCGATCAGGCCGCTCAGATGGACGTGTTCAGGATTATCTGAAAGCAAATCTAGAAACCGCTTTGGAAAGTGCGAAAATCGCCTATCAGATGTCTATCTCTGACATAGCGAAAGACACGTTGAAATCTCTCACTGATCTTCGAAAGGCAATTACCGAAGACACGGCTAAAACTACCGATGCGACTCGGCAAACTATAACTGCCATAACTGGCGCCTTTGCCGTCGCGATTGGACTTGTTGCAGCGAGGCTCAGTACTACTATAAACGCTTGGCTGATATTGACCGTACTTGGAGTGGCGATAGCCTATGTTGGCATGATCGTATATTCGGGGTGGAGCTTTATCAGGCTGCAGCGCAACTTACGTGCGGATTGGCAGGCAAAATTGTATAGATTCCTGCCCTCGGTAGAGTACGAAAAAATGGTTGCAGCGCCAGCTAGGATTGCAGAGTCAACATTCAGAAATACCGCAATTACTGGGGTGATAGCTTTCATTTTGATGTGCGTCGGCGTGGCGATATTTGGGTTTGTGGAAGAATCGTCTATTCTCACAAGCAGTGCTGAGAACGATGAAATGAAAGTAGTGGGTAAGAAGGTTAATGCTGCAAATACCGTTAATGATTTACAGAGGTCTTCGTTTGTATTCCCTAGCCATTATCCGTTTCGCTCGGTATGGCTCTCACCATTAGCTGTGCGTAAGGGAGATCTATGGTACCCAATTGGAAGCTCGATAGAATCAGAAAGCTCACCGATGAAGTGAAGGACCTTCATCCGGTTCTTCATGAGCTGTTTCGGAACATGCCAAGCATTACTGAGGTTAATTATACTCAGGGTAATAGGGAGATGGGGGCTGACTTTGTATTAACAAAGTATGATGAAATCCTGATGGAGCAAGACTACGTCGGTGTAATTGTAAAATCCACTCCTATTAAGCAAAATCATGAAGATGTTCGACGGCAAATTAGAGAATGCGAGCACCGACGTCCAATTGAAGGTGGTAAGAAAGAAATATTCTTGAACGAGATCTGGATAATAACAAGTCAGGATATTACTCGTTCAGCTCAAGACAGTATTCATCACGAGCATAAGAATACAAAAATAAAATTTTTCGATTGTGAGAAGTTAACGCATTTGATTGATAGGTTGTACTCGCGGTACTGGGATTTTTCAAACTTCAATATCAATCAGTATGTTGCGAAGCAATTAACAATGATTGATAGTTATGGCGCGGATCATTCGTTGATCCCTCAAAAATTTGGCCATATAGAAATAATTCAACAAATTGTCAGAATTCCCCCAGAATTCAATCGGAAGTTCCGTAGAAAGCCGGCGATTCCTGTTGTGTTGTTAGACGAGTTGAAGAAAAACAGATTTATATTCATTCAAGGTAGCATGGGTGCGGGTAAGTCAGAGCTTGTAAGGGCTACCGCGCGAAAGCTATGTGAGCGCCAAACTCTGGATGAATTCAATGTTATTCCTTACTTTACGACATTTAGAGAAATCCGGGACAAGGCTAAATCGCTTCCTGAGATTGTTTCCCGAGTGGAGGCCGAGCTGAATGAAGAGAATAAGACGATTGTTTTGTTCATTGATGGATTGGACGAGACGGACGAGGATATGGAGGAAAAAGTCCGTTTTTTATGCGAGTCTGCGGTTTCGATATCCCCGCTAACTCACGTAAAGATGGTTGTTACATCCAGAATAATCCAGCAGGAAAATCATCAGGAAAAACTCGAAAAGCATTTTGATCGATATAATATTTGTGACTTGTCGCACTCGACTATCATAAATTTTATCGAGACACTTTGTGGTCAATTGAAAGTTAGTTCAAAATTTAAGGAGGATCTGCAAACATCTCCGTTAATGAAAGCTCTTCCTAAGACCCCGTTAAGCGCTATATTGTTAGGGCGATTAGTGTCCGAAAATATCAAGGAGTTGCCCTCGACATTGCCGGAATTGTATTCTAAATATACAGAGCTAGTGTTAGGTCGTTGGGATCTCCAAAAAGGCAATGGTTCCGAAAAAGAGTATGAGACGATCCAGCGAATAATTTCATTTGTAGCAGGGTACATGACTGAGAATGATCTCGAGTTTTTGGGGGTCGTAGAGCTTGAAGGTATTTTTATTGATTACCTTAAAGTGCGGCGCACTGGGCAGGATCCAAATCTTCTAATACGATCTTTTAAAAAGAAAACAGATATCATTGGTTTTGATCCCGATAGGAATGCGATATTTTTCAAGCACAAAACTTTCAAAGAGTTTTTCTATGCAACCTTGCAGTTTCAACAAAAGGGGTTGGAGGCGCCCATTAACAAACCTTTCGATTTGTATTGGCAAGGAACGGAATATTTTTATCTGGGGCTGGTGAAGGATGCGCCTCATAGGATAGAGCAGATAAGTAGGTTGACACCCGAGAATGAACTCGAATCTTTGGTAAAGTTATCATCTTTGTCCGATTTTCTTTTAGCGGCTTATCAAACACCGTACAAGGAGATTGAGACTGCGCTAAGTCGCGTCTTGGTAGATGCGGCTATACTATATGATGATGTTGTAAATAAGAAGAAAGACAGTTGGCTGAGGCAGTTACCTGAGCTTCAAATTCTTTGTCTCTTAACGACAGCTATTAAAAAATCGTACTCTTACGAATTTTTCCTGCCTGCACTGCATGAGTCAAAAATATTAGCGGAACTTGATGCGACGTTAAGTGCTGATCAAAAAAATGTGCTTTTGTTCTTCATCGATTCGGTGTTGGCAAATTTGAATGATGATCAGGCCTTTGTTTCTCTTGTGGAAACATATGAAGGTTCCTTGAGTTGGACACTTAAATTAGGAATTGATTTTTCCTCCCAGGATGCCAGTTTTATAAACTCTGCTACAAAGCAAATACAGAAAAAGATAAATAAATCAACTAAAAATAATAGAAATTTACATAGTTATATTTTGGAACTTCAAGATCGCCCGCTTAAAGACAGAAAAGATTTGGCGTAAAGCTATCGGAGCTCTTGAGCGTAGTTTTCTTGTTTTTCTAACTCAATAAAAAAGGCCCGATAGGGCCTTTTTTAGACGATGCTAATTATTTTTTCAACCATCCTTCTACGACATCGGCTCCATGCTTTGCTTTCCACTCTTTCAAAACTTTGTGATTCCCGCCTTTGGTTTCGATCATTTCACCGGTATTCGGGTTTTTGTAGACCTTGAGCTCACGTGGTTTTCGTGTGCTGACGGCCGGGGCTGCGGCTGTACGCCTCGCCGTGGTTTGCGGCTCTAGAATGTCGACGATATGCTTCAGGCTAAAACCGTAGTGTTCGAGCAGCTTGCGCAGCTTCGTTTCGAACTCGATTTCTTTCTTCAGTCCGTCATCACCTTTCAGTGCTTCCAGTGCCTGGAGCTGCTCAGCGAGGTGTTTTTCCAGCTGGCGGTATTCTGCGAGTTTAGACATTGTCTTTCCTTTTCGAAGTGGTCGTACTTAGTTATTAGGATAAAATGAGCTGGTTATAGTTCAGCGCTATTTTCGACGGTTCAGTTGGCTGTCAATGTGCGCAATTTCCGATTTAATCGCGTTAATGGTCAGCGTTTGTATTGGACTAGCTTTGCGCGGCCCTGAGTTGATGGTCGTCAGCAGGGCAGTTAGATGGGCCTTCCGAGTTATGAGCGTTTCAGACCAACTGGCGCTATTCTGTATCGGCTTGTTCATTACGTTCATCCTTACGTTGTTCCAGATCGCTCATAACTTCAGGTTGGTTCGGTGTCGCTAAGCCGTCGAGCCGGAACAAGTCCTGCGCGCAATACTGACGCGAGCGAGCTGATAGCTCTTCCCATGTCCACTTTCCAAAGTTCTCGCCTTGCTCCGGAACGGTGAGTTTCATAAGTCCAATCTGGTCACGGCCGATCAGGTTGTAATTCGCCCAAAGCTTTCCGCCCACCTCGAACAGCGTTTTTGCGGCCTCGTTCCATTGCTCTTCAAGTACCGTCTGCGAAAGCAACAGGGCATTGCGCTCTATCTCTTTGTGCTTTACCTGTGCTTCTGCGATGTATTTATCTACGGTGACCAGCTCCTGCTCTAGGGCTGTCATGATCAGGTGTTGGCGACGATTGTGTTCGGTGGCCACGGTGAGGTTCTTCGCAGCCTTTTGCGCATCAGTATTGGCTGTCTTCTCGCCTTCGATGTCGCCCCACGCTACAGCCTGCGCGTACGCCGTGGCGGCGTCCGTTTCGGCTTGGCGAGCTTTTGCCATGTCCTCTTCCGCCTGCTGCTGAATTTGCTCCAAGCGAGTGCTGAGGCTCTGACGTTTTTCCCTCAATTCCTGCTCATCAGCGGTCCAGTTATCCATCGCTTCGATGTACCCCGCCATCAGGGAATCGCAGTTGTCGAGGTTTTCTCGGCGACTGATTCGCCGGTCCAACAGATCTGCATTGAGATTGCGCGAGTCGAATTTGCCTTTCAATTCGCTGTACTTGTCCCGCAGTTCGCGCTGGCGATCCGGTTCGATATCCTCGTCGTTTTCCAATATCGTTTCGAGGGGCAGCATGTCGGCGCGGAGCTGTTGTGCCTCGCTACGCAGTTGGTCGCGACGGTCTTTCAGGTCTTGAATCTCGTTCATGTATTTAGTCTCTGTTCAATTCGATTGTGGGTTGGTTGGTTGAGTGGCTGGCGAGGCCGGGGAAAAGCCGGCGCTACCTCAATCAGCAGAGATGCCCTCAGGCAGCCCGAGCCTCGCTCTCATCCATTCCCGGAATCGTGTTTACGATGTAGCAGCGTTGTGTGCCTAGGCCCGGCAACCGCACCAAACTCGACGCCTTACCGTCATTCCCCGGCTCAAGGACGCCGCGCCGTAGAAGCTCTTTGTTCACCGCATTGATGTTCATGCCCCGGAAGATCTCCGAGCGCCATGCTTCAGGCAGTACGTAATAGGTGTTGGTGGTGTGCAGGGCATCGCCCAAACCGTGCTCCAACGTCTTACGAAAACCGAGTCGGTCGATGGTGCGCGGCCCGTGTTCATCGATTTTTGCCGCCGCCGATTCCCAGCGCGTGAAACGGCTTTCACCAAAGCGCTCGATGACCTGGCGCAGCCGCGCCAAGATCGCATCGCCCTCGAAGTTGCCAGCACCGCCGCGCTCGTTCATCCATGCGTTGAGGCACACGCGAGCAGCGGTGGTGGCGGTCCCGTCGGGCCAGCCGGTTATTCCCATCGCGGTGGCCAGCTCGCCCGCGGCGGCGGCGAGACCGAAGCGAGCGGCGGCTCGGTGCGCTTGTCCGCTGGCCGATGCCGGTAATGACTGGGCGATAAAACCTTCCAACGTGCGGCGCAGGATGGCGGACCATCCGTGACGCTTTCCGGGTTCACATAGCGCCGTCAGGAAGGCCGTGAGTGGTGTGCCGTAGTACTTCGTTACGCGAGCTTTGAGCGCGTCGGACAGCGCGGCCGCATCTTCGAAACCGTTAAGCACATCGAACATGCCGAGGCCCTTGCTGGCATCGGCTGGGACAGCGAGCATGCGCACTTCCATACCCGCCTTCAGTTCCTTGTTCGCTTCGGCCATGTGCTGCGCCAATGTTTTCTCCCCGGTGGAGAGAAATAGCAGGCGCCACTCCTGTACCTGGCGGCCAGCTTGCCCTCGATCGTTGGCGCGTGCCTTGCCGGTGCCGTTGCCGAGCATGTACACCGTCTCGCCGATGATGCGGGGGTCGCACATGCCGATTTCATCCAAGACCAGAAGGCCGTCGGAATGAGCGGCGGCGATGGATTCGAGCGCGTTGTCGGTCGAGCGCCACGAACGCACCAGACGCGGCCCGCCATAGATCGAGGCGGCGACTTGTAAATGCGTGGTCTTGCCGCCGGAGCTGTCGCCGTACAAGTGAAAGCCGCCCGACTCATGGCCAAGCATGTGCAGCAGCGGCCCCGCGAAGGCTACGCCGACGACAAACGCCAAACGGTGATTACCGATGCACAGCGCGCCGATCTTTTCCTGCCATTGCTCAAGCGTGCCGGCTTCGCTGATTGGCGGAAGTTGCGAACCGGCTTCGTAGAAGTGCAGGTGCTCGCTGTGCGCACCTACCTGCTGCTCGGGCAGAAGAAACGCAGTGTCATGCCAACCCAAGCGCGTGACCAGTCGTGCCCTTCGGGCGCTGTCGAAGCTGCCGAGATAGCTCTGCAAGTCATTGCGTGCATTGCGCCCTGACCGACTGCCTGCGAGGCGTAGCCCCATGTCCACCAGCGGCCCGAGCACGTCTTTGCCGAAGTCACCCGTCATGGTGCGGGCCGGGATGTTCCAGCGTTTCTTGGCGCCGTCGGGATCGTCGAATTCAACCAACAAACCCCAGTTCTGACCCTTGTCGTCGCGAGTACGGGCGAGGATCTCCAGTGGTGAACACACTGGACGCGCTTCACCGTCCTCACCGGCATAAAACACACCTTCGGACGTGAGTCGAAAGCCGCCGGGCATCAGGTCGGTTTTCGATTTTGTCGGACGCTTGGCTGCGGGTTTCATCTTCGCGTCCGGCTTGGCTTCAGTTTGCTCCGGGGATGGTTTTTCCTCGACCAAACCAAACAGCTCGCCGCTGCTTTGCAGCTCGGCGAAATGCGCGGCTGTCCAATTTTTGGTGAGCGCATCGGCGGCGTCATCACCGTCATCCCATTGACCACCTTTGGAGAAAGCGGCGCGGCCACTTTTCAGCGTGGGCTTACGTTTGAACGAGTCCAGAGCGATGAAACGGACCGAGTCGACGCCGATTTCGCGCAGCTTCTCGGCGACGGCCTCCATGCATGCTTTACCGCTGTTGTCGTTGTCAGGCCACAGCAGCACGTCTCGGCCTTTCAGCGGTGTCAGGTCGGCTTTGTGCCAAGAGTTGGAGCCGTTCGGCCAGCAGGTGGCCACGTGGCTCGGCAGCAGTTCGGCGGCAGCGTCGGCAGCTTTTTCGCCTTCGCACAAAACTACCGGTGCATCACTACGTTGAGCCAGTTCATCAAGTCGCAACAGCGGACGTGGATCGGGCAGACCCTGCCAGCGCCATTGCTTGATTTGGCCATCGGCGCGCTCGCACCATGTAAGGGGGGCAAAAACCTTCTTCGGCTTGCAGCCCTCATCGGGCGCGAGGTCGAAGCGATAGAGCGCCATAAGCGGCTGACCTTGAGCGTCACGGTAGATCCACACCTTGGACGGTGCGCCGTGCTGCCGATGCTTGGCCGGGCACTTGTTCATGGCCTCCGCTGGTATCGGCTGAATGGCAATCCACTCAGGTGCCTTTGTTTTGGCAGGAGCTGTCTTCGCATGGGCGGCGCCGGGCGACACGTTGAGCAATTCTGCGAGTTGGTTGCAGGCCTCGATGTCGGTGCCGCCGTCCAGATAGCGCACCAAATCAATCAGGTCGCCGCCCTTGTCGCCGGTGGCAAAGTCGGCCCATGTGCCTTTGCTCAAACTGATCTTGAGCGAACCGGCGCGCTTATCGCTGCGGGTCGGATTTGGAGCGGTGTATTCCTTGCCGCCGTCGACGCGCTTGCCGTTGGGCAGCCAGTGCGACAAGACACGATCAATGTCTTTCAGCGCGGCGGCTTTCACGTCGGCAAAACTTGGACGTTTCGTGTTGCTATTCGGGCGCTGGCTCATGTGTCAGCCCTCGGCAGAAACAGTGCGTCGTTGATGTCATCAATCAGCGCTTTGGCCATCTCGCCAAGGTACAGAGCAGGCCAACTGAAACGTTCACCGCTGTCACTCATGGCGGCGTCGAAGTTGAGTTGGTTGGCGTGATGCTGCAGCAGGGAAACCATCTCCAGTGCATCCTCGACCGGTACTCCGGCATTGACCCGGAACAACTTCAAGTCGGAGGCATTTACGCGAGTAAATGTGGCGTGACCGAGTGTGGTGGAGGTGTTCATAACGCACCGCCTTTTTGCATGGCGGGTGTCGAGGTGGTGTCACCGTGCAAGGCGAGGGTTTTGATCAGGCCGAGGGTGCCGCGCACGTCCCAAAGGATGGCTGCAATAACGTGGTTTGCGAGGCGGGGTGACTCGCTGTCGAAGTGATCTTCAAGCAGCGTCAGCACCGAGTCGGCTCGCGTAATAGCGCAGGTGATTGCGTCGATGGGCACGCCGGCTTCTGCGGTCGGATTCACGCAGAGCAGGTCTTCGGGCAGGGCGAAACTCAAAGCGTTGTTCATTGGGCACCGCCTGCGGTTTCGAGTGCGCGGGCTTTGGCCATGTGAGCGTTGTAACGGGAGAGGCGTGTAGCGAGGCTGGAATTGGCGTGTAGAGCGGCGAGAGCCATTGCACGGTGTGCAGCGGCGCGAATTTTGGACGGATTGAGGGCGTGCATCTGGCGAAGCTCCTATTGTTGAGGAGCTGCCACGTTCGTTACCAAGCGAATGGGTGGCAGCTGTGCGCAGGTTGGTAAACCGGGACAATAGGAACCCGGCAGACCCGAAGGTCTCCCACGCACAGCCGCCATAAAACGGATTTGCGGGCGCAAAAAAAGCGCCTGCAAAAGAGATATGGGCGCTGTTGCGCCTATTGTTCAACGGGTTACCAAGCCCGGTCACTGAGTTTGCAGCGACGGCCAAAGAGTAACGTCCGTTTTTCGAAAGTGCAACTGCGCTGATGGCTTGCGGTTTCTTCAGGTGCGGCATAAATTGTTCGTGCATGTAGATTGACCTCAACGCCTCCGGATCGCCCCCGGAGGCGTTTTCGTTTCAGGCATGGGCTTCCCAGCGCAGGGAAAGAAGGGGCAGGAAGCCACCCCTGAGCATCGAGCGGGCGTCTTCGTAGGCGTGAGTTTGCTGGCCTTCGTCGACGACCACGGCCCCGGTCTTTTCGCAGTGGAGAGAGAGGGCGCACCAGGTGCCGTCCGCCCAGCTCAGGACACTGACTATGCGACCTTGCTTTTCCTGTCGGCTGCGGTGGCGTTCAAGGCGCTGCATGAGGCGAGTAGAGAATCCGATCCGGCGCAGCACGGAGAACGGATGCATCAAGGCGTTATCCGCGATCCTGCGATTCATGCTGCCTCCTGCGCATTAGCGAACAGTGGAGGCGGTGTTTCGCCTTTGAGCCAGGCGAGGATTTTGCTGTCTTCAACACAGCGGCGACGGTGTACAACGGCCATTTGCTCGCGGCGTTGTGCGAGACACTCCTCGACATAACCGTTCAGGTCGGAGGTCAAGCGCATATCTTGATGAGCGCGCTCGGTTGTCGTCTTCTCGACGGCAAGATCCTCATCCGTGATGCGTTGCCATACCGCCGGATCGTTCGCGAATCCCGCTGATTGATCGACAAGCCAGTAGGTAACCCAGTCGGTCATGCCGCGCGATTTCAACGAGGCGAGGCGGCTTTCGCTCATAGCAAAATAGCCGGAGCCGTGAACGCTCGAAAACTCTCTGCGCACCGCATTTTTGCGGATCAGTTCGGGCAATTCCCAAGGATTGGCTTTGAGTGGAAGTACGAGACCGTCAGGGCTGAAAAAGAACGCTTCTTGCTCTTCGCCGTTCCAGCTCACGCCCGCAATAGTGCGATGGCGCCAGTTAATTTCACCAGGTTGATAGAGGCGGAATCCGATGCTGTACGAGTCAAAGAATGGTCCCTTGAAAGGGCAGTAATTGCGCTTCATGCGGCCACCTGATCCCGGGCCTCGATGCGGCTTTTGACCCAGCTCTGGACTTCAGAAAGAACCCACGCGACAGGAGCTCCGCGTGCGTTGCTATTGCTCAGTTTTACCGGTCGTGGAAAACCACTTTCAGGGCACTGCATCAGCTTGTATAGAGTCGAGCGCTTGAGTCCCGTAGCGATCTCAAGACGCGGCATGCGAATGAGGGTAGTGGCGGGATCAAACGGAGTGGCTAGATCTGGTACGGCGGAAGTAGAGTCAAAAGGATTAGCAAGATTTGAAAAGGTTGGAGCGGGGAACTGGGTGAGGTTCTTTGTCATTGGTATTGCTCTCGATTGGTTTGGACGAGAGCAATGGTCTAGAGATTGGGCGCCGGTGAGCAGTTCACTTCCATTTGAAATTTCAGGTTTACACCACGAAGTTGCGCTTGAGAATTGCCTCGACACTTTTACGAGACAACGCCTTTTCGGTTTCAAGGGCGATCCACTCAGGGCGCTGCGCGGGTGGCTTTGCAACTTCCTGCTCGAGCCAGGAATGTACCTTCGAGGTGATATCCCTGTGTGACATGCCGCTCGCCAAGTAATGAAGGGCCTGCTTAGTGATAGCAGCATCGCGAGTGGTCATGTCTTGAGCTCGCCCTATCCCACTGACGACGCCACCTTTCTTGCGAATGGCGTTTTTGATAGCCCTATCTGCGGTTGGGGTCAGCTCATCATCGATAAGGCAGGGAAGTGAAGTAATCGGCTCCAGATGAAGCGCGTATTGCTCGAGCGCCTCAATGCGTTCCCGCGGGTCAATCTGAGTCTCGACGAAATTACAGTAGAAGCTCCAAGGCCAGTCGGTCGGATGCTTCGACACGTATGACCAGACCTTCTGATCGGCTTCACGCATCCAGTCGCTCAAAATGCCGAGTGCCTTCACAGCGCAGGCCATGATGTAGGCCGCATGTGCCTCTCGATCCGAAGCAGCGTGACAACCGCTGTATTGACGAACCCAGTGTGCGAGGCGCGCTCTGTGGTCGGTAGAGGCGTACTGGAAAATGGTTTCCTCATGCATGGTCGCCTTGATGCACATGCTGCTGAGATCGCTGCTGATGCCGCTGCTCTGGATGCGCTGGCAACACTGATCGATCAAGTAACACACATCAGTGAGCTGTTCACGGCACAGGGCATAAAGCGACTGGTCCGATAGGAAACCCCTCAAGCCAGACGTGAGTGCCGAATGCGCGATGCTTTGGTTAGTAGTCATTGGTCAGTGGCTCGCGCATCGTCTGCGCTTTGATCCCGCGCCCTATATTTTGCGAGCGTAACCAGCGAAACCCCTCTTCAGCACGCGGTGAGCAGCGGCCCGCAGTGGGGAAAGGGCTCGTTTTGGCGTTACACATTTGTGCCGAGTTACACCGGGAGTAGGGAGCGCCGCGCATTCGTGTAACGGACTCGAAAGCCAATGAATTCGGTCGTTTCGCATAGGTCGTTACGCGAGTAACACCTGTAACACCGCTTTTGGAGGAAGTACGGATGTACGTGCTCATACCACCTCATCAAGAGGTGCGTGAGTGAGATTACCAGCAGCCAACTGATCTAGGTAATCCGCGTACCACTGCATCATTTTCACTCTGTGATCGAGATATTGAGCCTTGTTGTAGATCCCAGAGATTCCCTCTTCTTTGTGAGCTAGCTGCGCTTCTACGTGTTCTTTTGGCCAACCGTGTTCTCTGAGCAAGGTACTAGCGGTGTGGCGAGTTCCATGACCGACCAAACGACCTTTATAACCAACCGTTGCGAAGACTTTGTTGATGGTGTTCTCACTGATTGTCGGGTTCTTGGCTCCGACGCCCGGAAACAACCACCGACTGCGGCCTGTTAGACATTGGAGTTCTTTAAGAGCGGATAACGCCTGCTTGGGAAGTGGGCACACGAAATCCCTGCGCATCTTCATTTTGGCGGCCGGTGTCGTCCAGATGGCTTTATCAAGGTCGAACTCTTTCCATTCGGCCAAGCGGACCATTCCCGGTCTCGATGCCGTCCATATGCAGAGCCATGCTGCGGTTCGGGCCGTTAGTCTGCTGGGTGTGTGTTTTAGCGCGATCAGAAAGTCGCCAAGTTCAGGTTCCAGCAAATGAGGATGCTGTTGCGTTTTCGGTGCTTGAGCGGCGATATCGCGAAGTCGGCTTCCCGGGTCGTTCTCGGTCAGGCCTAATCCGATGGCTCGACCAAAGATTTGATTGATCCAGGTGCGACACTTTTCCGCAACGTTATGAGCGTCTCTCGCTTCTATGGATGCTTGCAGATCTGCGCAATCTGTCCGAGTGATTTCGTCGAGAGGTTTGTCCCCGAGCGCTGGGAGAATGTCCTTGTCGAGGTATGTACGAATCTTATTGAGGGTGGACGGAGCTAGACCCTTTTCTTCTTTCGCCTTTAACCAAGCATCAGCAGCAGCTCGGAAAGTTCGCGTTTTAGCTGCATCTATTGCCGCTTTTGCTGATCGCTTTTGCTCGAGGGGGTCAGCGCCACTGCTTACTACTTTGCGTAGCTCGGCAGCTTTGTCTCTGGCTAGCGCGCCGCTTACCTCTGGGTAACCCCCCAGCCCCATCCACGCCCAATTACCCGCCGGGCGTTTATAGCGGAGCTGCCAAGATTTGCCCCCATCAGGTTTGACCCTGAAGTAGAGGCCATTTCCATCCAGCTCCCGGTATTCCTTTGATTCCGGCTCCAGCCCCGCGAGTGTGGTATCTGCCAGAGGCCGACGCTTGATGTCTGCGCGCTTCATCCTTGTATCCCAAAGTTCGGTATTTTTCTCAGGATACAAGCAGGGATACAGGGATACAACGGATAAGGATGGACAGGGGTAGACAGACAGACACAAAAAAACCGGCCAAGTGGCCGGTTTCTTTGGGTCTGAGAGACTGGTAGAGACTCTCAGATACTGCTATGTGGTGCCCCGAGGGAGACTCGAACTCCCACTCCTTTCGAAAACGGATTTTGAATCCGCCGCGTCTACCAATTCCGCCATCAGGGCTCAATGGCGGCGAAGTATAGAGAGGTGATTACCGTTGGTCAATCACGTTTCATGGTCAATTTTCGATATTTCCGCTAGACTTTCCGGCCCTGCTAGACGAACCCCATCATGCGCGTTGCTGACTTTACTTTCGAGCTTCCTGATTCGCTGATCGCCCGCCACCCGTTGGCCGAGCGTCGCGGTAGTCGCCTGCTGACCCTCGATGGGCCGAGCGGCGCCCTGGCACACCGTCAATTCACTGATTTGCTTGAGCATTTGCGCCCGGGCGATTTGATGGTGTTCAACAATACCCGGGTGATTCCGGCGCGGCTGTTCGGGCAGAAAGCGTCCGGCGGCAAGCTGGAAATTCTCGTCGAACGCGTGCTTGATGCGCATCGCGTGCTGGCCCATGTGCGTTCCAGCAAGTCGCCGAAGCCGGGTTCGAAGATCCTTATCGACGGCGGTGGCGAAGCCGAGATGCTCGCGCGTCACGATGCGTTGTTCGAGCTGGGTTTTGCCGAGGAAGTGTTGCCGCTGCTCGACCGCGTCGGGCACATGCCGTTGCCTCCTTATATAGACCGCCCGGATGAAGGCTCGGATCGCGAGCGTTATCAGACCGTGTACGCCCAGCGTCTGGGCGCAGTCGCGGCGCCGACGGCGGGGCTGCATTTTGATGAGCCGTTGATGCAGGCGATTGCCGCCAAGGGCGTCGAGACTGCGTTCGTGACGTTGCACGTGGGCGCGGGGACGTTCCAGCCGGTGCGCGTCGAGCAGATCGAAGATCACCACATGCACAGCGAGTGGCTGGAAGTCGGCCAGGACGTGGTCGATGCCGTGGCGGCGTGCCGTGCGCGCGGCGGTCGGGTGATTGCTGTGGGCACGACCAGTGTGCGTTCGCTGGAGAGTGCGGCGCGCGATGGTGTGCTCAAGCCGTTCAGTGGCGACACCGACATCTTTATCTACCCAGGCCGGCCGTTTCATGTGGTCGATGCGCTGGTGACCAATTTCCATTTGCCGGAATCCACGCTGTTGATGCTGGTTTCCGCGTTTGCCGGTTATCCCGAAACCATGGCCGCCTACAAGGCCGCCGTCGATAACGGTTACCGCTTTTTCAGCTACGGTGATGCGATGTTCATCACCCGCAATCCCGCTCCAACTGCCCCTGAACAATCAGGCCCAGAGGAAACACAATGAGTCGCGAATGTCGAATGTCCTTTGAGCTCCTGGCCACCGATGGCAAGGCCCGCCGTGGTCGCCTGACGTTCCCCCGTGGCACCGTCGAGACCCCGGCGTTCATGCCGGTCGGCACCTACGGCACGGTCAAGGGCATGTTGCCGCGTGACATCGTCGCCACTGGCGCGGAGATCATTCTGGGCAACACCTTCCACCTGTGGCTGCGTCCTGGCACTCAGGTGATCAAAGAGCACGGCGACCTGCACGATTTCATGCAGTGGAAAGGCCCGATTCTTACCGACTCCGGCGGCTTCCAGGTGTTCAGCCTCGGCGCGATGCGCAAGATCAAGGAGGAGGGCGTGACCTTCGCTTCTCCGGTCGATGGCGCCAAAGTGTTCATGGGCCCGGAAGAGTCGATGCAGGTGCAGCGCGATTTAGGCTCCGACATTGTGATGATCTTCGACGAGTGCACGCCGTACCCGGCTGACGAAGACGTCGCGCGCGTGTCGATGGAGCTGTCGTTGCGCTGGGCCCAGCGTTCGAAGAATGCCCATGGCGATAACACCGCGGCGCTGTTCGGCATCGTTCAGGGCGGCATGCATGAAAATCTGCGCATGCGCTCGCTCGAAGGCCTCGACAAGATCGGCTTCGACGGCTTGGCCATCGGCGGTCTGTCGGTGGGCGAACCGAAGCACGAAATGATCAAGGTGCTGGATTATCTGCCGGGCCAGATGCCGGCTGACAAACCTCGTTACCTTATGGGCGTTGGCAAACCGGAAGATCTGGTTGAGGGTGTGCGCCGCGGGGTGGACATGTTCGATTGCGTGATGCCAACCCGTAATGCCCGCAATGGGCATCTGTTCATCGATACCGGTGTGCTGAAGATCCGTAACGCGTTCCATCGCCATGATGAATCGCCGCTGGATCCGACCTGCGATTGCTATACCTGCCAGAACTTCTCGCGTGCTTATCTGCATCACCTGGACAAGTGCGGCGAAATGCTCGGCAGCATGCTCAATACCATCCATAACTTGCGCCATTATCAGGTGCTGATGGCTGGTTTGCGCGAGGCTATTCAACAGGGTACATTGGCCGCCTTTGTCGATGCCTTTTACGCCAAACGCGGACTTCCCGTCCCGCCTTTGGACTGAGTTTTCTGACCCCAAGATTCAACATTTGCAACTGGAGTGCTAAATGAGCTTTTTTATCTCTAACGCCATGGCTGACGCAGCTGCACCGGCTGCTGCAGGCCCAATGGGCGGCGGCTTCGAGTGGATTTTCCTGGTCGGCTTCCTGGTCATTTTCTACCTGATGATCTGGCGTCCACAGGCCAAGCGCGCCAAAGAGCAGAAGAACCTGCTGAGCAGCCTGCAAAAGGGTGACGAAGTTGTGACCACTGGCGGCATCGCCGGCAAGATCACCAAAGTTGCCGATGACTTCGTGGTGCTGGAAGTGTCCGACACCGTTGAAATGAAGTTCCAGAAAGGCGCCATCGCCGCCACGCTGCCAAAAGGCACGCTGAAAGCGATCTAAGAGCAACAACTTCTACTCAATCGACGGGGCGCGCAAGGCGCCCCGCGTTCATAACGGGCGGCGTGATGCTGAACAAATACCCTCTGTGGAAATACATTCTGATCCTGGCGGTGCTGGCGGTCGGTCTGATTTATTCCGCTCCCAATCTTTATCCTGATGACCCGGCCATCCAGGTCAGCGGTGCAAGCACTGCGCTGCAAGTCAATCAGGCTGATCTGGATCGTGTGAGCACGGCGCTCAAGGAATCCGGCATCAACGTCAAGGCTGCGACGCTGGCGGCCAACGGCAAGGGCGGGCTGATCCGTCTGAGCAAGGCTGAAGACCAGTTGCCGGCCAAGGATGTTGTGCGCAAGGCGTTGGGTGATGACTACGTCGTCGCGCTGAACCTGGCACAGACCACTCCGCAATGGCTGCGCAACCTGGGCGCGCACCCGATGAAGCTGGGTCTGGACTTGTCCGGTGGTGTGCACTTCCTGCTCGAAGTGGACATGGACAAAGCCCTCGATGCTCGCCTGAAAGTCTACGAAGGCGACGTCAAGAGTCTGCTGCGCAAAGAGAAGCTGCGCTATCGCAGCCTGCCGCAACTGGGCGGCGCCATTCAGTTGGGCTTCAGCGATGAAGATTCCCGCGAACAGGCCCGTGCGCTGATCCGCAAGAACTTCAACGATTTCGACATTGTTCCGGCCGACCTCAACGGTCAACCGGTGCTGCGTCTGGCGATGACCCCGGCCAAGCTGGCGGAAATCCGTGAATACTCCATCAAGCAGAACCTGACCACGGTACGTAACCGCGTCAACGAGCTGGGTGTTGCCGAACCGATCGTTCAGCGTCAGGGCGCCAACCGCATTGTGGTTGAGCTGCCGGGCGTGCAGGACACGGCCGAAGCCAAGCGTATCCTCGGCAAGACGGCCAACCTCGAGTTCCGACTGGCTGCAGAGCCGGGCGCTTCGAAAGCCACTTCCGAATCGTTCGAATTCCGTGAAGGCAACCGTCCTCCGGCGCAGATCGAACGTGGTCTGATCATCACCGGTGACCAGGTCACTGACGCCAAGGCCGGTTTCGGCGAGCACGGCACGCCTGAAGTGAACATCCGTCTGGATGGCCACGGCGGCGAGTTGATGAGCCGTGCGACCCGTTCCAACGTCGGTCGCAGCATGGCGGTGATTTTCATCGAGCAGCGTCCGGTCACCACTTACACCAAACAAATGGTCAACGGCGTCGAGAAAGACGTCGCGGTGCAGACGTTCAAGGAAGAGAAGAAAATCATCAGCCTGGCGACCATTCAGTCGCCGCTGGGTGCGCAATTCCGCATCACCGGCCTGAACGGCCAGGGCGAGTCGTCTGAACTGGCGCTGCTGCTGCGTGCCGGTGGTCTGGCCGCACCGATGTACTTCGCTGAAGAGCGCACCATCGGCCCGAGCCTGGGTGCTGACAACATCACCAAAGGTATCGATGCGTCGCTGTGGGGCATGCTGTTCGTGTCGCTGTTCATCATCGCCATCTACCGCTTCTTCGGCGTCATCGCTACCGTCGCGCTGGCGGTGAACATGGTGCTGCTGCTGGCTTTGATGTCGCTGCTCGGCGCCACGCTGACCCTGCCGGGTATCGCCGGTATCGTGTTGACCATGGGTATGGCGGTCGACGCCAACGTACTGATCTTCTCGCGGATTCGTGAAGAGATCGCCGCTGGCATGACTGTGCAGCGGGCAATCAACGAAGGCTTCGGCCGGGCATTCACTGCGATTCTCGACGCCAACCTGACCACACTGTTGGTCGGCGGCATTCTCTTCGCCATGGGCACCGGCCCGGTGAAGGGCTTTGCAGTGACCATGTCCCTCGGGATCTTTACCTCGATGTTCACGGCCATCATGGTGACCCGCGCAATGGTCAACCTGATCTTTGGCGGACGTGACTTCAAGAAGTTGTGGATTTAAGGGGCTGCCATGTTACGTACAATCAACTTCATGGGCGTTCGCAACTTCGCGTTCGGCGTCACGGTTTTTCTGACATTGCTGGCCTTGTTCAGCGTCGCCACCAAGGGCATGAACTGGGGTCTGGACTTCACCGGCGGTACGCTCATCGAGCTGACCTACGAGCGTCCGGCGGATGTCACCAAGGTGCGCGAGCAACTGGCGACTTCCGGCTACCACGACGCCGTCGTGCAGAACTTCGGTGCGACCACCGATCTGCTGGTGCGTATGCCGGGTGAAGATCCGCAACTGGGTCATCAGGTCGCTGAAGCGCTGCAGAAGGTCGGCGGTGACAACCCGGCGACCGTCAAGCGCGTCGAGTTCGTCGGCCCGCAGGTCGGTGAAGAACTGCGCGACCAGGGCGGCCTCGGCATGCTGCTGGCGCTCGGCGGCATCCTGATCTACCTGGCCTTCCGCTTTCAGTGGAAATTTGCGGTCGGCGCCATTGTTTCGCTGATTCACGACGTGATCGTGACCATCGGTATTCTGTCGTTCTTCCAGATCACCTTCGACCTGACAGTGCTGGCGGCAGTCCTGGCGATCATCGGTTACTCGCTGAACGACACCATCGTCGTGTTCGACCGCGTACGTGAGAACTTCCGCGTGCTGCGCAAGGCGACGCTGATCGAGAACATCAACATCTCGACCACCCAGACCCTGCTGCGCACCATGGCGACATCGATCTCCACATTGCTGGCGATCGCGGCGCTGCTGTTCTTCGGCGGTGACAACCTGTTCGGCTTCTCCATCGCGCTGTTCATCGGTGTACTGGCGGGTACCTACTCGTCGATCTACATCGCCAACGTGGTGCTGATCTGGTTGAACCTGACCACCGAGGATCTGATTCCTCCGGCCAACACCGAAAAGGAAGTCGATGACCGTCCATAACGGCGATCGTTTTTCCGGCTGTCAGCCCAAGAAAGGCGCGAGTTGAACTCGCGCCTTTTTTTATGCTCCAAGGCTGGGAGAAGCGCGGGCTTGTCCCGTATGTGATGGTCAGGAGGTTCATGTGAACAAGTCGATGCTGGTTGGTGCGGTATTGGGTGCTGTCGGTGTGACTGCCGGGGGTGCTGTTGCCACCTACAGCCTGGTTAAAAGCGGCCCTGAGTATGCGCAGGTACTGGCCGTGGAACCGGTCAAGACACAGATCAAGACTCCACGTGAAGTGTGCAAGGACGTGACGGTCACTCGTCAGGCGCCTGTGAAGGATCAGCACCAGATCGCCGGTACGGTGGTCGGTGCACTGGCAGGCGGTCTGCTGGGCAATCAGATCGGCGGCGGCACCGGCAAGAAAATTGCCACGGTAGCCGGTGCGGTCGGTGGCGGTTACGCCGGTAACAAGGTGCAGGAGGGCATGCAGGAGCGTGACACCTACACCACCACGCAAACCCGCTGCAATACGGTCAATGACATCAGCGACAAGGTGGTCGGTTACGACGTGCGCTATTCGCTCGATGGCAAGGAAGGCAAAGTGCGGATGGATCGCGATCCGGGCAACCAGATTCCGGTCGACAAGGAAGGCAAGCTGATCCTGTCGCAGAATGAGCCGGGTCAGTAACGACCGACTGGTTTACAAGAAGCACCCTGCGGGGTGCTTTTTTTGTGCCTGCGATTCAAGCAACACCGCAATCCCCTTGTAGGAGTGAGCCTGCTCGCGATAGCTATTTATCATTCAAAACAAGTGGTGGCTGAAACACCGCTATCGCGAGCAGGCTCACTCCTACATTGGGTTTGTGGTGTGTCAGGCAAATTGCAGGCATAAAAAAAGCACCCCGAAAGGTGCTTTTGTGGTTCCGCAAAAAGCTTAACGCTTCAGCGAAGCCGGCAGGTGCGGCTGAATCGCCGTCAGGACTGCCTTGAAGCATTTGGTGTTGCCGGCAACGATGTGACCTTTTTCCAGGAAGTCGTGACCGCCGGTGAAGTCGCTCACCAGGCCGCCGGCTTCTTGAATCAACAGGGCGCCTGCAGCCATGTCCCACTCGGACAGGCCCGATTCCCAGAACGCATCGAAACGACCGGCAGCTACATAAGCCAGGTCCAGGCTCGCCGAACCGGCGCGGCGGATGCCGGCAGTCTGGCCAACCAGGGCGCGGAACATGCCCAGGTAGTTGTCGAGGTTGTCCATCTGATCGTCACGGAACGGGAAGCCAGTGCCGAGCAGGGCGCCGTCGAGGCTGGTGCGACCGCTGACGCGCAGGCGACGGCCGTTCAGTTGAGCGCCGCGACCACGGCTGGCGGTGAATTCTTCCTGGCGAACCGGATCCAGAACCACAGCGTGTTCCAGGCGACCACGGTATTTGCAGGCGATGCTGACGGCGAAGTGAGGAATGCCACGGAGGAAGTTGGTGGTGCCGTCCAGTGGATCGATGATCCACAGGTACTCTTCGCCTTCGATGCCGGTGCCGGCGTGCAGGCCGGTCTCTTCACCCTGGATCGAGTGATTCGGGTAAGCCTTGCGCAGGGCATCGATGATTTTCTGTTCAGCGGCGCGATCGACCTCGGATACATAATCCTTGGCGTCTTTTTCGTCGACCTTGATGGTATCCAGGCGCTCGATGGAGCGGAAGATCAGTTCACTGGCGCTGCGGGCGGCGCGCAGCGCGATATTCAGCATGGGCTGCATGGATGTGTCACCTAAGGTTGTTAAAGAAAGCCGCGCATTCTATCAGAACTTTTCTTCAGGTGAAGGACGCTGTTCGCTTTCATAGCTTAACGGTAGGCTGTTCTGTAAGATTTGCCCCCCTTTCCTGTGTCCGAGAGCGCCTCCCTTGCTGCAGAACATTCGTGTCGTCCTGGTCAATACCAGCCACCCCGGCAACATCGGCGGGGCCGCGCGCGCCATGAAAAACATGGGTCTGTCGCGACTGGTGCTGGTCGAACCGCGGCTCTTCCCGCATCACGAGGCCGATGCCCGCGCCTCCGGTGCCGGGGATATCCTTGAAAATGCGCAAGTCGTCGCCACCTTGGAAGATGCGCTGGTCGGCTGCAATCTGGTGCTTGGTACTAGCGCCCGTGACCGGCGTATCCCCTGGCCGCTGCTCGATCCGCGCGAATGCGGCAGCAAAGTGGTCGAGGAAGCCGGGCAGGGCGCAGAAATTGCCCTGGTGTTCGGCCGTGAAGACTCCGGCCTGACCAACGAAGAGCTGCAGCGATGTCACTTTCACGTACACATCCCATCTGACCCGACGTTCAGTTCGCTGAACCTTGGGGCGGCGGTGCAGGTGTTGAGTTATGAAGTGCGCATGGCCTGGCTGGCGGCACAGGGTCAGCCGAGCAAGATCGAGAAAGAAGAAGTGGCCTCGGTGAAAAGTGCCGAGCTGGCAACCATGGATGAGCTGGAGCGATTCTATGAGCATCTGGAGCAGACGCTGGTCGCCATCGAATTCCTCGATCCGGAGAAGCCGCGGCATTTGATGGCGCGCCTGCGCCGGTTGTACGGACGCAGCTCGGTCAGCCGGGCGGAAATGAATATTTTGCGTGGCATCCTCACGGAAACCCAAAAAGCGGCCCGTGGCGAGCTTCTGAAGCGGAAGGACTAAATGATGTTTGAGCGTTTGCGTGAAGATATCCAGAGCGTATTCCATCGAGACCCGGCGGCGCGTAACGCTTTTGAAGTCCTGACCTGCTACCCCGGCATGCATGCGATCTGGATTCATCGTCTGGCCGGCATGCTCTGGCGCAACGAGCTGAAATGGCTGGCGCGACTGGTGTCGAACTTCGGTCGCTGGCTGACCGGGATCGAGATCCATCCTGGTGCGAAAGTCGGGCGGCGTTTCTTCATCGACCACGGCATGGGCATCGTGATTGGCGAGACCGCCGAAATCGGCGACGACGTGACTATCTATCAAGGCGTGACCCTGGGTGGCACCAGTTGGAACAAAGGCAAGCGCCATCCGACGCTGGGTGATGGCGTGGTAGTCGGTGCTGGTGCCAAGGTGTTGGGGCCATTCACTGTGGGTGCCGGCGCCAAGGTCGGCTCCAACGCCGTGGTGACCAAAGAAGTGCCGCCGGGTGCCACCGTAGTGGGGATTCCGGGGCGGATCATCGTCAAGACCGATGAAGAGCAGGACGCCAAGCGCAAGGCCATGGCGGAGAAGATCGGTTTCGATGCCTACGGTGTCAGTGAAGACATGCCCGATCCGGTGGCCCGCGCCATCGGCCAGTTGCTCGATCACCTGCAAGCGGTGGACGGTCGGTTGGAAGGGATGTGCGGCGCGCTGAAAGATCTGGGCAGCAATTACTGTGCGAAAGATCTGCCTGAGCTGCGCGAAGAAGACTTCGCCAGTGTGAAGGGCAAGGATCAGAGTCAGGCCAGTTAAACCGAGCCGTTGCTATCGCGAGCAGGCTCACTCCTACAGGGGAGCGTATTTCAAATGTAGGAGTGAGCCTGCTCGCGATGAACGATGGCTCGGTATCACTGGCTGTCCACAACCCGTCTTTGCTATAGTGCGCGCGCTCTTTTGCGGGTAAACCCGACTAAAGCACTAGGTCTTATAGTTGACTTAAATGCTCGGGAATTGCATACTCCCGCCCATTCCGAACTCCGTGGTAACTGTCCATGCGACTGACTACAAAAGGCCGATACGCCGTGACCGCCATGCTTGACCTGGCGTTGCACGCGCAGCACGGGCCGGTGTCTCTGGCCGATATCTCCGAGCGCCAAGGCATCTCCCTGTCCTACCTCGAACAGCTGTTCGCCAAGCTGCGCCGCAGCAACCTGGTTTCCAGCGTTCGCGGTCCGGGTGGTGGCTACCAATTGTCCCGCGACATGCAGGGCATTCAGGTCGCCCAGGTGATCGATGCGGTGAACGAATCGGTCGATGCGACCAAGTGCCAGGGCCAGGGCGATTGCCATTCCGGCGACACCTGCCTGACCCATCATCTGTGGTGCGACTTGAGCCTGCAGATTCACGAATTTCTGAGCGGTATCAGCTTGGCCGACCTTGTGACTCGCCGTGAGGTACAAGAAGTGGCCCAGCGTCAGGACCAGCGCCGTTGCAGCAGCAAGGCGCCACGCCTGGACAAGATTGAAGCGTCCGCCGTCGAATGACAGCCGAAGAGCTACCCGCGGCACGCCAGCCCTGATTTAGGAGATAGTCCATGAAATTGCCGATTTACCTTGATTACTCTGCAACCACCCCGGTTGATCCGCGTGTTGCGCAGAAAATGAGTGAATGCCTGCTGGTCGACGGAAACTTCGGTAACCCGGCGTCCCGTTCCCACGTGTTCGGCTGGAAGGCTGAAGAGTCCGTCGAAAACGCTCGCCGTCAGGTGGCCGATCTGGTCAATGCCGACCCGCGCGAAATCGTCTGGACCTCCGGTGCGACCGAGTCCGACAACCTGGCTATCAAGGGCGCGGCACATTTCTATGCCTCCAAGGGCAAGCACCTGATCACCAGCAAGATTGAGCACAAGGCTGTCCTCGACACCATGCGCCAGCTGGAGCGTGAAGGTTTCGAAGTGACCTACCTCGAGCCTACCGAAGACGGCCTGATCACCCCTGCAATGATCGACGCGGCACTGCGCGAAGACACCATTCTGGTGTCGGTGATGCACGTCAACAACGAAATCGGCACCGTCAACGACATCGCCGCCATCGGCGAGATGCTGCGCGCCAAAGGCGTGCTGTTCCACGTAGACGCCGCTCAGTCCACTGGCAAGGTCGAGATCGATCTGCAGAAACTGAAAGTCGACATGATGTCGTTTTCCGCCCACAAGACTTATGGCCCTAAAGGCATCGGCGCGCTGTACGTCAGCCGTAAACCGCGTGTGCGCATCGAAGCGACCATGCACGGCGGCGGTCACGAGCGCGGCATGCGTTCCGGTACCCTGGCGACCCACCAGATTGTCGGCATGGGCGAAGCGTTCCGCGTGGCCAAAGAAGACATGGCCGCCGAGAACGTGCGCATCAAAGCCTTGAGCGACCGCTTCTACAAGCAGGTCGAGCACCTGGAAGAGCTGTACGTCAACGGCAGCCTGACCGCCCGCGTTCCGCACAACCTGAACCTGAGCTTCAACTACGTTGAAGGCGAGTCGCTGATCATGGCGCTCAAGGATCTGGCGGTATCGTCCGGTTCGGCCTGCACCTCGGCGTCGCTGGAGCCTTCGTACGTACTGCGCGCCCTGGGCCGCAACGACGAACTGGCACACAGCTCGATCCGCTTTACCTTCGGCCGTTTCACCACCGAAGAAGAAATCGACTACGCCGCGCAGAAAGTCTGCGAGGCCGTTACCAAGCTGCGCGCTTTGTCGCCGCTGTGGGACATGTACAAAGACGGCGTCGATATCTCGAAGATCGAGTGGGCGGCACACTAACTATAGAAGCCGCCGGATACAGACCCTGTAGCGACGCGGCGATTTACGCAGCGCAGTTGCAGGGCCTCAAGAGCGGCCCTGATGAGTGAGGATTGAGAATCATGGCTTACAGCGAAAAGGTCATCGACCACTACGAAAACCCGCGCAACGTCGGCAAGATGAACGCGGAAGATCCTGATGTCGGCACCGGCATGGTCGGCGCGCCGGCGTGCGGCGACGTGATGCGTCTGCAGATCAAGGTCAACGATCAGGGCGTTATCGAAGACGCCAAGTTCAAGACCTACGGTTGCGGTTCGGCAATCGCCTCCAGCTCCCTCGCTACCGAGTGGATGAAGGGCAAGACCCTGGACGAAGCCGAAACCATCAAGAACACTCAGCTGGCCGAAGAACTGGCCCTGCCGCCAGTGAAAATCCACTGCTCGGTGCTCGCTGAAGACGCTATCAAGGCGGCTGTTCGCGATTACAAGCAGAAGAAAGGCTTGATCTGATCCGCGTTAGGTAAGGAGTTTCCATGGCTATCCAGATGACAGAAGCGGCTGCTCAGCATATTCAGCGCTCTTTAGCAGGGCGCGGTAAGGGCGAGGGTATCCGCCTGGGTGTTCGCACCACGGGCTGTTCCGGTCTCGCCTATGTACTGGAATTCGTCGACGAAGTGGGTGAGGAGGATCAGGTTTTTGAAAGTCATGGTCAGAAAGTGATCATCGACCCGAAAAGCCTGGCCTACCTGGACGGCACCGAGCTCGATTTCGTCAAGGAAGGGTTGAACGAAGGCTTCAAGTTCAACAACCCCAACGTGCGCGGTGAATGTGGCTGCGGCGAAAGCTTCAACATCTGAGGCTGGTCGTGGGTATTCCTTGTCATTTCGCTTTATTCGAGCTGCAACCGAGCTTCCGCCTGGATCTCGAGCAGTTGGCCACGCGCTATCGTGAGTTGGCGCGCGGCGTTCATCCTGACCGCTTTGCCGACGCTTCCGAGCGTGAGCAGCGCTCGGCGCTCGAGCAATCGGCGCGGCTCAACGACGCCTATCAGACGCTCAAGAGCCCGGCCCAGCGTGCACGCTATCTGCTGAAAATCAGCGGCCATGAAGTGCCGATGGAAGTCACGGTCCACGATCCCGAGTTTCTTTTGCAGCAGATGCAATGGCGCGAAGAACTCGAAGATCTGCAGGACAGTGCCGACCTCGAAGGTGTCGCGGTTTTCAAGCGTCGCCTCAAGGCCGCTCAGGAACAACTCAACGAAAGCTTCGCAGCCTGTTGGGATGATGCGGCACAACGCGAGCAGGCCGAACGCCTGATGCGGCGCATGCAGTTCCTCGACAAGCTCACCTACGAAGTGCGCCAGCTAGAAGAGCGCCTCGACGATTAACCCAGTGCTGCCCTGATTGCACGCCTGACAGACAGATAAGACCTGATCACCATGGCTCTACTGCAGATCGCCGAACCCGGCCAAAGTCCTCAACCGCACCAGCGCCGTCTGGCTGTGGGGATCGACTTGGGTACTACCAATTCGCTGGTCGCTGCGCTGCGCAGTGGTCTGTCCGAGCCGCTGGCCGACGCCAACGGGCAGGTCATCCTGCCGTCCGCCGTGCGTTATCACGCCGACCGCGTCGAAGTCGGCGAGTCGGCCAAGCTGGCCGCAGCCTCCGATCCTCTGAACACCGTGCTGTCGGTCAAGCGCTTGATGGGTCGTGGTCTGTCCGACGTCAAGCAACTGGGCGAACAATTGCCGTATCGCTTCGTTGGTGGCGAGTCGCACATGCCGTTCATCGACACTGTGCAAGGCCCGAAAAGCCCGGTCGAAGTCTCCGCCGATATCCTCAAGGTCCTGCGTCAGCGTGCTGAAGCGACTTTGGGTGGCGAACTGGTTGGCGCGGTGATTACCGTTCCTGCCTATTTCGACGATGCTCAGCGCCAGGCCACCAAGGACGCGGCCAAACTCGCCGGTTTGAACGTATTGCGTCTGCTCAACGAGCCGACCGCCGCAGCCGTGGCTTACGGTCTGGATCAGCACGCCGAAGGGCTGGTGGCAATCTACGATTTGGGCGGCGGCACTTTCGATATTTCGATTCTGCGTCTGACTGGCGGTGTGTTCGAAGTACTGGCCACCGGCGGCGACAGTGCGCTGGGCGGCGATGACTTCGACCACGCGATTGCCGGCTGGATCATCGAGAGCGCCGGCCTGTCCGCCGATCTCGACCCGGGTGCACAACGCAATTTGTTGCAAACCGCCTGCGCGGCCAAAGAAGCCCTGACCGATGCGGCCAGCGTTGAAGTGGCTTACGGCGACTGGAAAGCGCAACTGACCCGCGAAGCCTTCGATGCGCTGATCGAGCCGATGGTCGCGCGCAGCCTGAAAGCCTGCCGCCGCGCCGTGCGCGATTCCGGCATTGAACTGGAAGACGTCCACGCCGTGGTCATGGTCGGCGGTTCGACCCGTGTGCCACGCGTTCGCGAAGCGGTTGCCGAAGCCTTCGGTCGTCAGCCGTTGACGGAAATCGACCCGGATCAAGTGGTGGCCATTGGGGCCGCGATCCAGGCTGATACCCTGGCCGGCAACAAGCGCGACGGCGGCGAATTGCTGCTGCTCGACGTGATCCCGCTGTCCCTGGGGCTGGAAACCATGGGCGGCCTGATGGAGAAGGTGATTCCGCGCAACACCACCATCCCCGTCGCTCGTGCCCAGGATTTCACCACCTATAAAGACGGCCAGTCGGCCATGGCGATCCACGTCTTGCAGGGCGAGCGCGAGCTGATCAGCGACTGCCGCTCCCTGGCACGCTTCGAATTGCGCGGCATCCCGGCGATGGTGGCCGGTGCAGCGAAGATCCGCGTGACTTTCCAGGTTGATGCCGACGGTCTGCTCAGCGTGTCTGCCCGTGAGTTGGGCTCGGGCGTTGAAGCGAGCATACAGGTCAAGCCGTCCTACGGTCTGACCGACGGCGAAATCGCTAAAATGCTCAAGGATTCGTTCCAGCACGCCAATGACGATAAGGTCGCCCGCGTACTGCGCGAGCAGCAAGTCGATGCCCAGCGCCTACTCGAAGCCGTGCAGGGTGCTCTGGATGCCGATGGCGAGCGTTTGCTCGACGCCGAAGAGCGCATGGTCATTGAACTGCAAATGCAGGAACTGGCCGAACTGATGAAAGGTACCGATGGTTACGCCATCGAGCAGCAGACCAAACGTCTGTCGCAAGTGACCGATGCTTTTGCCGCCCGCCGCATGGATTTGACGGTGAAAGCCGCTCTGTCGGGGCGCAACCTGAATGAAATCGAGGATATCTGATGCCGCAGGTCATTTTTCTGCCCCACGAGAAGTTCTGCCCTGAAGGCATGGTGGTCGAGGCTGCGCCCGGCACATCGATTCTCGAACTGGCCCACGAACACCACATCGAGATGGAAAGTGCCTGCGGCGGCGTCTGCGCCTGCACCACCTGCCACTGCATCATCCGCGAGGGTTTCGACTCGCTGGAAGAAGCTGACGAGCTGGAAGAAGACTTCCTTGATCGGGCCTGGGGTCTTGAGGCGCAATCGCGTCTGGCCTGTCAGGCCATCGTCGGTGAAGAAGACCTCACCGTCGAGATTCCGAAATATTCGCTTAACCATGCGGCCGAAGCGCCGCACTGACTGGTAAGACTGTCATGAGCTACGGTTGGAATGATGTTCAACGCATTGCCGAAGAGCTGGCCGAGGCCCACGAGGGCGTCGATCCGTACTCGGTAGGTTTCGTCCGTCTGCAGCAGATGATTCTTGAACTGCCAGACTTCGATAGCACTTCTGGCCGTGTCGGCGAGAAGGTGCTCGAAGCGGTTCAGGAGCTTTGGGCCGCAGAATTGGACTGATCGTCTCGCAGGTTAGGCAATACCCAAGAACCCGCGTATAATTCGCGGGTTTAATTTTTCGCAAATTACCGTTTCTGGAGTTACACCATGGCTGTTCAACGTACTTTCTCCATCATCAAGCCTGACGCCGTTGCTAAAAACGTGATCGGCAAGATCACCACTCGCTTCGAAGACGCTGGCCTGCGCGTTGTAGCTTCGAAACTGAAGCAACTGTCCAAAGCCGAAGCCGAAGGCTTCTACGCTGAGCACAGCGAGCGCGGTTTCTTCGGTGACCTGGTTGCTTTCATGACTTCCGGCCCGGTTGTCGTTCAGGTTCTGGAAGGCGAAAACGCTATCGCTCGCAACCGTGAGCTGATGGGCGCTACCAACCCTAAAGAAGCAGCTCCAGGCACCATTCGCGCTGACTTCGCCGAATCGATCGACGCCAACGCCGTTCACGGTTCGGACTCCGAAGCTGCTGCCGCTCGCGAAATCGCTTACTTCTTCGCAGCTACTGAAGTAACCACTCGCTAAGCATTGCTTAAAGAGTGAAGGTGAATCCATGACGACATCGACTGTTAAAACAAACCTGCTGGGTCTGACCCAGCCGGAAATGGAAAAATTCTTCGACTCAATCGGGGAGAAGCGTTTCCGTGCCGGTCAGGTAATGAAATGGATTCACCACTTTGGCGTCGATGATTTCGACGCCATGACGAACGTCAGCAAAGCCTTGCGCGACAAGCTCAAGGCTATTGCTGAAGTGCGTGGTCCGGAAGTGGTCAGCGAGGACATCTCCAGCGACGGCACCCGTAAATGGGTGGTGCGCGTTGCGTCCGGCAGCTGCGTCGAGACCGTGTACATTCCCCAGGGCAAACGCGGCACGTTGTGCGTTTCGTCCCAGGCAGGCTGTGCCCTGGATTGCAGTTTCTGCTCCACTGGCAAGCAAGGCTTCAACAGCAACCTCACCGCCGCCGAAGTCATCGGTCAGGTGTGGATTGCCAACAAATCTTTCGGCAGCGTCCCGGCCACTGTCGACCGCGCCATCACCAACGTGGTGATGATGGGCATGGGCGAGCCGTTGCTGAACTTCGACAACGTCGTCGCCGCCATGCATCTGATGATGGATGACCTCGGCTACGGGATTTCCAAGCGCCGCGTGACCCTGTCCACCTCGGGCGTGGTGCCGATGATCGATGAGCTGGCCAAGCACATCGACGTGTCCCTGGCGTTGTCCCTGCACGCACCAAATGACGCATTGCGTAACCAATTGGTGCCGATCAACAAGAAATATCCGCTTAAGATGCTGCTTGAGTCGTGCCAGCGCTACATGTCCGCCCTTGGCGAGAAACGTGTGCTGACCATCGAGTACACCTTGCTCAAGGACATCAACGACAAGGTTGAACACGCCGTTGAAATGATCGAGCTGCTGAAGAACATTCCATGCAAGATCAACCTGATTCCGTTCAACCCGTTCCCGCATTCCGGGTACGAGCGGCCAAGCAACAACGCGATCCGTCGTTTCCAGGATCAGTTGCATCAGGCCGGTTTCAACGTCACTGTCCGCACCACCCGTGGTGAAGACATCGACGCTGCATGTGGTCAATTGGTAGGGCAGGTGCTGGATCGCACCCGTCGCAGCGAACGTTATATCGCCGTGCGCGAGTTGAGCGCCGACAGCGATCTGGCACAGAACGCCGCGAACACTAACTAAGAGAGGATCTCTATGTCCCTGCGCTTTGCGCTGCTGTTGCTGTTGGCCAGCCTGTGTGCTGGTTGTGTCCTGTCGGGTGACTACAACCCGATGAAGACCAGCAAGGGCCGCGATGAAGCGCGGGCTGCCTACGTGCAACTGGGGCTGGGATACCTGCAGCAGGGCATGACCGAGCGGGCCAAGGTGCCGTTGAAGAAAGCGCTCGATCTGGACAGTTCGGACCCAGACGCCAATGCAGCCCTGGGTCTGGTGTTTCAGGCCGAAATGGAGCCTGCACTGGCCGACGAGCACTTTCGCAAGGCCTTGTCCTCACGTCCCGCCGATGCGCGCATCCTCAACAACTACGGCAGTTTTCTCTACGAACAGCAGCGCTACAAGGAAGCCTACGAGCGTTTTGAACAAGCGGCCGCCGATACCCTGTATCCTGAGCGTTCACGGGTGTTCGAAAACCTCGGCATGACCGCCGCCAAGCTTGGCCAGCGTGATCTGGCGCAGCAACAGCTGGAAAAAGCCCTGCGTCTGAATCGCCAACAACCGCGCGCATTGCTGGAAATGGCTGAGTTGTCGTTCGAAGACAGGCATTATGTGCCCGCGCGTGACTATTACGACCGTTTCAGCCAGCTGACCGAACAAAATGCACGTAGCCTGTTGCTCGGCGTTCGGCTGGCAAAAGTGTTTGAAGATCGCGACAAGGCCGCCAGTTACGGCCTGCAATTAAAACGACTCTATCCCGGTACGCCGGAATATCAGCAATACCTGTCGGAGCAATGATGAAAGCGGCGCATCCCGAAGTTGTAGCAGCGAATCGCGTTAACCCCGGTGAGACTCTGCGCCAGGCCCGCGAAAGCAATGGCTGGTCGCTGGCCGAAGTGGCCCTCAAGCTCAACCTCACCGTGACCTCCCTGAGCAATCTTGAAGCCGGCGCGTTCGACAAGCTGCCGGGGCATACCTTCGCTCGCGGTTACATTCGCGCCTATGCCAAATTGCTCGGCATGGACCAGACCGTTCTGGTGCAGCAATTCGACCAGTCCACCGGCACCGATTCCCAGGGCAGCAACGTTCATGCCCTCGGCCGCATCGAAGAGCCGGTGCGGGTTTCCCACACCATTTTGCGCATTGTCAGCCTTCTGCTGCTGGTGGCGGTCATCGGCGGCGGTTTCGTCTGGTGGCAGGATCAGACGTCGCTGAGAAGCAAGGACCTGACCACGCTGGCGCCTGAACACGTCGAAGTCGAAGGCGCGGACGGCACCACCCAGATTCATCCGATCGACGAGCCGGAAGACCAGGCCGTCGCCGAGAATCAGGCCGACGGCTCCACCGCTCTCGCGCTGCCGCAGTCGGAAACCAGCGCCGAATCGACGGGCGCCGAGCCTGCCGCACCGGCAACCGGCGCCGCGACGTCTGCACCGACCGCACCGGCTGCTCCAGCCGCAACCCCAGCCGCTCCGGTGGTCGCCGCACCTGCGACGCCTGTCGCCCCGGCGCCTGCGGTGCCGAACGCGCCCGCGCCCGCCGTGACCGCCCCGGTGGCTCCCGCTCCAGCCGCGCCTGCCGCGGCGCCGGTCGCCGGCCAAGGCCAGGTTGCGGTGCAATTTGTCGCCGACTGCTGGACGCAAGTCACCGATGGCAGCGGCAAAGTCCTGTTCAGTGGTCTCAAGCGTAAAGGCGACAGCCTGTCCGTTGCCGGCAAGCCGCCTTTCGCCGTTCGCCTGGGCTATGCCCGTGGCGCACAGGTCAGCTACAACGGCCAAGCGGTCGATGTCGCTCCGTTCACCAGTGGCGAGACTGCTCGCCTGAAGTTGGGTCAATAAGTCATGCACGGCGAATCTCCAATCAAACGTCGCGAATCGCGCAAGATCTGGGTCGGTAACGTACCGGTGGGCGGCGATGCGCCGATCGCTGTGCAGAGCATGACCAACAGCGACACCAATGACGTGGCCGCCACCGTTGCGCAGATCAACCGTCTGGAAGGCGCCGGTGTCGACATCGTGCGCGTCTCGGTGCCGGACATGGACGCCGCCGAGGCGTTCGGCAAGATCAAGCAACTGGTCAAGGTGCCGCTGGTTGCCGACATCCACTTCGATTACCGGATCGCCCTGCGTGTCGCCGAACTCGGTGTGGATTGCCTGCGCATCAACCCGGGCAACATCGGGCGTGAAGACCGCGTGCGTGCCGTGGTCGATGCCGCCCGCGACCGTGGCATCCCGATCCGCATCGGCGTCAACGCCGGCTCGCTGGAAAAAGACCTGCAAAAAAAATACGGCGAGCCGACCCCGGCCGCGCTGGTCGAATCCGCCTTGCGTCACGTCGAACACCTCGAACGCCTGAATTTTCAGGACTTCAAGGTCAGCGTGAAGGCCTCCGACGTGTTCATGGCCGTCGAAGCCTACCGCCTGCTGGCCAAGGAAATCGTCCAGCCGCTGCACCTGGGTATCACCGAAGCCGGTGGTTTGCGTTCGGGCACAGTGAAATCCGCCGTGGGCCTAGGTATGCTGCTCGCCGAAGGGATTGGCGATACTATCCGCATCTCGCTGGCGGCCGACCCGGTCGAGGAAGTGAAAGTCGGTTACGACATTCTCAAGTCTTTGCATCTGCGTTCCCGTGGCATCAATTTCATTGCCTGCCCGAGCTGCTCGCGGCAGAACTTTGATGTGGTGAAAACCATGAACGAGCTGGAAGGGCGCCTTGAAGACCTGCTGGTGCCGCTGGATGTCGCGGTCATCGGTTGCGTGGTCAACGGCCCCGGCGAAGCCAAGGAAGCCCATATCGGCTTGACCGGCGGCACGCCAAACCTGATTTACATCGACGGCAAGCCGTCGCAGAAACTGACGAATGACAATCTGGTGGACGAGCTGGAAAGGCTGATCCGCCAGAAAGCGGCCGAAAAGGTCGAAGCTGACGCTGCGGTTATCGCGCGTGGCTGATCGAACGAATTAAGGAATCTTTGTGAGCAAGTCTCTGCAAGCCATTCGTGGCATGAACGACATCCTGCCCGAACAGACCCCGCTGTGGCGTTATTTCGAGAGCACTGTCGCGCGTCTGCTGGATAACTACGGTTACAAGCAGATCCGCATGCCGATCGTCGAGTTCACCGAGCTGTTCAAGCGCTCGATCGGTGAAGTGACCGATATCGTCGAAAAAGAGATGTACACGTTCGAAGACCGCAACGGTGACTCCCTGACCCTGCGTCCGGAAGGCACCGCGGCGTGCGTGCGTGCCGTGCTTGAACACGGTATTACCGGTGGTGGCCAGGTGCAGAAACTCTGGTACATCGGCCCGATGTTCCGCCACGAGCGTCCGCAGAAAGGCCGTTATCGCCAGTTTCACCAGATCGGTCTGGAAGTGTTCAACCTCGACGGTCCGGACATCGACGCCGAGCTGATCATCATGACCTGGCGCCTGTGGGGCGAGCTGGGTATCCGTGATGCGGTCAAGCTCGAACTCAACAGCCTCGGTACCAGCGAGTCCCGCGGCCGTTATCGTGAAGCGCTGGTCGAGTACCTCTCGGCGCACCACGACAAGCTCGACGAAGACAGCCAGCGTCGCCTGAAGACCAACCCGCTGCGTGTGCTCGACACGAAAAATGCCGACACCCAGGCCGTGCTGGTCGATGCGCCGAAAATGGCCGACTACCTGGACGACGAGTCCCGTGCCCACTTCGAAGGTTTGAAGGCGCGTCTGGATGCCGTTGGCATTCCTTACGTGCTCAACCCGAAACTGGTGCGCGGCCTCGATTACTACAGCAAAACCGTATTCGAATGGGTCACCGACAAGCTCGGCGCCCAGGGCACCGTCTGCGCGGGCGGCCGTTACGACGGTCTGGTCGAGCAGATGGGCGGCAAGCCGACCCCGGGCGTGGGTTTCGCCATGGGCATCGAACGTCTGGTCTTGATGCTCGAAACCCTGGAGCAGATCCCTGCGGAAATTTCCCGTCAGGTCGACGTTTACCTCTGCGCCTTCGGTGAAGAGGCCGAACTGGCCGGCCTGGCGCTGGCCGAACGGGTTCGCGATCAACTTCCAAACCTGCGCCTGCAAGTCAATGCCGGCGCTGGCAGCTTCAAGAGCCAGTTCAAGAAGGCCGACAAGAGCGGTGCGCTGTACGCGCTGATCCTCGGTGACGACGAAATGGCCGGGCAAGTGGTAGGTTTCAAACCCCTGCGTGGCCAGGGCGAACAACAAAGCATTGCCTGGGATGCGCTCGCCGCTCACCTGGCCACCTGCGTCGTGCAGGGTTGAAGCTGTCTTAACAGCCGATTTAGCGATTAAGGAGTATTGGGGTGTCGAGTACCGAAGACGAACAGTTGGCGGATTTGAAGGACTGGTGGACACGCAACGGCAAACCTCTGGTCACCGGCGGCCTGTTGGCGCTGGTCATCGTGTTCGGCTGGCAGGCTTATCACAAATATCAGGGCAACCAGTCGCAAGGCGCTTCGGTGCTCTATCAGCAACTGCTGGAAACCACACTGACGCCTGACGGCAAGCCTGATGCCGCCCGCGTTGCGGATCTGGCCGGCAAGCTCAACAGCGAGTTCGGCGGCACTGCCTACGCGCAGTACGGCAGCCTGTTCGTCGCCAAAGTTGCGGTCGACAGCGGCAAGCTGGACGACGCGGCGACCGAACTCAAAGCCATCGTCGACAAACCGGCCAACCCGGCGCTGGGCGAAATTGCCCGTCAGCGTCTGGCGCAGGTGCTCGGCGCGCAGGACAAGGCCGAAGACGCCCTGAAACTGCTCGATGGCGACGCCGACCAGGCATTCCTCGCCACTCGCGAAGAACTCAAGGGCGACCTGCTGGTGCGCTTGGGCCGGACCGATGACGCGAACAAGGCGTATCAAAAAGCCAAGGCAGCACTGTCGGATGAAGCGGCGGTCGGTGGCCTTCAAATCAAGCTCGACGACCTGGCCAAAGGGGATGCGTGACGTGATCCGTTGGAAGCATGCAGCATTGCTGGCTCTGGCCCTTCTGGCCGCGGGTTGCAGCAGCAACAGCAAGAAAGAATTGCCACCGGCCGAACTGACCGACTTCAAAGAAGAAGTCGTTCTGCAGAAGCAGTGGAGTCGTTCGATCGGTGACGGTCAGGGCGAAACCTACAACATGCTGGTGCCGGCGATCGACGGTGACACCATCTACGCGGCCGATGTGACGGGCGTGGTGATGGCCATGGATCGCAGCAACGGCGACGTGAAGTGGGACCAGGATCTGGAACTGCCTGTCTCCGGCGCCGTTGGCGTGGGTTACGGCCTGGTACTGATCGGTACGCTGCGTGGCGAAGTCGTCGCTCTGGACACCAGCAACGGTGAAGAAAAGTGGCGTGCCCGCGTCAACAGTGAAGTCCTCGCGCCGCCAGCCAACAACGGCGACGTGGTCGTGGTGCAGACCCAGGACGATCGTCTGATCGGTCTGGATGCGGCCACCGGCAACCAGCGCTGGGTGTATGACAGCACCCCGGCGGTACTGACCCTGCGTGGCACCAGTGCGCCGCTGGTCACCAACCGCCTCGCGCTGGCCGGCCTGTCGACCGGTAAAGTGGTCGCGCTGGACATCTCCAACGGCGTGCCGGTGTGGGAACAGCGCATCGCCATTCCGCAGGGCCGTTCGGAACTGGAGCGCGTGGTCGACATCGACGGCGGCCTGCTGCTGTCCGGTGGCACTCTGTACGTTGCCAGCTATCAGGGCCGCGTCGCGGCGCTGGATGTGGAAAGCGGTCGTCAACTCTGGCAGCGCGATGCCTCGAGCTACGCCGGTATTGCTCAGGGTTTCGGCAGCGTCTACGTGAGCCTGTCCTCGGGCACCGTTGAAGGTGTCGACGAGCGTTCCACTACCGCGCTGTGGAGCAACGATGCGTTGGCTCGCCGTCAACTGTCGGCTCCGGAAGTGTTCTCCAGCTACGTAGCTGTGGGTGACCTGGAAGGTTATCTGCACCTGCTGAGTCAGGTCGACGGTCGTTTCGTCGGCCGCGAGCGCATCGACAGCGACGGCCTGCGTGCCCGTCCGCTGGTGGTGGGCGACACGATTTATGTGTATGGCAACAGCGGCAAACTGGAAGCCCTGACCATCAAGTAACAACTATGCTTGGGGTTAACACCCCCAAGCAGCTTCACTTGTGAGCAAGAAGGTGGGAGCGAGCCTGCTCGCGATGGGCGTCAACGATTACGCTGATGACCTGAATGAACACGCTGTTTTGGCGTTTTTCGCGAGCAGGCTTGCTCCCACAAAAAACACTCACAGTGTTGCCCCGAGCACCAGCCGCTGCCTCGCAGCGGCTTTTGTATTTTCTGAAATAACGCAGTGGAGAGCCGCATGGTTCCCGTAATCGCCCTGGTGGGCCGACCGAACGTCGGCAAGTCCACCTTGTTCAACCGCCTGACTCGGACTCGCGACGCCATCGTCGGCGACTTGTCCGGTCTGACCCGTGATCGCCAGTACGGTGAGGCCAAGTGGCAAGGGCGTTCTTACATTCTGATCGACACCGGCGGTATCTCCGGTGACGAGCATGGTATGGACGAAAAGATGGCCGAGCAGTCGCTGCTGGCCATCGAAGAAGCCGATGTGGTGCTGTTTCTGGTAGATGCCAAGGCCGGTTTTACCGCTGCCGACCAGATGATTGCCGAGCATTTGCGCAAACGTAACAAGCGTTCCCACGTGGTTGCCAACAAGGTCGACAACATCGACCCGGAAATGGCCCGCGCCGAATTCGCCCCGCTGGGCATGGGCCACGCGATTCCGATCGCCGGTGCCCATGGCCGTGGCATCACGCAATTGCTGGAAGCCGCCCTTGGCGATTTCCCGCGCGATGATGACGAGCTGGCTGAAGGTGAAGAGGAAGAGGTCGTTGCCGAAGGCGAGGAAGCCAAGCGCATTCCTGGCCCGAGCGAAAAAGACGGGATCAAGATCGCCATCATCGGCCGGCCGAACGTCGGCAAGTCGACCTTGGTCAACCGCATGCTCGGTGAAGATCGGGTCATCGTCTACGACCAGCCGGGCACTACCCGCGACAGTATCTACATCCCGTTCGAACGCAACGAAGAAAAGTACACCCTGATCGACACCGCCGGTGTGCGCAAGCGCGGCAAGATCCACGAAGAAGTCGAAAAGTTCTCCGTGGTCAAAACCCTGCAGGCGATCAAAGACGCCAACGTGGTGATCTTCGTCATGGACGCCCGCGAAGGTGTGGTCGATCACGACCTCAACCTCCTGGGCTTCGCGATCGAATCCGGTCGTGCACTGGTTATCGCCATCAACAAGTGGGACGGCATGACGCCGAGCGAGCGCGACTTCGTCAAGGTCGAGCTGCAACGTCGCCTGTTCTTCGTTGACTACGCTGACATCCACTTTATCTCGGCACTGCACGGTACGGGCGTGGGCAACCTCTACGCCTCGGTGCAGAACTCGTTCAAGTCGGCGGTCACCCGCTGGCCGACCAACCGCCTCACCCAGATTCTGGAAGATGCGGTCGGCGAGCACGCGCCACCGATGGTCAACAATCGCCGGATCAAGCTGCGTTACGCTCACCTGGGTGGCGCTAACCCGCCGATCATCGTGATCCACGGTAACCAGATCGAGAAAGTGCCGAAGTCGTATGTGCGCTATCTGGAGAACACTTACCGTCGTGTGCTGAAGCTGGTCGGTACGCCGATCCGCATCGAGTTCAAGGGCGGCGAGAACCCGTACGAAGGCAACAAGAACACGCTGACCGACCGCCAGGTCAACAAGAAGCGTCGCTTGATGTCGCACAACAAGAAAGCCAGCAAGAAGCGCCGCGACAAGAAGTGATCCGAGGCCCTGCACAATTTTGTGTGGGGCTTTTGTGGCGAGGGGATTTATCCCCGATGGGCTGCGCAGCAGCCCCAAAACCTGTGTCCGCGGTGTATCAGTCAAACCGCATTCAACGGGTTTGCGACTGCTTCGCAGCCGGAACGGGGATAAATCCCCTCGCCACAGGATTGGGTCTGTTCAATGAGAGAAGGGTGCCGTCTGGCGCCCTTTTTTTATGGGCGCCGGATGGGCTATCCTCGGGCTCTCCCGCGCCGTCGTCAGAGCCGGGTGTTTAGCAGAGAACCCCCGATGATCACCAGCAAGCTGCCGAATGTCGGCATCACTATTTTCACGCAGATGTCTCAGCTCGCGGCGCAGACCGGCGCGATCAACCTGTCCCAGGGTTTTCCTGATTTCGATGGTCCGCAATCGTTGCGCGACGCGGTGGGTCGGCACATCGCCAGCGGCCACAACCAGTATTCGCCGATGACCGGCTTGCCGGCGTTGCGTCAGCAGATTGCCGCCAAGATCGCGCGCAGCTATGGCGTGAATGTCGATGCCGACCATGAAGTGACGGTGACGCCGGGCGCGACCCAGGCGATTTTTTGTGCGATTCAGGCGGTTATCCACAGCGGTGACGAAGTCATCGTTTTCGATCCGGCCTATGACAGCTACGAACCCGCAGTGGAATTGGCTGGCGGCCGTTGTGTGCATGTGCAACTGGGGCTGCAGGATTTCTCTATCGATTTCGATCAACTCAGCGCTGCGCTCACCCCGCGCACGCGGATGATCATCCTCAACACCCCGCACAACCCGAGCGGTGCGCTGATCAGCCGTGACGAGCTGGATCAACTGGCGGCGTTGATCCGTGACCGCGACATCTATGTGATCAGCGACGAAGTTTACGAACACCTGGTGTTCGACGGTGTGGCGCATGTCAGCGTGCTGGCCCATGAAGAGCTTTATCAGCGCGCGTTCGTGGTCAGCTCGTTCGGCAAGACTTACCACGTCACCGGCTGGAAAACCGGCTACGTCGTCACACCGCCAGCGCTGACCGCAGAGTTACGCAAAGTGCACCAGTACGTCAGTTTCTGCGGCGTCACCCCGCTGCAATATGCGCTGGCCGATTACATGGCCGAGCACCCGGAGCATGTCGAAGAACTGCCGGATTTCTATCAGGCCAAGCGCGATCTGTTCTGTGATCTGTTGGCCCCTTCGCGGTTCAGCTTCAGCCGTGTCACCGGCACCTATTTCCAGTTGGTCGATTATTCGCGGATCCGCCCTGATCTGAATGATGTCGACATGGCAATGTGGATGACCCGCGAGCACGGTGTGGCGAGCATTCCGGTGTCGGTGTTTTACCAGAATCCACCGCAAGGCCAGCGCCTTGTGCGCCTGTGCTTTGCCAAACGCGAGGAGACGCTGCGTGAAGCGGCGGCGAAACTATGCGTGATCTGAGTGCGTTGCCCGATCTGACCCTGGCGCTGATCCAGACCAGCCTGGCCTGGCATGACCGCCAAGCCAACCTTGAGCATTTCGAGCTGTTGCTGGAGCAGGCCCGTGGCGCCGACCTGATTGTTCTGCCAGAGATGTTCACCACCGGCTTTTCCATGGAATCGGAAACCCTCGCCGAAGCCGAAAACGGTCCGACCAGCAAATGGCTGCGGGCGCAGGCGGCGAAGTTCGACGCAGTGATCACCGGCAGCGTGATCATTCAGGCGGCCGACGGTAGCCATCGCAACCGCTTGCTGTGGGCGCGGCCGGACGGTGAAGTGCTGCACTACGACAAGCGTCACCTGTTCCGCATGGCCGGCGAACACAACCACTACACCCCCGGCGAGCGTCAGGTGCAGTTCGAACTCAAGGGCTGGCGGATTCGTCCGTTGATCTGCTACGACCTGCGCTTCCCGGTGTGGAGCCGCGATGCGCAGGACACCGATCTGCTGCTGTACACCGCCAACTGGCCGGGCGCACGGCGCTTGCACTGGAATCGTCTGTTGCCGGCACGAGCGATTGAAAATCTCTGCTACGTGGCGGCGGTAAATCGCATCGGCAGCGATGGCAAGGGTTTCGCTTACACCGGTGACAGCCAGGTCCTGGATTTCCAGGGCGAGACCTTGCTGGCGGCGGGGGAGGCGGATGGCGTGTTCAAGGTGGTGCTGGAGGCGGCGCCGTTGGCGGCTTACCGTGAGCGCTTTCCGGCGAATCTGGATGCCGATACCTTCGCGTTCACTTAAGCCTTTCATTGCCTGCTCGCGATGGGGCCATCAGCTTCACCGCAAAACCTGCGGGTAAAAAGAAAGGCCCCGGAGCTCACACTCCGGGGCCTTTCGCATTTCTGCGGTCGATTACGCCGCTTTCGCCTCAGGCTGGCTCAGCGAGCGGTTCAATGCGCTGAACAGGGCCTTGAAGCTCGCCGTGGTGATGTTTTCATCAATGCCCACGCCGTGCACCGCACGTTCACCATTCACACGCAATTCGATGTAAGCCGCGGCTTTGGCGTTAGTGCCTGCGCCGATCGCATGTTCGTTGTAGTCCATGATCTCCACTGGAATCGGCAGGCCGGCGACCAGCGCTTCCAGCGCGCCGTTGCCCTTGCCGCGCCAGTGCAGGTTGGTTTCGCCCTGACCCTGGCTGGCCACTTCCACTTCGACGGCGCTGTTGCCGTTCTCTTCCTGCAGGCGATGGCTGACCAACGCGTATGGCGTGTTCGCTTGCAGGTATTCGCTGATCAACAGCGAGTGAATCTGCTTGGCGGTCATCTCCAGGCCCAGGCGATCGGTTTCACGCTGCACGACCTGGCTGAATTCGATCTGCATGCGACGCGGCAAGCTGATGCCGTATTCCTGCTCCAGCAAATAAGCGATGCCGCCCTTGCCCGACTGGCTGTTGACGCGGATCACTGCCTCGTAGCTGCGGCCGATGTCGGCTGGGTCGATCGGCAGGTACGGCACTTCCCACAGGGTGTCCGGTTTCTGCTGGGCGAAACCTTTGCGGATCGCGTCCTGGTGCGAGCCGGAGAACGCGGTGTGCACCAAATCGCCAACGTACGGGTGACGCGGATGCACCTGAATCTGGTTGCACTCTTCGACGACTTTGCGCACGCCATCGATGTCGGAGAAGTCCAGCTCAGGGTCGACGCCCTGGGTGTACATGTTCAGCGCGACGGTGACGAGGTCGACGTTACCGGTACGCTCGCCGTTGCCGAACAGGCAGCCTTCGACACGGTCGGCGCCGGCCATCAGGCCCAGCTCGGTGGCGGCCACGCCAGTGCCACGGTCGTTGTGGGTGTGCAGGCTGATGATCACGCTGTCACGGCGGTTGATGTTACGACCGAACCACTCGATCTGGTCGGCGTAGACATTCGGTGTTGCGCATTCAACGGTGGCCGGCAGGTTGAGGATCATCTTGTGTTCAGGTGTCGGGTTCCACACCTCGATCACGGCGTCACAGACTTCCTTGGCGAATTCCAGCTCGGTGGCGCTGAAGGTTTCCGGCGAGTATTCGAAGGTCCACTCGGTTTCTGGCTGCATGGCTGCGTACTTGACGAACAGCTTGGCCGCATTGACCGCGATGGCCTTGATGCCGTCCTTGTCCTGGTTGAAGACGATGCGACGGAAAGAAGGCGAGGTGGCGTTGTACAGGTGAACGATGGCTTTCTTCGCCCCGCGCAGGGATTCGAAGGTGCGCTCGATCAAATCTTCGCGGCCCTGGGTCAGCACCTGAATGGTGGTGTCGTCCGGGATGTGGCCTTCTTCGATCAGGGTACGCACGAAGTCAAAATCGGTTTGCGAAGCGGCCGGGAACGACGCCTCGATTTCTTTCACGCCCACCTGCACCAGGGTCTTCCAGAAGCGCAGCTTCTTCGCCGCGTCCATCGGCTCGATCAGCGACTGGTTGCCGTCACGCAGGTCGGAGCTGCACCAGATCGGCGCGGCGTCGATGGTTTTCGACGGCCAGGTGCGGTCCGGCAGGTTGATGACGGGAAACGCGCGGTATTTCGAAGACGGGTCTTTGAGCATGCTCATCGGGAAATTCCTTGTTGTCTGGGCCGAAAAGAGGCGGCCTGCCGGTTGAACGTATGTTCTTGGAAAAGCGTGGGACGAGGCGCAGCGATTCAGCCCGGCAGTCGTGCACTGACGAGGCACAGGCTACGGTGCTGGCGAAGCTGAATGAGGGTGTGAGAGGTTTTCATGGCTTCAACCCTAACCTTGAGGGGGAAGGATGGCAAGCAGTCGAAAAAAATTGAGAGGAATACCCGAAAAGCGGTTTTTTGCGCGATTTTATTGTGCTTGATGGCGGGGATTGTCGTTATTTTTGCGTGGGGTTTGATTGGGGCGCAATTGAGCGGGCGGTGTGTCATGGGGCCTTGCGGTGTCGGTCAGGACGCCTTCGCGGGCAAGCCCGCTCCCACAGGTTATTCGGGTGTACATAAAATTTGTATACGACACGGACACTGTGGGAGCGGGCTTGCCCGCGAAGAGGCCAGCAGCCTCGACACAACGATTATGGTTGGAACGCACCAATGAATATCGCCGGATCCACCCGCGCATCATTCAGGCTGACGTTCCAGTGCATATGCGGCCCGGTCGCCCGCCCTGTCGCGCCAACCTTGCCCACCACCGCGCCCCGGGCCAGTTGCTGGCCGTTCTTCACGTCGATCTTCGACATATGGCAGAACATGCTGATAAAGCCTTGGCCATGGTCAACAAACACAGTGTTGCCATTGAAGAAGTAGTTGCCGATCAGAATCACCTTGCCCGCCGCCGGCGTCTTGATTGGTGTCCCGGCCGGTACCGCGAAATCAAGCCCGGCGTGGGGATTGCGCTCTTCGCCATTGAAGAAACGACGCACACCAAACTTGCTCGACAGCGGGCCGTTGACCGGTTTGTCCAGCAGCAGGTTGCTCGGCGTGTTCGGGCTGAAGCTGCGATAGGCCTTGATCTGCTCGGCCAGTTCGCCCTCGATGCGCTTGAGGTTGTTGGCGTCTGGATTGACCTGTTGTTTGTTCTTCAGGGTGATGTGCTGTTCCGGGTATTTCTTGCTGCCGACGGTGAACGGCAGCGTGCGGCCAGCGCTATTGATTTGCTGGGCGCCCGGTTTGACTGTCAAAGGGACGCCGACGATCGCCAGCCAGTTGTTCTGCTCTTTCACCACCAGTACCGGTCTGCCCTGATAAGTCGCCTTCGGGGCCTGCGCGGCCGCGCCCAGATCGACCACCGCAACGCCGCCGGGCACCGGCTTGTTCAGCAGTCGGGTGATGTAACTGTCGGCGTGGGCGTTGAAAGACAAACAGAGCAAAAGCAGTGGTGCGAGAAAACGCGGCATGGATCAGTCCAGTAAAGAGAGGGTGACGGGCGTCAGGTGATTGTCCTCGACGCGCACTTGCAGTTCGCCTTCGCCCAGTTTGGCTTTCAGGCGCTGGCCGGTGTGGGTCTGGGCAGCGTTGCGGATCGCATGGCCGCGCTCGTCGAGCAAGATGCTGTAACCACGACCGAGAGTCGCCAGCGGGCTGACTACGTGCAGCGTCTGCATCTGGCTGTGCAATTGCTGATGACGGTTTTTCAGACCTTCGCGCATGGCTCGGGGCAAGCGGTCGGCGAGGCTTTCGAGGCGCTGGCGGAGCATCGCCAGTTGCCGTCCCGGGTGTTGCCCGGCCAGGCGGGTTTCCAGGCGGATCAAGCGTTCGCGACGGGTGTTGAGGCTGCGCTCGAAAGCCCGGCGCATGCGCATGTCCAGATCATCCAGACGTTGCGCTTGCTGGCGCAGACGTTCGCCGGGATGCCGCAGGCGCCGCGCCATGCCTTCCAGACGCAGGCGATCGCGCATCAAGCGATCACGCATGCGCATGACCAGGCGGCGATGCAGGCTTTCAACCTGACGGATCAGGTGGCTGGAATCCGGGGCAAGCAATTCGGCCGCCGCCGAGGGCGTCGGTGCGCGCACGTCGGCCACAAAGTCGCTGATCGACACGTCGGTTTCATGGCCGACCGCGCTGACAATCGGCGTCACACAGGCATCGATCGCGCGGGCCACGGCTTCTTCGTTGAAGCACCAGAGGTCTTCCAGCGAGCCGCCGCCACGGGCGAGGATCAACGCATCGAAGCCGCGGGCGTCAGCCATTTTCAAGGCGCGGACGATTTGCGCGATGGCCTCGCGGCCCTGCACGGCGGTCGGAATCAGCGTCAGTTGCACCTGCGGCGCGCGGCGGCGGAATACGCTGATGATGTCGCGAATCACAGCGCCGGTCGGCGAACTGATGATGCCGATGCGTTGCGGATGGGCCGGCAGCGGCACTTTGCGTTCGGCACTGAACAGGCCCTCGGCGCTGAGCTTTTCCTTCAGCGCATCGAAGGCCAGACGCAGCGCACCGTCACCGGCCGGCTCCACGGTGTCGAGAATCAGCTGATAGTCGCCGCGGCCTTCGAACAGCGAAACCTTGCCGCGCACCTTGACCGCCAGACCGTCCTTCAACGCCTGGCGCACCCGCGCGGCGTTCTGCCGGAACAGCGCGCAACGCACCTGCGCGCCGCTGTCCTTGAGGGTGAAGTAAATGTGGCCGGACGCCGGGCGGGCGAGGTTGGAGATTTCGCCTTCGACCCAGATGTTGCTGAACACGTCTTCGAGCAACACCCGCGCGCGGCCGTTGAGCTGGCTGACGGTCAGGACTTCACGGTCCAGGCCAAGTCTTGCAAAGGGATCTTTAATCATGGGGCGCAGTTTAAAGGCATTTGCCGTCGGATCACCACCGATCCCCCGTAGGAGTGAGCCTGCTCGCGATAGCGGTGGGTCAGCAAACATTGATGTGTCTGACCCACCGCTATCGCGAGCAGGCTCACTCCTACAGGGGGATGTTACAGTCAGCCCAGTCTTATAAAGGATGCGGACAGATGAGTGTGATGGAGCTGTTGGGGGCGTGGTCGTGGGGGGCCGGCGGCTGGGCAGTGGTCGGATTGGCTATCGCAATGGCCTACATCGTCTTCGGTATCGCCGGTTTCGGCACGGCGCTGGTCGCGGGGCCGATTCTGATTCTGTTCATGCCGTTGTCGAAAATCGTGCCGCTGCTGGTGCTGCTGGATTTCGTTGCGGCGTTCGGCAATCTGTTGCCATCACGGCGCGACGTCGCCAAGCCCGAATTGCTCAGGCTATTGCCATGCATGGCGGTCGGCTGCACGTTGGGGGTGATCTTTCTGCTCAATCTCAAATCCGATCTGCTGCTGTTGTTGATGGGGCTGTTTATCAGCGCCTATGCGGTTTACAGCCTGTGGGTCAAAGTGCGGCCGGCGCAGTTGTCGGCGGCTTGGGCAGTGCCGATGGGCACCGTGGGCGGTTTGTTCGGCGCGTTGTTTGGCAGTGGCGGCTTTCTTTATGCGATCTATCTGAACAGCCGTCTGCCGAAGGAAGCGGCGCGGGCCACGCAAAGTGCCTTGATCAGTTGCAGCACGGTGGTGCGATTGTGCCTGTTCGTCATTGCCGGGGTGTACGCCGAGCTACCCTTGTTGATGTTGGCGCTGTGTCTGTTGCCGGCCATGGCACTGGGCTTGTGGATTGGTCGGCGGCTGACCATGAAATTGTCGCGCGAGGCGTTTGTGCGCCTGGTGACGTGGCTGGTGCTGGCCAGCGGGATTGCGTTGATCGTGCGCTATTTCAGTACTTGACCGGATTTCTTCAGGGATTAAGCTGCCGGCCGCCATTCCCTTGTAGGAGTGAGCCTGCTCGCGATCGCGGTGTATCAATCACATAGATGTGTCTGACCCACCGCTATCGCGAGCAGGCTCACTCCTACAGGGGGTATACGGGTATTTTCAGCAGGCTCCACCATGAACACGCAAAGCATCATCGTCCCGAAAATCTCCACCCTGCCGGTCCACGAACCCCGGGCGCGGGCGATCGTGCGCTGGCTGGTGCGCAAGAACATCATCGAAGAGCAACTGACCACCTGCGGCCGCACCGGCAACCGCATGGCCCATGCGATCGCCGATGGCGCCCGTGCCGTGGTCCTGCATCCTGAAGCGCTGCCGTTCGGCGAGCCGATCAATGGCCTGGAGATCGTCACCAAGCGCTGCATCTATACCCCGGCGAAGGGTTTTCTCGAAGAGGCGGGTTGCGCCGAGTGTCGTCGCGAAGTCGGCGAAGCCCTGTTTGAAAGTCTCGAAGAGTGGATGCCGGGGCGCACCGACAATTTCACCTGCCCCGAATGCGGACATGAAGACGACATCAACGGTTTCCTGTTCTTGCAAGAATGCGCGTTTTCCAACCTCGGCTTTATCTTCAATAATTGGCTGGAAGCGGGGTTCAAGCAGAGCTTTATCGACGAGTTCGCCGACTGGCTCGATCAACCTGTCTCGTGGGTCAAGGTGGAGCTGTAGGGCCGGGCTTTTCCGTACATCAATTAAGCTGAGTTTTACATTGAACAGCAGGGGGTGTCTGACTATAATGGCGCGCTTCCATTTTCCCGCTCGGGAGCCCCCGCGATGCTGCGTATCAGCCAAGAAGCTCTGACATTCGACGACATTCTCCTAGTGCCCGGTTATTCCGAGGTGCTTCCCAACGAAGTCAGTCTCAAGACCCGTCTTACCCGTGGCATCGAACTGAATATTCCTCTGGTTTCTGCTGCAATGGACACCGTGACTGAAGCCCGTCTGGCAATCGCCATGGCTCAGGAAGGTGGCATCGGCATTATCCACAAGAACATGACCATCGAGCAGCAAGCTGCCGAAGTGCGCAAGGTCAAGAAGTTCGAAGCCGGTGTGGTCAAGGATCCCATCACCATCGAGGCCGATGCCACGGTGCGTGATCTGTTCGAACTGACCCGTCTGCACAATATTTCCGGCGTTCCGGTTCTGCACGATGGCGACCTGGTCGGCATCGTCACTTCCCGCGACGTACGTTTCGAAAACCGTCTGGAAGCCACTGTCCGCGAAGTGATGACGCCTAAAGAGCGTCTGGTCACGGTCAAGGAAGGCGCCGACAAGAACGACGTGCGCGAACTGCTGCACAAGCACCGCATCGAGCGCGTGCTGATCGTCGACGACAAGTTCGCCCTCAAGGGCATGATGACCGTCAACGACATCGAAAAAGCCAAAGCCTACCCGCTGGCCAGCAAGGACGATCAAGGTCGTCTGCGCGTCGGCGCTGCGGTCGGCACCGGTAAAGATACCGGCGACCGCGTGACCGCACTGGTCAATGCCGGCGTGGACGTGGTGGTGGTCGACACCGCGCACGGTCACTCCAAAGGCGTGATCGACCGCGTACGCTGGGTCAAAGAGAACTTCCCTGAAGTGCAGGTGATCGGTGGCAACATCGCCACCGGCGCCGCCGCGAAGGCCCTGGCCGAAGCGGGTGCCGACGCAGTCAAGGTCGGTATCGGCCCTGGCTCGATCTGCACCACCCGTATCGTCGCCGGTGTCGGCGTGCCGCAAATCAGCGCCATCGCCAACGTCGCCGCCGCCCTTGAAGGCACCGGCGTGCCGTTGATCGCCGACGGCGGTATCCGTTTCTCCGGTGACCTGTCCAAGGCCATCGTGGCCGGTGCGTCCTGCGTGATGATGGGCTCGATGTTCGCCGGTACCGAAGAAGCGCCGGGTGAGATCGAGCTGTTCCAGGGCCGTTCGTACAAGGCGTATCGCGGCATGGGTTCGCTGGGCGCCATGTCCCAGGCCCAAGGCTCGTCCGACCGTTACTTCCAGGACTCCTCGGCCGGTGCCGAGAAACTGGTTCCGGAAGGCATCGAAGGCCGCGTGCCATACAAAGGCACCCTGAGCGCGATCATTCACCAGCTGATGGGCGGTCTGCGTTCCTCGATGGGTTACACCGGCAGCGCCGACATCGAAGAAATGCGCACCAAGCCCGAGTTCGTGCGGATCACCGGCGCCGGCATGGCCGAATCCCACGTACACGACGTGCAGATCACCAAGGAAGCGCCAAACTACCGCGTAGGTTGAGGCTTCCAGCAAAACGTTTAATCACCGGGGCTGTTCATTCAGCCCCGAGTTGTTTCTGATTCACTACATGAGAATGAGTCATGGCCCTCGACATTCACGCTCACCGCATCCTGATCCTCGACTTCGGCTCGCAATACACCCAACTGATTGCCCGCCGCGTGCGCGAGATCGGCGTGTACTGCGAACTGCACCCGTTCGACATGGACGAAGATGCGATCCGCGAATTCGCCCCTAAAGGCGTCATCCTCGCCGGTGGCCCGGAGTCCGTGCACGAAGCCAACAGCCCGCGCTGCCCGCAAGCGGTATTCGACCTGGGCGTTCCGGTCTTTGGTATCTGCTACGGCATGCAGACCATGGCCGAGCAACTGGGCGGCAAGGTTGAAGGTTCCGAACTGCGTGAGTTCGGCTACGCCCGCGTTGACGTGGTCGGCAAGAGCCGCCTGCTCGACGGCATTGAAGACCACATCGACGCCGACGGCCTGTTCGGTCTCGACGTATGGATGAGCCACGGTGACAAAGTCACCAAAATGCCGGAAGACTTCCATATCCTCGCCAGCACCCCGAGCTGCCCGATCGCCGGTATGTTCAACGATGAACGTGCTTACTACGGCGTGCAGTTCCACCCGGAAGTGACCCACACCAAGCAGGGCGGTCGCATCCTGTCGCGCTTCGTTCTCGACATCTGTGGCTGTGAAGCCCTGTGGACGCCGTCGAAGATCGCTGAAGACGCCATCGCCAACATCCGTGCCCAGGTTGGCACCGACAACGTCCTGCTGGGGCTGTCCGGCGGCGTTGACTCCTCCGTTGTGGCGGCCCTGCTGCACAAAGCCATCGGCGACCAACTGACCTGCGTCTTCGTCGACAACGGCCTGCTGCGTCTGCACGAAGGCGAGCAAGTGATGGCGATGTTTGCCGAGAACATGGGCGTCAAGGTGATCCGCGCCAACGCTGAAGAGCAGTTTCTCAACAACCTGGCCGGCGAAGCCGATCCGGAGAAGAAGCGCAAGATCATCGGCCGCACCTTCATCGACGTATTCGATGCCCAGTCCAACAAACTGGAAAACATCAAGTACCTGGCGCAAGGCACCATCTACCCGGACGTGATCGAATCGGCTGGCGCGAAAAGCGGCAAGGCCCACGTGATCAAGTCGCACCACAACGTGGGCGGCCTGCCGGAAGAAATGAACCTGAAACTGGTCGAGCCACTGCGCGAACTGTTCAAGGACGAAGTCCGTCGTCTCGGCCTGGAACTGGGCCTGCCGTACGACATGGTCTACCGTCACCCGTTCCCGGGCCCGGGCCTGGGCGTGCGCATCCTCGGTGAAGTGAAAAAGGAATACGCCGACCTGCTGCGTCGTGCCGACCACATCTTCATCGAAGAACTGCGCAAGGCCGACTGGTACCACAAGGTCAGCCAGGCGTTCGTGGTGTTCCAGCCAGTCAAATCGGTGGGCGTGGTCGGTGATGGCCGTCGTTACGCCTGGGTTGTGGCCCTGCGTGCCGTAGAGACTATCGATTTCATGACCGCACGTTGGGCGCACCTGCCTTACGAACTGCTGGAAACCGTGTCCGGCCGCATCATCAACGAAATCGAAGGCATCTCGCGCGTTACCTATGACGTGTCGAGCAAGCCGCCGGCGACGATTGAGTGGGAGTGATCCCGCACATGCCCTGATGGCGTGAACGCAGGCACACAAAAAGGCCGCGTGAAACTCTGTTTCACGCGGCCTTTTTTATTGCGATTTGGCTCAGTCAGGAAGCCGGCTCTGCAATGTCAGCCCGGTCTCGGACAGGCGGTTAGACAAATCCTTCAGGCTGGCGAAGGCGATGTCGTTCACCCGCGGCCACGAGGGGCGGTGAAGGGACACGCGACCTTCACTCGATCGGGTCACAGGCGTGCGCTGGATCATGCCTTGCTTGCTGCGGTGCACAAGGGTGTAGCTGTCGCCGGTTTTCTTGAACAGGTACATGCCGCGTCGGTGCAGCAGGTTTTCCAGCGACTGCTCGGTCCAGTTCACCTGGTGTGCTGGTACCCGCAGACGCAAATCGGCACGTAGCAGGTCCGGAGCGCCCTGACGGACTGTGCCACCGGTAGAGGTGCCTTGAGGTACTTCGATGCCCGGGTCGGCCTCGATGCCCAAATCCTCACCAAGTCCCGCTTCCTCGATTCGCAGGCCGATCCCTCGTTTGATTTCGCTGAGTCCCGGCACACCCCGGAACGCATTGGTGTTTTGTGCATCGGTCAGTACGATCCATTTTTGCGGCGCATTGAGCAGGGCGTCGCCGGTCATGATGTCGCTGGCCAGGTAGGTGCCGATGATTTGCTCATCGGTCGGGGGCAGGGGCGTCTTCATTTTGTAACTGGCTGCGCAATCGATGGCCTGCACCCTGATCCCGTTCGCCTTGGCGGTTCTGACCAGCTCCAATGGCGTGAAACGTCCTTCAGGATCGGCGCCCAGGCTGCGCAGGTACTCCTCAAGGTCTTCGGACATTTCGCCACTGGTGAAATAGCGATTCAGTTCCACCTGCGCGAAGTCGCTGAGCAAGCCGCGCATGTAAAGGGTTTTTGCGTGCCGCGCGAGTGACGGCATGCTTTCGATCAGCCAGCGCAGGCTCGCGATACGATCGAGGGTTTGCCCGATCACCAGCCCTGAGGCGGCCTCATAGACCTGATCGACAAGCTCGGCATTTGACATCAACCGGCTGACATCCGGTAGGGCCGGGCGCTCCGGTTCGATCGTTCTGGGCATGTTCTGGAAAAACTTTATGGCCGAGGTTTGCAGTAGCTGACGCTTATCAGCCGCATAGGACTCGAACGGGTCTTCCATATCCATACCGCCAGCGCCGTCGGGCTGCATGACAACATGGGTTTGCTCCAGATTCATCGCCCAGGCTTTGAGTGATCGGCGCACCGTTGGATCGACGTCGTAGGAAGACCGCACGACCCGCGGGGGGCGTAGTTGCGAAGATTGCGGCGACTCCACCGCAGGGGCTTCGACTTCAGGCGGGACGAGCTCAAGGGTGTCGAGTTCGATGTCGGGCGCGCATTGCTTGCCGACGCATTGACCGCCGCCCTTGAGGCCCAGGGCAGGCATGCGCTCCCACAAACCTTCGCCATTAATGCGAACCGGCAATGCGTGAACGAGTTGGTTGGGCCTTGCCGGGTCGACAATAGCCCAGTCGCCAGCACCGCTTGAATCGGCGAACCAGCGCACGTAGTACGGTGTGTCATGCATCAGGATGGCGTAGGGCGGATCGCTGTCGAGACGGTAGATGCCGGCGAATTTTCCGGCTTCTTCACCGGGTGCCGTGCCATCAAGCAGCTCGTTGCATTGGTAGCGTTCGGGCACAGGCGCCGGTGTTTCGCTCGTTGCCGGTGCGGGCGGGGTTTGTTCGACGATCGGCAAAGGTGTGTCGAGGTCTTCCGGCGCGCGGATTTGTGCCTGCTCAACCGTGGTGCCGGACGTATTCAGCGCGTCGCTCATCTCGGCCATTTCCGCGGCTTCGGCCGCTTCAACCTGCGCCCCCACTTCCAGCATCGAGCCAGTTCCAGCGAGCAACGGAAGGTTAAACAACAGGTTGATACCACTTACCACTGCGCCCAGCACGCCGGACTTGCGCTCCGCCTCGCTCTTGCCATTTTCCGCCTGGTCGATATTCAGGCCCATGCTGGCAACTGTCGCGCCAATCACCGGCAGCGCCACCGGCCAGCCGATGACGGCCATTGGACCAAAAACCTTGAGGCCTGCGCTCAGGTAACCGATCCAGAGTTTCTTGCGCAGATCGGCGTTGGACGTCAGGGTCAGGTCGGCTTCGGCGAACATCGCGAGGCGGGTGCTATCGCGCAGCCAGGTGAACGCATCGCCGGCAAGCACAAGGTTTTTCCGATTGATCAGATGATGATCGGCACGCCCCCAAGTGCTGACCAGCCGATTCATCAGATCGGTCAGGTTCTCGGTCAGTTGTTGACGATTGGCGAGGGAGAAATGGTTCAGGAAGGATGCTCGGCGGGTTGCGTCGTTCATCTGTTCGAGCACCCACCAGTGCAACGCTGAAGGCGTCGCCTTGACGACGAACGCTTCGGTGGCGCCTGGCACATACAGGATCTGCCGGCCGTCGGGGGCGACGATGCGTAGCAATTGAGTTGCCACAGAGCCGTCAACATCGAAGGCACGGACGTCGCCTTTTGTCGTGTGGGCGGTCTGCAACATGTTCAGGGTGACGGGCCAGCTCAGCTTGCCGATCACAGAACCGGTCAGCCATTGAAAGTCGCTGTGGCTAATGTATTCACGTTCCAGCGCCTGTACTGCCTGGATGAGGAAATTGCACTTGGCCAAGGTGCGGAAGTTATCGGCGTGGCTGTCCCAGAAAGAACTCAGTTCATCGCGGTAATGAGCGCTGAAATCGAGGCTCCAGAACGCCTTTAATACTTCACTGCCATGCAGGCGCACCTCGTTGCGCTCGCTGAAGTTTTCGGCGTCCGGCCCTTCGCTGTAGAAGCCGCCATACAAGTCCAGAAGGTCGGCGTTGTCCTGGTCAGTGGCACGAAAGCGATGAATCACCAGTTGCGTGAGGGTCGTCGATTCGTAGGGCTTTTCAAGGCTGTGTTCCCAGCCGGTAAACGACCGGGTGCTGCTTAGGGCAGTCTTGAAACGGTGAAAGTAAACACGGTCCGGGTCGTGTTCGGGCAAGCCTTGGTCTTGCAGTAACTGGCGGGCGACTTGCTGCGCTGCATCGTGCAGGCCGGGGCAGGCCTGCACGACCAAAGCCGCGATTGCCTCGAGGGCGGCTTTGTCGGTTGCGTTGGGCAAGGGGCGCGGTGCGGTGACGTTCATGCTTTCTCCATCCTTGAGAAATGAAGCCTGAGCATGTCCGATTCACCCACCGAGGGTGCATTAACTATGTACCGCAGATGGCCGGTCGAAATGTGCGGGGGTCAGCGCCGCGCCACATCCGAAAAATAAAATTTATCCAGCGTATGCCGCGATTCGGTGTACTCGAATTGCCGACCGTCCTGCAGAAACGTCTGGTTGCTGACCACGATGACATGGCTCTGCCCGTCGAGGTCCAGATGCTGCTGGTCGTCCTTGCTGCACGGCACCGCTTCGATGGTGCGCTGGGCGTAGGCGATGTGCAGTTGCAGGGTTTGTTCGATGTGGGCGTAGATCGAGTGTTCGGCGATGTCTGCAGTCAGGTCGGGAATCACGGCGCTGACGAAGTGGTTGATGTCGAGGATGACCCGTTTGCCATCGATGCGCCGCACGCGCTTGATTCGGGTGATCGGGCTGCCGGGTTCGGCATGGATGTGTTCGAGCAGCGCACCGTCCAGCGGAACCTGGCACATCTCGACCACTTCGGTGCTGACATCGTTGCCCAGGCGCGGGTAGGTCTCCTGGAAGCTGACGATGCCGCCGAGCTGGAATTCGATCGGATGGGTCGACAGCACGAACGCGCCTTTGCCGTGAATTTTCTGGGCGAAACCGCGTTCCTGCAGCAACTCGATGGCTTTGCGCACGGTGCCACGGCTGGCCTGATAAGTGCCCATCAGTTCGGTTTCCGAAGGCAGCCGTGCGCCGCGTTCCAGGCGTTCAGTGGTGATGCTGGCAAGCAAATCGCTGTAGATCTGGTTGTATTTGCTCATTGGGTGGGCTCTGTGCTGGCACTACTCAAACGTCGAACCTTAAGGGCAGGGTAGGGGTTTGTCCATGTGAATGACGGAAATCATCTTAGGTCAAAGTAGGAAAAATCGTCGCTGATCCGATGTTTATCGGCAAACACAAACTCGTACAGACGAGTTGTTGCATAAACTCGTACAGACGAGTATTTTTCGCTTCTGCGTGCTGCCAATAACAACAATCCACGACGGAAGAACGAGCATGAGCCACGACTACCCCAACATTGCCCGGGAACTGCTGAAAAGCCTCGGTGGCAGCGACAACCTCGAACAGGCTGCGCATTGCGTGACGCGGTTGCGCCTGGCGCTGAAGAACCCCGCGCTGGTCAACGCTGCCGCGCTCAACGTGATCGATCTGGTCAAGGGCTCGTTCTTCACCGGCGGGCTGTATCAGGTAGTGATCGGGCCGGGGGAAGTGGAAAAGGTCTACGCCGAATTGCGTAAACAGACCGGTCTGGCCGCTTCGACCATCGCGGACGTTAAACAGAAAAGCGCCGAGAAGATAAACGCCATGCAGCGTCTGGTGCGGGTGTTCTCCGACGTGTTCATGCCGATCCTGCCGGCGCTGATCATCGCCGGCCTGTTGATGGGCATCAACAACCTGCTCGGCGCCAAGGGCATGTTCATCGAGGGGCAAACCCTGCTCGATGCCTACCCGAATCTCGACGGGCTGTGGAGCCTGATCAATCTGATGGCCAACACCTCGTTCGTGTTTCTGCCGGCGCTGGTGGGCTGGTCGGCGGCCAAGCGTTTCGGCGGCAGCGAAATCCTCGGCATCGTCCTCGGCCTGATGCTGGTGCACCCGGACTTGCTCAACGCCTGGAACTATGGCAAGGCTGTCGCCGGTCTGGACGGGCAACAACTGCCGTACTTCGACATCCTCGGCCTGTTCCAGGTGGAAAAGGTCGGTTATCAGGGGCAGATTCTGCCGATCCTGCTGGCGGCCTACGTGATGAGCGTGATCGAAAAATGGCTGCGGGCGCGAGTGCCCAATGCGGTGCAATTGCTGGTGGTGCCGATCACTACCATCGTTGTTACCGGCGTGCTGGCGCTGGCGATCATCGGCCCGGTAACCCGGCATATCGGTATCTTCATCACTGAAGGGCTGGTGATGCTGTTCGATCTGGCACCACTGGTAGGCGGGGCGATTTTCGGCCTCCTGTATGCGCCGCTGGTGATCACCGGCATGCACCACATGTTCCTCGCGGTCGATCTGCAATTGATCTCGACCCAAGGCGGCACCTTCATCTGGCCGATGATCGTCATGTCCAACCTCGCCCAGGGCAGTGCCGCGCTGGCGGTGTTCTGGATGACGCGCAACGCGCGGGATAAAAGCATGGCGTCGACCTCGGCGATTTCCGCCTATTTCGGCATTACCGAGCCGGCGATGTTCGGCGTCAATCTGCGCTACAAGTTTCCGTTCTACGCCGCGCTGGCCGGCTCGGCGCTGGGCTGCATGTTCCTGTCGCTGAACAAGATCCAGGCCTCGGCCATCGGCGTCGGCGGCCTGCCCGGATTTATCTCGATCATTCCGCAGTTCATTCCGATGTTTGTCATCGGGATGCTGATCGCCATGCTGGTTCCGTTTGCCCTGACCTGCGTGCTGAGCATGAAGATTGTCCGGCCGGGCTACCGGGTCGCCTGAAATCCAACCAAGGAATTGCGTCATGCAAGACTGGCAACGTTCGGTGATCTACCAGATCTACCCGAAAAGCTTCCACAGCCACGCCGGCAACGCGACCGGCGATCTGCTCGGCATCGTCGCCAAGCTCGATTACCTGCAATGGCTGGGAGTCGATTACTTGTGGATCACGCCGTTTTTGCGTTCGCCGCAACGGGACAACGGTTATGACATCAGCGACTACTACGCCGTCGATCCGAGCTACGGCAGCATGGCCGATTGTGAATTGCTGATTGCCGAAGCGGGCAAGCGCGGCATCAAGCTGATGCTCGATATCGTGGTCAACCACACTTCGATCGAGCACGTCTGGTTTCAGCAGGCGCGCAGCAGCCTCGATAACCCTTACCGTGACTTCTATATCTGGCGCGATCAGCCGAACAACTGGGAATCCAAGTTCGGCGGTTCGGCCTGGGAGTACGAAGCGCAGACCGGGCAATATTATCTGCACCTGTTCGACCACACCCAGGCTGACCTCAATTGGGACAACCCGAAGGTCAGGGACGAAGTGTTCAAGATGATGCGCTTCTGGCGCGACAAGGGCGTCGGCGGCTTTCGTCTGGATGTGATCAACCTGATCTCCAAACCTGCCGACTTCCCCGAGGACGACAGCGACGGTCGGCGTTTCTACACCGACGGGCCGAATGTGCATGCCTATCTTCAGCAGATGCACCGCGAGGTCTTCGAAGGTCATGACCTGATCAACGTCGGCGAGATGTCCTCCACGCGTCTCGAGCACTGTATCCGCTACTCGAACCCGCAATCGAAAGAGCTGTCGATGACTTTCAATTTTCATCATTTGAAGGTCGATTACCCCAACTTGCAAAAGTGGGTCCGCGCTGACTTCGATTTCCTTCAGCTCAAGCAGATCCTCTCGGACTGGCAAACTGGCATGCAGGCCGGTGGCGGCTGGAATGCGTTGTTCTGGTGTAACCACGATCAGCCGCGGGTGGTCTCGCGATTTGGCCATGACGGCGAGTACCGCGAGCTCTCGGCAAAGATGCTTGGCACCGCGTTGCACTTTTTGCAGGGCACGCCGTTTGTGTATCAGGGCGAAGAGCTGGGCATGACCAATCCGGGGTTCGAGAGCATCGAGCAGTACCGCGACGTCGAGACCCTGAATATCTTTCGTCTCAAGCGCGAAGCCGGCATCAGCGACCTCGACAACATGGCGGCGATCATGCAGAAGTCCCGCGACAACGGGCGTACGCCGATGCACTGGCACGCCGGCCACAATGCCGGTTTCAGTCGCGGCGAACCGTGGATCGGCGTGCCGGCCAATGCCGCGCAGATCAACGTCGCGCATCAGCTGCACGACCCGGACTCGGTACTGCATCACTATCGACGGCTGATCGCCTTGCGCCGCAGCGAAGCGCTGATCTGCGACGGCGTCTATCGCCAGTTGCTGCCCGAGCATCCACAAATCTGGGCATACCTGCGCGAGGGGGAGGGCGAACGCCTGTTGGTGGTGAACAACTTTAATGGCGGCCCGTGTGACGTCGAGTTACCGCCGGTGATCGACGAAACGCAGGCGCAGCGACTGTTGATCAGCAACTACCCGGACTGTCCGCTGCGCACGCGACATCTGCGCTTGCGACCTTATGAATCGTTCGTGGTGCACCTGACCGATCCCTGATCGATAACTGAAAAAACAATCTTTTTAAAAACACGCAGAACACTGCGCGGGTGACTTTTGCGCGCCGAATTCCTGCAACCACACAATAAAAACAACGGGTGGCATATGAAAACAACAATAAATCACAGCCTGGTCGTTGCCGGTTTTTGTCTGGCAATACCCACTTCTTCGCACGCACTGGAGTTCGGCGGCTACTTGCGCAGCGGGGTCGGTACGTCGCTCAACAGCAGCGGCCAATCGTGTTTCCAGCTAGCCGGTGCGCAAACCAAATACCGCTTGGGCAATGAATGCGAGCAGTACGGCGAACTCGAGCTGCGCCAGGACCTGTACACCCTCGACGATGGCTCGGTGTTAAGCGTCGACGGCATGGCGTCGCTGTATAACCGCTACGACCGCAGCCTGACGTTCAAGGAGGACAACGGCTCGATTCGCTTACCGCAGGCTTACGCGCAATGGTCGGCCATGCCCGCGCTCAACGGCGGCTCGCTGTGGGCCGGGCGGCGCTACTACAAACGTAACGACATCCATATTTCTGACTTCTACTACTGGAACCAGAGCGCTACCGGCGGCGGTATCGAAGACGTGCTGATCGACGGCCTGAAATACAGTTACGCCTTCTCGCGCAAGGACAATCTTTATCAGAAGGATTACATCAACCGGCATGACTTCAACGTTGGCGGTTTCAACAGCAACCCGGGCGGCGAACTGGAGTTCGGCCTGAGTTACATCGACAAGCCCGACCGCCGCGATGCGCACCGCGGCTGGGCCATTACCACGCAACATGTGCAGCAGGACTTTCTCGGCGGCAAGAACAAACTGGCTTTGCAATACGGTGAAGGCCCCGGCACCGGGCTGGGCTACACCGGCGACGTGATGCTCGACGATCGCAACAAGAGTTACCGCATCGTTGAGTTCTTCGACTGGCAGTTGACACCGCGTTTCGGCGGACAGGTCGCAGCGGTGTATCAGAAAGACATTCGTGCGGACGGTGCCGACCAGAACTGGATTTCTCTGGGCGTGCGCCCGACTTATGCGCTGACCGAGCAGTTCAAACTGGTGAGCGAACTGGGCCATGATCAGGTCGACGCGCCGGGAGGCACGCGCAAACTGAGCAAGTTCACGTTCGCCCCGACCTGGTCACCCAAAGGCCCGGAATTCTGGGCCCGCCCCGAGGTGCGGCTGTATTACACCTATGCGAGCTGGAACGAAGCCGCCAAGCGTGCGGCCAACCAACTGGCCAAAGGCTCGGCGTTGTCCGACACCGGTGCCTTCGGTCGCGCACGGCACGGCTCCAACGTCGGCTTGCAGGTCGAATACTGGTGGAAGTGAGCGATGCCGACGGTGTTTCGCGCGCCGTCGGCCCTTCAAAGAACGAACAAGCAGGTGATGTCATGGCCGTACCCCAACAATTGCAACTGCTGGCGCCGTTGTCCGGCGTTCTGATGGCGCTGGATCAGGTGCCCGATCCGGTGTTCGCCGGTCGGGTGATCGGCGATGGGCTGTGCATCGATCCGACCTCGTCGACGCTGTGTGCGCCGCTGGCCGGCGTGGTGAGCGACATACAGGCCAGCGGGCACGCCGTTACCGTGACCAGTGATGAAGGTGTGCAGGTGCTGATGCACATCGGCCTGGACACGGTGAACCTCGCCGGCGCGGGTTTCACTCCGCGCGTCGAAGCGGGCCAGCGGGTCGAGGCCGGGCAGGCGCTGATCGACTTCGATGCCGATTACATTGCCCTGCATGCACGCAGTCTGCTGACCCTGATGCTGGTGGTCAGTGGTGAACCGTTTACTTCGCTGGTCGGGACGAAAAGGCTAGTGCAAAGCGGCCAGCCAGTGCTGAGTGTCGGCAGCGCCGGAACGGCCAGCGTGACGCCGGACATGCCAAAAGGTGAGGCGCTGTTCTCCCCACCGATCAGCCTGCCCAACCCCAATGGACTGCATGCGCGACCAGCGGCGGTGTTCGCCCAGGCGGCCAAGCGCTTTACGGCAACGATCCATCTGCACCGGTTGCAGGCGCAAGCCAATGCCAAGTCGCTGGTGGCGATCATGGCGTTGCAGACTGGCCCCGGCGACAGCGTGCAGGTGAGCGCGCAGGGGGAGGATGCCGAAGCCGCCCTCGACACGCTGACCCGGCTGCTGGCCGAAGGCTGCGGCGAAAACGTGCCGGTGCCGGTCGCAACCAGCGAGCCGGAACTGCCCAACGTGCTGCGTGGGGTGTGTGCTTCGCCCGGTTCGGCGTTGGGGCAGGTGGTGCAGATCGTGGAGCCGACGCTCACCGTCAACGAGTTCGGTGCCGAGCCCACCGTTGAACGGGCGGCGCTGACCGATGCCCTGGTGGAGGCCGACATGGCTTTGCAGCACCTGTGCGACACGGCCAGTGGTGAAGCGCAGGCCGAAATCTTCAAGGCGCATCAGGAGTTATTGGCGGACCCCAGCCTTCTGGATCAAGCCCAGGCCCTGATCGATGAGGGCAAAAGCGCGGCGTTTGCCTGGAACACCAGCACCGAAGCGACAGCGGCGATGTTCCGGTCGCTGGGCAGTGCTTTGTTGGCCGAGCGGGCGGCGGATCTGGTCGACGTCGGCCAGCGAGTCTTGAAATTGCTTCTGGGTGTGCGCGAACAGACGCTGGTGTTGCCGGACGACGCCATCCTGATTGCCGATCAATTGACCCCGTCACAGACCGCCGGGCTGAACACAGATAAAGTGCTAGGATTTGCCACGGTCGGCGGCGGTGCCACCAGCCACGTGGCGATTCTTGCGCGGGCCTGTGGCTTGCCGGCAATTTGCGCGATGCCGGTGCAGATGCTCGCACTGGCCGACGGCACCCAGGTGCTGCTGGACGCAGACAAGGGCGAGTTGCAGCTCAACCCGAACGCGGAGTCCATTGATCAGTTGCGCGCCCGGCATGAACGGCAACGCCAACGCCATCAGCATGAACTGGCGCAGGCAACGCTCGCCGCGTGCACCCGCGACGGGCAGCACATCGAGGTGACCGCCAACGTGGCGTCACTGAGCGAAACCGCCCAGGCCATGGACCTCGGCGCGGGCGGCGTCGGGCTGTTGCGTTCGGAGTTTCTCTACCTGGACCGCCATCAGGCGCCCAGCCATGACGAGCAAGTGTCCACCTACAGTGCCATCGCTCGCAGCGTCGGTCCGTCGCACAATCTAGTGGTGCGCACCCTCGACGTCGGCGGCGACAAACCATTGGCCTATGTGCCGATGGACGCAGAGACCAATCCCTTCCTCGGCTTGCGCGGCATACGTCTGTGCCTGGAGCGCCCGCAACTGTTGCGTGAACAATTGCGTGCGGTGCTGGTTTGCAGTCAGCTGACGCGCTTGCACATCATGCTGCCGATGGTCACGCAGCTATCGGAGTTGTGGCTGGCGCGGCAGATGCTCGAGCAAGAAGCACAGGCGCTGGGCCTGGCTGAAATGCCGAAGCTGGGGGTCATGATCGAAGTGCCAGCGGCGGCGCTGATGGCCGATCGGTTTGCCCCCCATGTCGATTTTTTCTCCATCGGCACCAACGATCTGACGCAATACACCCTGGCCATGGATCGCGATCATCCGCGCCTGGCCAGTCAGGCGGACAGCTACCATCCAGCGGTGCTGCGCCTGATTGCCACGACCGTGCAAGCGGCACATGCCCACGGCAAATGGGTCGGGGTCTGCGGCGCCATGGCTTCCGAGCGTCTGGCGGTGCCGCTGCTGTTGGGCTTGGGCGTAGATGAACTGTCGGTGAGCGTGCCGTTGATTCCTGCGATCAAATCAACCGTGCGCGAGCTGAATCTGCCCGAGTGTCAAACCATCGCTCGGCAGGTGCTCGACCTGGAAAGTGCCGAGCAGGTGCGTGAGGCATTGCGCCTGCACAGCGAAGCGATTGCCGACACCACACCGATTCTGGAGAACTGATGATGTTCGATAAGTTGCAGCAGGCATTCTGGAAAGCGCTGACGCCGGATCTGGTAGCAGACGAGCCGAAAACGCCGACCGAGCCGGTCGTCGGCTTGAGTGCTGAAATCGTCGCGGCATTGGGCGGTGTGGATAACCTCAAGTCGCAGCAGGCGGTGGCGCTGACGCGGGTACGGGTGGAGCTGGCAGACGTCGCCTGCGTTGATCGTGAGGCATTGAGCCTTGCCGGTGTCGCCGGGGTCATGGCGCTTGCGGGCGGCGTTTTGCACCTGATTACCGGCCTGCGGGAATAGGCCAAAGCAGGCGTGCGGCCCCAGGTCGCCCTTACTGTTTCTCAACTGCGGGTGTATCGTATTCGCCTTTTACGGGCCCCCCGGGGCCTGTCGCTGATACGTGAGGTAGTTGAGTTCATGTCCTTTACCCGTCGCCAAATCCTCGGTGGCCTGGCCGGTCTTGTTGTCGTTGGCGTTGGCGCGGGGGGCGCATCGCGGTACTGGCTGGGCAAAATGGCCGACGCCGAGGCCGGTCACGACTATGAGCTGATTGCCGCGCCGCTGGATGTGGAGCTGGTGCCGGGCCACAAGACCCAAGCCTGGGCGTTCGGTCCGTCGGCGCCGGGCACCGAGCTGCGCGTACGTCAGGGCGAATGGCTGCGGGTGCGTTTCATCAATCACCTGCCGGTGGCGACGACGATTCACTGGCACGGCATCCGCCTGCCGCTGGAAATGGACGGCGTGCCCTACGTCTCGCAACTGCCGGTGCTGCCGGGCGAGTATTTCGATTACAAGTTTCGCGTGCCGGATGCCGGCAGCTACTGGTATCACCCGCACGTCAGCAGCAGCGAGGAACTCGGCCGTGGCCTGGTCGGGCCGCTGATCATCGAGGAGCGCGAGCCGACCGGTTTCAAGTACGAGAAGACCCTGAGCCTGAAGAACTGGCACGTCGATGAGCAAGGTCAGTTCGTAGAATTCAGCATCCCGCGCGAAGCGGCCCGTGGCGGTACCGCCGGGCGTCTGTCGACAATCAATGGCGTGCCGTTGCCGGTGATCGATCTGCCGGCCGGGCAGATCACTCGGGTGCGTTTGCTCAATCTTGATAACACACTGACCTACCGCATCAACATTCCCGGCGTCGAAGCGAAGATCTACGCGCTGGACGGCAACCCGGTCGAGCCGCGCCCGCTGGGTAAGGAATACTGGCTCGGCCCCGGCATGCGTATTTGTCTGGCGATCAAGGCACCGGCGGCCGGTGAAGAACTGTCGCTGCGCAACGGCCCAGTGCGTCTGGGCACGCTGCGTTCAGTCACCAACACCGATGCGCCGACTGACTGGCCGAAAGCCCTGCCGGCCAACCCGGTGGCCGAGCCGGATCTGGCCAATGCGGAGAAACTCAACTTCAATTTCGAATGGGTCGGCTCGGTGTCGGTGAACACCGAAAACGGCAAGCCGCCGAGTCTGTGGCAGATCAACGGCAAGGCCTGGGACATCACCGACAAGACCTGCGCCGATCGACCGATCGCCAGCCTCAAGCTCGGCCAGAGTTACATTTTCGAACTGAAGAACATGACGCAGTACCAGCACCCGATCCACCTGCACGGCATGAGCTTCAAGGTGATTGCGTCGAACCGGCACAAGGTCGTTCCGTACTTCACCGACACCTATCTGCTGGGCAAGAACGAGCGCGCGCAAGTGGCGCTGGTGGCGGATAACCCGGGGGTATGGATGTTCCACTGCCATGTCATCGACCACATGGAAACCGGCCTGATGGCCGCGATCGAGGTGAAGTGATGCGCCAGATTCGCCCGGCGGCGATCATCGACCGCAGCCGCGACCGCGACTTCATGCGCGAAGCCCTGATCCTCGCCGAACAGGGCGCTGCGCTTGGCGAAGTGCCCGTGGGCGCGGTGCTGGTGCAGGACGGCGCCATCATTGGTCGCGGTTTTAACTGCCCGATCAGCACCAGCGACCCGAGTGCCCACGCCGAAATGGTCGCGATCCGCGCCGCCGCGCAGGCAGTGGATAACTATCGCCTGCCGGGCAGCACCCTGTATGTGACGCTGGAACCGTGCAGCATGTGCGCCGGACTGATCGTGCATTCGCGGGTGGCGCGGGTGGTGTATGGCGCGCTGGAGCCGAAGGCCGGGATTGTGCAGAGTCAGGGTCAGTTTTTTACCCAGGGCTTTTTGAATCACCGGGTGCTGTATGAGGGCGGGGTATTGGCTGAAGAATGTGGCGCGGTGTTGACCGAGTTCTTCCGCGCCCGCCGAGCGAAACCCGCTGAATAAACACCGCCCCCGGTAGGAGTGAGCCTGCTCGCGAAAGCGTCAGCAATTACAACATCGAGGGTGTCTGACACACCGCTATCGCGAGCAGGCTCACTCCTACACAGGGCCGCATTTCAACGGCAGTAATGCAGTCAAATTGTGGGAGCGGGCTTGCTCGCGAAAGCGTCGGTACATTCAGAATGAATGGTGACTGACACACCGCCTTCGCGAGCAGGCTCACTCCTACACAGGGCCGCATTTCAACGGCAGTAATGCAGTCAAATTGTGGGAGCGGGCTTGCT
>NZ_JABWQS010000100.1:0-557 GCF_014268545.1 Pseudomonas sp. SWRI81
CAGACCCTCGTCACCGAATACCGCTACGACTGCCAGCACCGCCTGATCGGCCTGACCCGCCCCGACGGCCAAACTGCCAGTTACCAATACGACGCCTTCGGCCGCCGCATCGGTAAAACCGTCGACGGCGCCGTCACCGAATTCTTCTGGCAAGGCGACCACCTCGTCGCCGAAAGCAGCCCAACCCAATACCGCAGCTTCGTCTACGAACCCGGCACCTTCCGCCCCTTGGCCCTGCTCGACGGCAAAGGCCCGAAAAAAGCCTGCCCGTTCTACTACCAACTCGACCACCTCGGCACCCCGCAGGAACTCACCGATTACAGCGGCGAAATCGTCTGGTCCGCGCAATACGACGCCTACGGCAAAGTCGCCGCGGTGACCCTGGCCGGCGAAGAATACCTGGACCAGCCGCTGCGCTTTCAGGGGCAGTACTTCGATGCGGAAAGCGGGCTGCATTACAACCGCCACCGGTATTACGACCCGAGGTTGGGAAGGTATCTGACCCCGGATCCGGTGAAGCTGGCCGGTGGGTTGAATCAGTACCAGTACGTGCCGAA
>NZ_JABWQS010000101.1:0-509 GCF_014268545.1 Pseudomonas sp. SWRI81
TGGGGCACCGGGCAAAACGTGTGGGTTGAAACCGTCGACCAGACCGAAGTCAAAACGCAACTGAGTATGTTCGTGCCTTCCCGGCACATGGTCGATGGCCTGTTCGCGGTGTCCTATACGGTCAAGCCCTTGGGCGGCACGGATCAACCGTCCGAAGTCATGCAGGTGCAGGTCAAGCTCACTCGCCCGGGCGGGCACGATGACAACGATGACAGTGGGCATTCCAAGCTGATCATGACGATTCCCAAGGAGATTGCTGACGGCGGTATCGACAAGGAAAACGTGGCCGAGGGCGTGCCGATCACCATCGGCAACAACGATGGCACGCCGCCTTATCCCTTTGCCGCGGCGGGCGATGTTATTCGCATCAGCTGGGGTGGCGTTTTTGTGTTCAGTGAGCCGCTGACCCCGGAACAGGCTGAAGGCAAAGCGCCGAACATCGTGACCATCACCGAAGCCGTCATCCGCGAGGCCGGTGATGCGGACTCTCCCGGCGTGGCCGTGGTGTT
>NZ_JABWQS010000102.1:0-495 GCF_014268545.1 Pseudomonas sp. SWRI81
CAACAAGGCCTTCTGCTCGTCGCTCATCAACCGAAACAACGCGCCGGCATGGCTGTAGTAATCGGTGTCTTCGCGATGGTCGTAGCGATCAGCGGCACCGCTCAAGGCCAGCGCAGGCTCGGCGTAATGCGGCGCTTGTTTGGGTGCCTCGATGTAGCTGTTCGGCTCGTAATTCGGCGCTGCGCCGCCATTGCTGCCGAAGGCCATCGAACCGTCACGCTGGTACGTGTTTACCGGGCTGCGCGGGGCGTTCACCGGCAATTGCTGGTGGTTGGTACCGACACGATAGCGGTGGGCATCGGCGTAGGCGAATACGCGCCCTTGCAGCATCCGGTCCGGCGAGAGGCCCACGCCTGGAACCATGTTGCTTGGGCCGAACGCGGCTTGCTCGACTTCTGCAAAGTAGTTCAGCGGATTGCGATTGAGCTCAAGCTCACCCACTTCGATCAGCGGAAACTCTTTCTGCGACCAGGTCTTGGTGACGTCGAACGGGTT
>NZ_JABWQS010000103.1:0-400 GCF_014268545.1 Pseudomonas sp. SWRI81
GTGTGTTCGCGATAGCGGCAACACTAAAAAACGATGTGGGAGCGAGCCTGCTCGCGAAAGCGCAATGTCAGTCGCAGATGCGTTGACTGGCCTGACCCCTTCGCGGGCAAGCCCGCTCCCACAGGTTTCGGCGGTGTGTTCGCGATAACGGCAACACTGGAAAGCCAGTGTGGGAGTGAGCTTGCTCGCGAAAGCGCAGTGTCAGTTGCAGGTGCGTTGACTGACGAAACGCCTTCGCGGGCAAGCCCGCTCCCACAGGTTTCGGCGGTGTGTTCGCGGTAGTGGCAACACTGGAAAGCCAGTGTGGGAGTGAGCCTGCTCGCGAAAGCGCAATGTCAGTCGCAGATGCGTTGACTGGCCTGACCCCTTCGCGGGCAAGCCCGCTCCCACAGGTTTCGGC
>NZ_JABWQS010000104.1:0-393 GCF_014268545.1 Pseudomonas sp. SWRI81
CCGGTGCCCCAGAAGATGGTCAACTTGTCGCCAACCGCCATGTTCCCCCACGGACCCGCCTGGCACAGCAGACCATTAAGTGGAAAGTTGCCCAGCGCGGCCGCGATGTTGATGCCCCAGATTTTCACCGGAGTTTCCGCTACCGGGCCGGTGCGACCGGGGATATCGAGTTCCGCGAGGACGAGAGGCTCGCTGGGGCTGGACATGGCGCTGACTCCGTGGGCAAAGGTGACGGAGTGAGTTAACGCGTATTGGAGGGCTTGCGCACCTGTCAGATCTGACAGGTGAAGACGTGCATCCGACGGGCGGTGCGGGTTTCGAGTGGTGCTTGTAAGAAACACGGAGTCAGTGCCGGCCCCTTCGCGAGCAGGCTCGCTCCCACAGGGATCTTAA
>NZ_JABWQS010000105.1:0-383 GCF_014268545.1 Pseudomonas sp. SWRI81
GCAGTTTGGCCGTCGGGGCGGGTCAGGCCGATCAGGCGGTGCTGGCAGTCGTAGCGGTATTCGGTGACGAGGGTCTGACCCTGGCCCCGACGTTCGCGGATCAGGTTGCCGAAGGCGTCGTAGTCGTAGTGGCGGTCGCCCTGCATCAGCAGGCGGTTGCCCTTGACCTTCGCCGGTCCCGGGCGGTCCTGCATCAGCAGGTTGCCGGCCGGGTCGTGGGCGAAGGATTCGGGCAGTTCGTCGCGCGAGTGACGCACGCGGATCAACCGGTCGAGGGCGTCGTAGCCGTAGGTGCGCTGGCCGTGACGGCTGTCGGCAATGTGCTCGAGGTTGCCGTTGGCGCTGTAGGCATAATCGCGGCGATACAGCGCCGCGTGCTGATG
>NZ_JABWQS010000106.1:0-349 GCF_014268545.1 Pseudomonas sp. SWRI81
CGATTGAGCTCAAGCTCACCCACTTCGATCAGCGGAAACTCTTTCTGCGACCAGGTCTTGGTGACGTCGAACGGGTTCTCGTAATGCGCCGCTGCCTGGGCTTCGGTCATGATCTGAATGCAGACGCGCCATTTCGGGAAATCGCCACGCTCGATCGCCTCGAACAGGTCACGCTGGGCGTAATCCGGATCGGTGCCCGCCAGACGTGCAGCGTCTGCCGGTGCGAGATTCTTGATGCCCTGTTTGGTCTTGTAGTGCCATTTCACCCAGTAGCGCTCGCCTTGGGCATTGATCAGGCTGTAGGTGTGACTGCCAAAGCCATGCATGTGGCGGTAGCCATCCGGAATGC
>NZ_JABWQS010000107.1:0-349 GCF_014268545.1 Pseudomonas sp. SWRI81
GCATTCCGGATGGCTACCGCCACATGCATGGCTTTGGCAGTCACACCTACAGCCTGATCAATGCCCAAGGCGAGCGCCACTGGGTGAAATGGCACTACAAGACCAAACAGGGCATCAAGAACCTCGCACCGGCAGACGCTGCACGTCTGGCAGGCACTGATCCGGATTACGCCCAGCGTGACCTGTTCGAGGCGATCGAGCGTGGCGATTTCCCGAAATGGCGCGTTTGCATTCAGATCATGACCGAAGCCCAGGCAGCGGCGCATTACGAAAACCCGTTCGACGTCACCAAGACCTGGTCGCAGAAAGAGTTTCCGCTGATCGAAGTGGGTGAGCTTGAGCTCAATCG
>NZ_JABWQS010000108.1:0-346 GCF_014268545.1 Pseudomonas sp. SWRI81
AAGTCTATAATTCGCCCCACTTCCGGCGCAGTCGAAACGGAAAACTCCTTGAGATTCAAAGAGTTACGCAGTTTTCGGCAGCGGCTTGCTTCAGATCATCGAAGCCTGGAAGGAGTTGAAAGGGCAGTGATGTATGGCGCTTTTAACGGTTCGATCTTCTCGGTCGAAAGCGGAGAAAAAGAGGTGTTGACAGCAGCGAGTAACGCTGTAGAATTCGCCTCCCGCTAACGAGAGATCGGAAGCGCAAGTGGTTGAAGTTGTTGAAGAAATCTTCGAAAACTTCTGAAAATAATCACTTGACAGCAAATGAGGCTGCTGTAGAATGCGCGCCTCGGTTGAGACGAAA
>NZ_JABWQS010000109.1:0-338 GCF_014268545.1 Pseudomonas sp. SWRI81
GCGGGCTTGCTCGCGAAAGGGCCGGCACATCCAGCATCAGTGTCGCCTGACACTCCGTCTTCGCGAGCAGGCTCACTACTACAGGTTTTTTGCATTCACTCACACATCTGCTGTTCAGCGCAGATCCACTGTGGGGAGAGAGCTTGCTCGCGAAGGGGCCTTTACATTCAAGATCTCTGTTGTCTGACAATGAGCTATCGCGAGCAGGCTCACTCCTACAGGGTTTTGCATTCACTCAGATATCTGCGGCCCAGCGCAGATCCACTGTGGGAGATTCTATGGTTGTCATCAAGCCATAACTCCCCCTTTCGATTGGTATTCGCTCTGGTTTTTCATCA
>NZ_JABWQS010000011.1:0-153906 GCF_014268545.1 Pseudomonas sp. SWRI81
TGTTACAGCAGTCAGATGCGAACTGTTCGTCCCACCACCCCTTCAAGTCTAACCATACAAGCGAGCTTGCTCGCGAAGGCTAGCGTTCATTCACCGTGTGTGTTGACAGATACACCTCGAAGCCCCACCGCCCGTCGGATTCACGCCTGCACCTGTCAGATCTGACAGGTGCGCATTTCACGGTAAAGCGCTTTGATAGTACCGGTCAAACACAACGTAGGGGCATCACCATGACGACTTATAATCAGAAGGAAATTCTCCAGGGCGGAGCCACAGGGGTAGCAGCTTTACAGGTGGACACGTCGTTACTTACATTGAACGGCATAATGGTCAGAAGTAATTACTGCCGCAACTTCACTGGGGTTGACGCAATCGGAAACAGTGCTGTCAGACAGCCATCCGGGGGTATCCCTCCGTACAGATATACGTCATCCAATACACGCATCGCTGCTGTAGATGCTCAAGGTAAAGTGACCGGTATGGGCAATGGGTCCGCGACAATCAGGATCACTGATCAAAGCAACGCCCAAGTCAGCTATTCCGTGGCTATTTCAAACGTATACGATTTGCTTGTCGGTCATGCCGGAATGCCTAACACGTACTCCAAATATATGCAGCATCTCGCACTATACGACTATGCCAGCATGACGCCGCAAATTCGTGCCGTCCTGGATCGCTGCTACTTCCAGCCGTGGATCGAATACTTTCCATCCAGCACTACCGCGTGGACAGGTATAGCCAATGATGATCAGGCTGAGGTTTACAGCGGCGAGGGCACCTTTGATTGGGTGGACCAAAGCGTTCATAACTCGGGTTTGGTTTTCTCGCTCCATGGATTCGGCGTAGCGCAGGAAACGGGCTATTGGGAAGTGGCGGAGCCGTTTTCGGATAAATAACAATGTTCCTCCAAGCCTGGACGAATAAGACAAAGAAGTAATCAGGCAGGGTCCCCCCCAATGCGTAAAGGCTATGTTGGGCGGCAAACTCCCTTACAAGCATGAGAGTGGACTTGCAATTTCCCTGTCTAGCTTGATCAGCGCCAACTTTGGTAGCTGATCAGGCGCTTTTGCTAACAGGCTAATTCCAACAGGAAAAAGTAGCGTCAGGGCTGAAACCATTCATGGCGCTCGGAAAAGGCATGGTGGATGAGGTCGGCAAGCATTTGGACTTCGGGCGTGTGCTGCGAATCGGTACTGATCGCCAGCCATGCTTGTAACTGCATGGGTTCGGTGAACAGCCCCGGTAACGCAATCAACCCCCGATCAAACCGGCTCATATACGCCGGCAACAACCCGATGCACGCGCTGCAGCGAATCATCTCCAGCATCAACTCATACGACTGCATCTGCACCACACCCGCCAGACGCTGTTCGACCAATTCATTCCACGGGCGAAAACTGTCGATCTGCCGATCATGCTGCCATTGCACCAACATGAAATCAGCGAGGTCGTCGGTGGTTTCGGGGCGGGCGGTGACGCGGCTGTAACGTTTGGCGATGTGCGGCAGATAGTCTAGGCGCGCCAACCGCTGCGGTTCACAGATGGCGAAGGTCGGGCCGGGTTGTGGGGTTTCGCCATGAGCCAGCCAGAGGACGACGTCGGCGCTGACGGCGCGTAGCGACAGTTCGCTGTCCAGCGCGATGATCTCCAGGCGCACGCTGGCGTTGCGGCGCAGCAATGCGATGAGGTCACGACCGAGGATGTCGTGGAGGATCGATTCGGCGACGGCCAGGCGAATCAGTGGCTGCTCGACCACCGGAAGTTTGCGTTCATGGGCCAGGGCAATCAGTTTGGCTTGTAGTTGCTGGCCTTCGCGGGTCAGGCTGAGGGCGCTGCCCTGGAAGCTGAACAGACTGTGTTGCAGTTGCTGTTCGAGTTGCGCCAGTTGTTTGCGCAACAGGGTCGAGCGTACGTTGAGGCTGCGCGCTGCTTGCATGAAACAGCCGCAGCGGGCGCTGACCAGGAAGTATTGCGCGACTTCGTTGTCGATGGTCGCGGCCCGGGTGAGCCAGGGTTCCGGTTTGTTTGGCGGCGAGCGGTAATCGCCGGTGTTGGCGCGTCCTGCGGGTTCGGTGAATGACATCGATGACTCCCTGTCGATCTATGTGGTTGTCGTTACGCAATTCCCTTGTAGGAGTGAGCCTGCTCGCGATAGCGGTGTTTCAGTCGACATCACTAAACCTGACACACTGCTATCGCGAGCAGGCTCACTCCTACAGGGGGATTTGTGTGGGGGCTGGGATCAGGGTTTTTCCTCAAGAATTTTGTTGAGTTCAGCACCATCGATGCTCAGCGTGGCGGTGTTGAGCATGCCGTCGAGGTAGGCTTGGGCGATCTGTTCCTGACGTTGCGCACGCAAGGCCTGGGTCAGTTGGTCGCGCAGTTCGTCCAGCGTCGCAGTGCGCGCCGGTTGTTGCTCGGTGAGTTTGATGATGTGGAATCCGGCAGTGCTTTGTACGGGATCGGAGACGGCGCCAACCTTGAGCCGCGCCACCGCGCCGCGCACTTCTGGCACCAGTTGCTGCAACGGTTGCAGGCCGGTATCACCCCCCCGCTCTGCCGTCACGCGATCCTGCGAATATTGCGTAGCGAGCGCTGCAAATTCGCCCGGTGCTGACTGGGCTTTCTTGCTCAACTCAAGCGCTTGTTTGCGCACCGTTTCCACATTCGAAGCATCACTGACGCCGAGGAAAATCTGACTGACCCGATACATCGCCGGTGTCTGCCAGTTGGCCTTGCCGGCGTCATACGCCTGCTGCAACTCGACCGCACTCGGGTACTCCGCCGGCACCTGACTCACCGAGCGCAAATAATCACGAAACACGATCTGCTCGGTCGCCGCCCGGGTCTGCCGGGCGATGTCGGGACGCTGTGCCCAGCCCTGCGCGTCAGCCTGTTCCAACACGGCTTTCTCGGCCAGACGTGTGCGAATCCAGCGCTCCAGCGCCTCACGGTTGCCGCGCAGTTGCTCGCGGGTCTGCTGCGGGACCGCAGCAAGCAACGCCTGCAACTCTTCAGGCGAGACCTGTTGATTGCCCAGTCGTGCCACCGCTGGCCCGCTCGCAATCGCGGCTGCCGACGACGGTTGCTGGGCAGCGACCGGATCACTTCCAGGTCGCAGCACCAGCGCCACGGCCACCACCAACAGCGCCACGGCGGCAGCGCTGACTACCATGGCAGGCTTTTTCACAGCGCCACTTCCTCTTCTTCAGTAACGACAACTTTCGCCGCCTGCGCCGCCGGGGCCTGACTGAAGTCGCGCAGGTAAACGATGAATTCCTGCAACAGCCGATCCCACAACTCCAGATTGCCACGCAGGTGATCGTTGCTCACACCCGCAGCCACCACCACGTCCATTTCCATGACCAGAAACTCGCCTTGCAATGACAACCGAGCAAAGCGCCGCGTGGCGTTCCACTGTTCGGCCACACCCTGCGGCAACTCACCTTGCACGCGCAGCGCGCAACTGAACGTGAAATCGACGTAACTGCCCTGCTCCACCGCCGCATTACCGAAACGCACGGCGTAGCCAATGCCCTGGCTGGCGCTGAGCAACTGGACGATGCCGTTCTGCTCACTCGGGTTGACGCGATAACCGGCAGCTTGCAGCACATCGGTCAGCGATTGCGGTGAAACGTGGGTGATCAATTGAGTCATGACTGCTTCCTTGTTCATCAGTGAGCGAGCGCTGCTTGCGGCGCGTCGAATTGCGTCTTGTAGAGTTCGTCGCCGAAGCCCTGAGCCAGCTCTTCAAATTTGACCCGGGCGCTGCCGGCGAAGGGCTGGCGGATCTTCATCACCTCGGCGACATCAATGTTTTCGTAGGCCGTGAGGATCTGCTTGGCGACGTCATACATTTGCTGATTCTTGACTGAACATTGCTGCACTTGTGTGTCACGTTCAGCCAGTTGCGCTTGCAGCTTCGAGCGCTCGGCCTCTTTGGCGCGAGCGAGGACCAGCAATTCGTCGTAGGCCTTTTTGAACTTGCCGGTCTGCTCGGCACTGGCCGCGACTTGCGCCTGGGCCTGGCTGTGCAGGCTCTGTTGTTGCCCGGCCAGTTGCTCGGCGAGGCCTTTGGCTTTGGCCAGTTCGGCCGTCAATTGTTTGATTTGCGCCTGCGCTGCCTTGGCCTCGTTTTGCGCCGCCAATTGCGCGGCGCTGGCCTGGGCCTGCTGGCTTTGCAGGGCCTGCAACTGTTGGGCGGTGCTGCGCAATTGCGTGCGCAAGCGTTCTTCCATGCCTTCGGCGCTCGCCCCGGTGGCGATCAACAGGCCGAGTCCGAGCCCTAACAAGCGGTTTTTCATAACCTCTCCCGGCGCTTAGAAGCGCGTGTTGATCTCAAGCTGCAAGACGTCGATGTCGAACGGCGCGCCATACACCGCCTCGGTACTCATCCAGCGCCCGGTGGCCGAAACGTTTTTCGCCAGGCCATAGTTGCCGCCCATGAAATAGCCCTTGGCGTTGGTGCCGCCGAGGTGGAATGACGAGTCGTTGAAGCCGTCCGGCAAGGCGTCCGGCTGGATGTACTTGTAGCCGGCGAACAGGTTCCAGTCGCCCTTGCGTTTGAGGTCCAGCGCGTTGCCGAGGGTGAACTGCACCATCCACGCGTTGGCGCCGCTTTCGATGTCGCCATTGCTGTCGAGGTTGTTGACGATCTGCCCGGCCGAGCGCTTGCGCATCTCGCCTTCGTCGTAGCTGAGGTTATGGATGTAGTTGCCCTGGCTGCGCAGCTTGAAGTCTTGCGGCAGGTCGGCGTCCCATACCAGGTTGAGGTCGAGCAGGTTGAACTCGGACGCCAGCCCCACGTACTGCGGTTGTGGCGTCGTGGTCGGGTTGAGCGGGTTCGGCGTGATGTCACGCAGCAGGAACACGCTGTTGCCTTTCTGCATGAACGCCGCGCGCGTGCCGTCGCTGTCGCAGCCCGGCGCACCCGCCCACGGCTCGCAAGGGCTGGAGCGCTGGCCCTGGATGTCGTCGAAGCGGTAGTAAGCCAGCGCACCTTTCAAGCGGTTGTTGCTGTTGATCGCCCATTTCGCGCCGAGTTGCGCGCCGTACAGCCACTTGTTGTCGCTCTCTTCCTTGTCGAAGCCATTGCTGCTGGCGCTGTCGTTGGTGTAATCGACCGGGAACGCGCCGACCGTGCCGAACACGCCCCAATCGTGGTTGAGCTTGTGGTCGAAAATCGCGGCCACACCGTCGAAGTTCAAGTCGTTGGAATAGAGCATGTCGGTGGACATGAACGGGTTGGCGAAGCGCCCGCCCGTCAGCGTCAATTCATCCATCGGCTTCCAGCTCAGATAGCCCTGATCGAGCCAGATGTCTTTCTTGGCGAAACCGCCGCCGAGGTTTTGCGTGGTCGAAACCGGGTTGTTGTCCGAGCCGGTGCCGATGCGGATACCGGCGGTCCACTCGGGCGATATCACCGCTTTCATGCCCAGCCGGGCGCGCAGGCGGAACAGGTTTTCGCGGTCTTCGCGGGTATTGAGCAACGGCGGCAGGCTGGTGCTGCTGTTGGGGTTCACGTCGTACGGGCCGTTGTTGTTGAGCTTGGCGAAGTCGACGATTTCGTTGCTGTTGTTGCCCGAGTAATAACGCGATTCGTCGCGCAGGCGGATGTCGCCGTCGAAGCTGATGCGTGCGGCCCATTCCGGGAAGCTGTTGGGCGCCGCCCAGTTTTCCTGTTTGGCGGTGGCCATGACTTCGGCTTTGACCTGATCGCGGATCTGGTCACGCACCGCCGCCGGCACGTATTGCACACGCACATCGCCCGGCGCCGCAACCGGCCCGGCCGCCACAGCGGTAGACGCCGCAGCCTGCTTGGCCTGCGCCGCTTCGTTCTGCGCCTGAGCGATCAGCGCGTCAGCCTTGTCCTGTTTCAGAATGCCCTGCTCGACCAGCAAGCGGATCAGATTGATCGTGGCGTTTTCCGAGGGCGCAGGCGCTGCCACGGCCTGACCGACCAGGGTCGCAATGACCATGCCGACCGCCAGGGACAATCGATTCACGTTGGAAATCATCTGCACACAACTCCTTTACCAAAGCTCGAATAAATGAATTAACCCGGACGTCGCCCTTGCAGGGACAAGCGCACAGGCAAAGTAATGGAGGCCGGAGGCCGTTCGCTGAGGGCCGGCGCGCCGCGTAACGCGGCCAGCACCTGGGTATCGATTTGCGGATTGCCGCTGGACTTGATCAGCTCGACGCGGGTGATCTCGCCGACGCTGCTCAGCCACACATCCGCTTGCAGCGAAAACGCGAGGTTGCGCAGGTCGGGGTTCTCGCGCAGCAGACGCTGAAAAGTGAACGCCAGAAACTGGCTGTACGTGCCCGTACCCAGACGCCCGCCGCCAGCACCGGCCATTCCGCCGCCCTTGCCCGCGCCGATGTTGAACGCGTCGTTGCCACTTTGCGCATCGCCGTCCATTTGCATCGGGTTGGCCAGATCATCCGCCGGCGATGGCGGCGCCTCTTCTTCAGGCTTGACCTCTTGCGGTTCAGGCGTCGGTTCTGGCTCGACGACTTTTTCTTCCACCGGGGTTTCCGGCTCCGGCGGTTTCTCCGGCGGCGGAGGCGGTGGTGGCGGCAGCGGAATGATCGTCGGCACCTTCGGCGCTTCACGGCGGATACCGCTCATGTCGTTGGCCCACTGCCAGAGGAACCACGCGGCGAGCGCGCCGATCAGCAACCCGGCGCCCCACTTGGCAAAGCGCAGCGGCGACTTTTTCACGGGCGGCGGCTCGATCGGGAGTTGTGCAGTCATGGCTCAGCCCTGGCTCGGTTTGCCGGTCACAAGACCGACTTGCGACAGTTCCAGCCGGCGCAACAGGTCCAGCACCTCAATGACTTTCTGGTATTGCACGGTCGCGTCACCGCGCACGATCACCGGAAAATCCGGGCTCTGCGCCTTCTCGATGCGCAGGCGCTCTTCCAGCTCGGCGAGCGTCACCGGGTAGGCATCGAGAAACACCTGGCCGCCGTCGTTGACCGAAATCGCCTTGGTCTTGGCTTCCGACAGCGACACCGAGGCGCTGGCTTTGGGCAGGTTGATCTGAATCCCGGAAACCTGCGCCGTGGCGGTAAGAATGAACATCACCAGCACCACCATCAGCACATCGACCAGCGGAGTGATGTTGATGCTGTCGACGGCGGCATCTTCTTCATCGTCGTGGGAGGCATTTACGGACGCCATGTCAGTGCTCCTCAGGCCGGTACAGAGTGGTTGGCGTGATGGCCGCGCGCATGCGCCGACTCACTGAGCTGGCTCTCGCCGTGCAACTCCGCCAAGCGAGTGATGAACTCGTCGACGAAGATGCGCATGTCGGCACTGACTTCCTTGTTGCGGGTGATCAGGCGGTTGTAACCAAACAGCGCGGGGATCGCGACGAACAGACCCATCGCCGTCGCGAGCAGCGCAGCCGCCATGCCCGGCGCAATGGCGTTGATGTTGACGTCGCCGGCCATCGCCGTGCCGAGGAACACCACCATGATCCCCAGCACCGTGCCGAGCAGGCCGATATAAGGACCGCCAGCGATGGCGTTGGACAGGGTCGAGAGTTTCGAACTCAGTTGCTGGTTTTCGCGGGTGCGCACGCCGTCCATGGAACAGCGGATTGCTTCGATGGTTGCCCCGGAAACCGATGAGGTGTCGGCGCCCTGCTCGCGGCGGGTGCGGATCTCTTTCACCGCCACCAGATACAGGCGCCACAACGGCGAATGCTGCAAGCGCTGGGCGAGTTGCGCGTCGTCGGCGAACATCTCCAGGCGCGTGCCAACCTTGGCGAATTGCACGCGGAAATCTTCATTGGCGGCGGTGACGCGGCCGAGGGTGCGGTTCTTGCGCAGCATGATGACCCACGACTGGAACATCATCAGCACCAGCACCGCGATGATCACCCAGGCGTCGATTGGCACGGCGTTGAGCAGAAAGCCGAGGCTGCCGAAACCAAAACCGGACTGTTCTTCATCGACACCGTAAGCCACCAGTTTCGACTCGGCGCCTTGCGAGGTCGCATCGGCCAGCAACAGCGCGGCCGGGCGGGCGACTTTGGACAGGCGCAGCTCATCGATGGCGCCCACGAATGGCTGGAACGCACCTTCGTGCAGATCGGCGCCGATGGCCATGACCGAGTTGAATGCCGGCATCGCTTGGGCCAACACTGCGCTTTCACGACCGTTGAGGTACAGCGTCACCTTCGAGCCTTGAGCGGTCAGGGCGACGTGTTGCCATTGCGCCGGAGTCAGCGCTTGCGTGGCAGCGGCGCGCTGGCCGTCGATCTCCACGAACGGCACGCCCTGGTTGACACCGATCAGCAGACTTTGCGTGCCCTCGCGACGAGCGAGAATCAATTGTTCGCCATTGGCCTGATCCAGACGCAACCAGGCACTGAACGTAAACGCACTATCGGTGTTGTGTTGCAGCGAGGGACTGGCCGGCAGCAGCAATGGCTGACCACTGAGCTGCAATGCGCGCCCTACTACGCCGTCAATTGCCGCGCCGGTCGCGCTCTGTGCGGTGTTGCCGTAGGCGGTGGTGTCTTTGGCCGGCGTGCCGGTGGCGCCGTCGAAGTGATAGAGCGCGGTGTAATTCGGATCGAAGGTCAATTGGCCGTTGCCGGTGGCCGGCGCCTTCTGGTTGCCGTAGTACATCCAGATGTCCTGGCGCTGACCGCCCTCGACGTTCGGCACATCGACCCAGATCAGCGCCATGCCCATCAGCGCATCGAAACTTTCGATCTGGTGGTTGAGTACGGTTTTGTCATCGGCGGCAACAAAGCGCAGATCCGAGCCGTCTTCTTTCACACCATCGAACGTGAAGTTGCCGGTGTGCAGGCGCACCAGCAGCGCGGTGCGGCCCAGAGCCTGATTGATCGCGGCGCCTTGCGGTGTGGTGTCGACGGCGATCTGTTTGCGGTAATGCCAGTCGTCCTGCCACCAGGCCTGGGCCGTGGCCGGGAGCACGAAGCCCAGGCAGATCAACAACGAAAGGAAGAGGCGTTGCATGGACGTGCTCCGTTAGAAAGTGGCTTGAAGGTTGAAGTGCAGGCGCGATTCCTGTTTCGAGGTGTTCGGCCCTTCGAGTAGCGGATAGCCCCAGTCGAGGCTGCCGGACAGCCATTTGCTGAGGCTGGCGCGGGTGCCGAGGCCGACACTGGCGAGGGCGTAATTGGCGTCCTGATCCGGCAGTTCGTCGCGCAGGTACAGTTGCGCGCCCTCGGCGAAGGCGTAGAAGCGCCAGTCCTGCATCCAGGTGCCGGCGTACTTCGCCAGCGACGGCGTGCGCAGTTCCTGGCTGAGCAGATAGCCGTCGTCCGCCGTGCGTTCGGCGGCCAGATAGCCGCGCACCGACGTGGCGCCGCCGGCGGAGAATTGTTCGTTGGAAACCAGTGGACCGGAGGCCAGTTGAAACGCGGCTTTGCTCGCGCTCTGCCAGTCGCTGTCGAAGGTCCAGGTGTAATTCGTGTCGCCCTTGAGCACGGCGAAACCCGGCTTGGCGCGGTAGCGTTTGTAGTCGAAATCTTCGTCGTCGCTGCCGTAGCCGAAGACGCTGCGCGTGGCCGCGACCAGGCTCAGGCCGAGGCCGAGCTGGCTCTTTTCGCTGTAGCGATAGCCGTTGTAGGCGAAGGTGAACGGTGCGTATTGCAGCGGCACCTTGTCGCTTTCGCCGGACAGGCTCAGGCGCTCGTCGAAGTCCTTGAAGTCGATGCCGGCCGACAGCGAGTTCGACCAGTTGCCGCTTGAGGGCAGCGTGTAGATCGCTGCGACGCCGTAGCTGTGACCCTTGCCGAGGACGTTGCTGCCGCCGATGGTGGCGACGTTGCTGTCGGACTGATAACCGGAGAACTGCACACTCCAGCGCTCGCTCAACGGCGCGGTATAAGAACCGGACCAGACCTTGGCGTTGTCGGTTTCCTGCGGCGCGGTGAAGAACGTCAGGTTGACGCTGTGCCCCAGTTGCCAGAGGTTGTTGTAACCGAGGCTGGTGACGGTGCGCAGCTTTTCGGTGTCGGCGCTGTAGTCGTTGTTCAGGCCGACGCTGGCGGTCCACGGGTTCTGATCTTCAACCTGAAGGTCGACATCCATGGTGCCGGGGCGCTGACCTTCGCGCACCAGCGGCATGACTTGGCGGCCGGGGGTTTTGTTGAGCTGCGCCAGTTCGCCCTGAACCTTGGCGAAGTCCGGTACCTCGCCCTCCTTCAGCGCCGGCACGTTGTCGCGAATGTCCAGTGGCGAATAGTGTTTGGCGCCGACCACACGCACGCGGCCGACCTTGGTTTCGCTGACTTGCAGGTAGACGATGCCATCGGCCACAGCCTGTTCGGGCAACTCGACGAACACCGACTGATAGCCGCGTTCCTGATAGGCCTTCTGCAACGCGTCGCGCGCGCCTTCAATGTCGCTCAGGGCTTTTTGCGGGCCGAGGAACGGGTACACCGCTTCCTCGATGGCCCGCGCATCGAGCACGGTGTTGCCGCGCACGAAGTATTCGTTGACGTCGACCAGACGCGGAGCGGCCGGCGCTTCTGCGCCCTCCTCGGCCAACGCCGGCTGCGCGCCCGCCGCCACCAGCAACCAGCCCCACAGCGCCAGCCGTGACGTGAAAATCCGTTCCACACTACCCCCTGAAATTCGCGATGACCTGTTGGCGTTTGTCGCCCCGGTGTGTTGCGTCAATTGCTGATCGTTGTCGCGCAGGCGTGCTTGCCCAGCCAGGTGTGCAAGAGCGCGAAGTTCAAGGAGAACTCGGGCATTTGCAGCAAGGCACCACAGAACACTTCGCCGATGATTTTCTGAATGAGCAGCACCGCCCGCGGCTCGTTGAGCAGCGTGGCGATGTCGCGACTGAGGGCGTTGAAGCTCCAGACTTTCTGGTTCAGGCCCAGGCCGACGAACCAGCGAAACAGCAGGTTGTAGTTCAGTTGCTCATAGAGTTGTTGTTCACTGGGCACCGAATACAGCAGTTGCAGGAGCAGAATGTGCATGACCGTTTGCGCGGGAATGAGCATGCCGGGTTCGGCATTGAGGTCGTGCAGCAGCTCGCGGTGGGCGTCGAGCAGGTCGTCGATCTGCGGGCGCAACAAGACCAGCGAATGCCCCGGCGGAATGTAGCTCGACACTTCCTTCAAGGCGCCTTGCCAGTCATCCTGCGAGACGATCCAGACCCACGGCGCGCCGTAGCGATACACCGAAACCGGCTTCTTGCGCGCGGCTTCGACGATCTTCGACAGGCGTTGATCAAGCTCCTGCATGCCCACTTTCGAGTAGCGTTCCATAGTCCCCACTGCCTCACTCCCGGCGTCCCGCCTCGGCTTGTGAAAAGCGCCCCGTTGGGCCCCTCAAGCGCGTTACACAGGCATGACCGGACTGGCTATGTGCTACCGAACTTTTGTCATAAAAGCTTCATTACACGCCACGCAAAAACCCTGTGGGAGTGAGCCTGCTCGCGAAAGCGCCGGGTCAGGCAATCGAGATGTTGAACGTGCCGCCGCCATCGCGAGCAGGCTCACTCCTACAGGGATTTGCGGTAACCGGGGATTGTGCTCAGGAACATGAATCTGTGGGATCGGCGTTGCACCTGCCCTTCTGTCCCGCACCTGTGCGTGACATTCACATGACATTTGCGGGGTTAAATCCACAGGCATTCAGGCGTATAACCTGTAGAGACTTTTTGATCTACATGCGCAAATCAACACGGGGTAGCGACATGACCACAGCAAACATCCTTGGCAACCTGTTCCCTTCAGTCAGCGACATCCCGGAAAAATACCGCCTCGATGCGCAGCTCGAGCAACGCGAATACCTTGTCGATGGTGAGTTGCGCCGCTGGGACGGCCCGCTCGCGCAAGTGCGCAGCCCGGTGTATTTGCAAGGCGCCAACGGCGACGAACAAGTGATTCTCGGCAGCACGCCGCTGCTCGATGCCGACACCGCCCTGACTGCCCTCGACGCCGCCGTCCGCGCCTATGACCGAGGCCAGGGCTTGTGGCCAACCATGCGCGTCGCCGAGCGCATCCAGCATGTCGAAGCCTTCCTCGCCCGTATGCGCGAACAGCGCGAAGCGGTGGTAAAGCTGCTGATGTGGGAGATCGGCAAAAATCTCAAGGACTCGGAAAAAGAGTTCGACCGCACCTGCGATTACATCGTCGACACCATTAATGCCCTGAAAGAACTCGACCGCCGCTCCAGCCGTTTCGAACTGGAACAGGACACCCTCGGCCAGATCCGCCGCGTGCCGCTCGGCGTCGCCCTGTGCATGGGCCCTTACAACTATCCGCTGAACGAGACGTTCACCACGCTGATCCCGGCGCTGATCATGGGCAACACCGTGGTGTTCAAACCGGCCAAGCTCGGCGTTTTGCTGATTCGCCCGCTGCTCGAAGCGTTCCGCGACAGCTTCCCCACCGGCGTGATCAACGTGATCTACGGCAGTGGCCGCGAGACCGTCAGCGCGCTGATGGCCAGCGGCAAGATCGACATCTTCGCCTTCATTGGCACCAACAAGGCCGCCAGCGACCTGAAAAAACTTCACCCAAAACCGCACCGTTTGCGCGCCGCCCTTGGCCTGGACGCGAAGAACCCAGGCATCGTGCTGCCGGAGGTCGATCTGGATAACGCGGTCAGCGAAGCGGTGACCGGTTCGTTATCGTTCAACGGCCAGCGCTGCACCGCGCTGAAAATCCTCTTTGTTCATGAAGACGTGGTCGATCACTTCATCGAAAAATTCAACGCCCGCCTGGCCACGCTGAAACCGGGCATGCCATGGGACAGCGGTGTGTCGCTGACGCCGCTGCCGGAATCGGGCAAGGTCGATTACCTGCACGCGCTGGTCGCCGACGCGCAAAGCAAGGGTGCGCAGGTGGTCAACCCGAATGGCGGCGCATCCCGGGCTTCGTTCTTCTACCCGGCAGTGCTCTATCCGGTCACGCCGCAGATGCGCGTCTACCAGGAAGAGCAGTTCGGCCCGGTGGTGCCGATCGTGCCGTACCGTCACCTCGATACCGTGATTGATTACGTGCTGGAGTCGGACTTCGGTCAACAGCTGAGTATCTTCGGCACCAACCCGGTGGCCGTCGGCCGTCTGGTCGACACCTTTGCCAATCAGGTCGGACGAATCAACCTCAACGCGCAGTGCCAGCGCGGCCCCGACACCTACCCGTTCAACGGCCGCAAGAACTCCGCCGAAGGTACGCTCTCGGTGCACGATGCGTTGCGCGTGTTTTCAATCCGTACGCTGGTGGCGACGAAATTCCAGGAGAGCAACAAGGACCTGATCAGCGAGATCATTCGCGGGCGCGATTCGAGCTTCCTGACCACCGACTACATCTTCTGACCGGCAAATCGGCAGGATTGAAAATTCCCGCCTGAAACACCCCGCTCCCGGTAAAACCAGTGTCTACACTGAGGCCAGCACTGCTGGATGCCGGGAGGCGATGATGCTCGACTACTTCGCGTTGGGTTTGTTGGTGTTCGTCGGTCTCGTGCTGTTTTACGGGATCATCGTGTTGCATGACATTCCGTACGAGATCGCCGTTCACCGCAAGCATCCGCATCAGGATGCGATCCATGCCACCGGCTGGGTCAGTCTGTTCACCTTGCATGCGCTCTGGCCGTTCCTGTGGATCTGGGCGATGGCCTATCGGGAAGATCGCGGCTGGGGCTTTGGCGACGGCAAGTCGGTTCAAAGTCATGTGCTGCGCCTGGAACAGCAAGTGCTGCAACTGCAAACCCGGCTGGAGCAACTGGAAACCCGCTCTCCCGGAACTGAACCGCCCGCCCGTCCACACGGCGAGGGGATCTGAACCATGGATCTTCTCCTTGTCCTGACCTATGCCGCTTTCTGTGTCGCACTGTTCAAGATTTTTCGCATTCCGCTGAACAAATGGACCGTGCCCACGGCGGTGCTCGGTGGCATTGTGCTGGTCGGCGCGCTGATTTTTACGATGAACTACAACCACCCGTACTCTGAGGTGGCGCGCTCGTATTTCGTCTCGGTGCCGGTGATTCCGATTATCAGCGGCCAGGTCATCGAGGTGCCGGTACAAGGCAACGAACCCCTGGAAAAAGGTGATGTGCTGTTTCGCATCGACCCGACGCCTTTCGAAAACCGGGTGAAATCGCTCAAGGCACAATTGATCGCGGCCAAAGGTGATCGTTATCGCATCACCGAACTGATTCGCCGCAACTTCGGCACGCAACGTGAACTGGACGCGGCGATCGCTCGCACCGACGACCTCCAGGCGCAGTTGGCCAACGCCCAGTTCGAACTGGACAACACCGTGGTGCGCGCGCCGAGCAAGGGCTTCGTGACCCATGTGTCGCTGCGCCCGGGCATGATGGCGAGCAAGCTGCCGTTGCGCCCCTCGATGGTGTTTATTCCGCAGGAAGGCCAGTATTTCGCTGCGTGGATGCGCCAGAACAGCCTGTTGCGCCTGACCGTCGGCGATGAAGCCGAGGTCGCGTTCGATGGCATTCCCGGCAAGGTCTTCGCCGGTCGAGTAAAAAATGTCATTGGGGTGATCGCCGAAGGCCAGGTGCAGCCTTCCGGCACGCTGATCGGTTATACCGGTTCCCCGCCGGCCGGGCGGGTGCCGGTGATCATCGAAATCACCGACCCCAACTTCGCCCAATACAGCCAACTCATGCCGGGAGGCGCTTACGGGCAGGCGGCGCTGTACAGCCAACACTTTCATCACATCGGCGCGATGCGCAAAATCCTGCTGCGCATGTCGGCATGGATGAATTACATTTTCCCTTTCCATTGATTGCAGGTTTGAAAAGCGAGGTTCGCACTGAGCACTTTCCGCACCCATCGACTGCCACCGTTTTTACGCCGCGTCTTGCGGCCGTTGCTCGATCCGTTTCGGCGTTATCGCCACGCCCGTCTGATTCATGCGGTGCGGGTAGCGCTGGGGTTGCTGGCGACGATTCTGTTGACCACCGGCATCAACCTGCCCCACGGCGAATGGGCTTCGGTGACGATGCTGGTGGTGATCGGCGGCTTGCAGCATCACGGCAATATCGGCAAAAAAGCCGCCGAGCGAGCCATCGGCACGTTGATCGGTGCCGGAGTCGGGTTGGCTCTGGTAGCCCAGCACGCGTGGCTCGGCATGCCCTGGCTGACCTATTTCTCGATGGCTGTGGTCTGCGGGTTCTTTTCCTATCACGCCATCGGCAAGGGCGGCTATACCGCGCTGCTTTCAGCCATTACCGTGTTTATCGTGGCCGGACACGGTGACAACCCGATCACCGATGGTTTGTGGCGCGGCGTCGATATCCTGATCGGCATCGCCCTCGCCCTCGCCTTCTCGTTTGCCTTGCCGCTGTATGCGGTGTACTCGTGGCGCTACAACCTCGCTGATGCCTTGCGCGACTGCGCCACGGTGTACGGGCGCATCATCAGCGGCCAACCGGTCAGTGCCGACGAGCACGTGAAGCTGATGAGCCGCCTCGGCGCGGTGATGGTGCAACTGCGCTCGCTGATGCCGTCAGTGTCCAAGGAAGTGAAAATTTCCATGACCGAACTCGATGCGATCCAGCGCAACCTGCGCATGTGCATCAGCACCCTGGAGATTCTCGGCAACATCCGCCCGAACGCCAGCGATGCGCACGCCATGGCCCATTTGCAAACCGCGTTGAAGGCCGAGCATCGGCAGATTCGCGTGCAACTGATCGGCATGGCCCGCGCCTTGAAAAGCGGCGCGACCCAGCGCCTGGACCGGCCTGTGGAACTGCCGCAGGTCCATCTGGATGCACCGGTTAACAACACGCTGGACGGTTACCGGTTACTGACCCTCCAATTGGCAGCCAATGTCAGCGAACTGCGCCAGCGCCTGGCCGTGACCGCACCGCGCTGGAACATCTGACCGTCATTGCGCAGCCAGGCGCCGCGTCTTCAGGCCCCAGCCCTGTTGCATACCCGCCGCGGCCAGCAGAATCGCGGCGACGCCGAGCCATTGCAGGGTTTCGAGGCGATGACCGAAAGCGAACCAGTCAACAAAGATCGCTGCAATCGGGTAGATGAATGACAACGCGCCGGTCAACGCGGTTGGCAATTTCTGAATCGCGCCGTAGAGCAAGACATACATCAGGCCGGTGTGCACGATCCCCAGCGTGATCAGACTGGCCCAGGCACTCGGCGCTTGCGGCAATGCGCTGAAATGCGCAAACGGCGCCAGCAACAGCACCCCGGTGCATACCTGAATCAGTGCAATCAGATGAGGCGGCGTGCCCGTCAGGCGCTTGATGATCAGCGCCGCAATCGCATAGAGCAGCGCCGCGCCCAATGCCAAGGCGATACCCGTCAGATAATCGTTGCCGCTCTCACCTTGAGTACCGTGAGCGCTGACAATCGCCAGCATGCCCATGAACGAAATCGCCAGCCAGAACAGCTTCTGCAGAGTGATTTTTTCGCCCAGAAACAGCGCCGCCAGCCCTACCAGCATAAACGGCTGTACGTTGTAGACCGCCGTACCGATCGCGATAGAGGCTTTGGAGTACGAGGCAAACAACAACACCCAGTTGCCGACAATCGCCATGCCGCTGAGCACCGCCAGCAGAAACGTGGTACGGGTCAGAATGCCCGGGCGCAGAAAGCCGAACGCCGCGCAAATCAGCAACAACGTGCCGGCGCCGAACACGCAACGCCAGAACACCACGTCGAGTACCGGTTGCCCGGAGACCAGCACAAACCAGCCGATCGTTCCGGATATCAGCATGGCAGCGGTCATTTCCAGCGAACCGCGACGGATTGTCTTGTCCATCTTTTATCTCCTGAGTCTGTGGCGAAAGCATGGCAAAAGTATGCCCGGCGCGCGCCGGGCTTCTCCAGCGCATAAACAAGGCTAAACTTGCGCTTCACCTTTTTTATCGCGGGTGTTTTTCACCAAACGCCTAATGCCGGAGTTGCTCATGACCGATGACATTGACCAGATCCTGATCAGCGCCCTGATGGAAGACTCGCGGCGCTCGCTCAAGGCGTTGGCGCAGATAAGCGGTTTGTCTTCGCCCAGCGTTGCCGAACGCTTGCGCCGTCTGGAAGAGCGCGGCGTGCTCAAGGGCTACACGGTGGAGATCGATCCAAAGTGCTTCGGCTATCAATTGCAGGCAATCGTCCGCGTGCGGCCACTGCCGGGGCAGTTGCAGGAGGTCGAACGGCAGATCCTGTCGATCCCCGAATTTACCGAATGCGACAAGGTCACCGGCGAAGATTGCTTCATCGCGCGCCTGCATGTGCGTTCGATGGAACAGCTCGACACCCTCCTCGACCGCCTCAATACCCTGGCGGAAACCAACACCGCGATCGTCAAGAAAACCCCGGTCAAACGTCGTTTACCGCCAATGGCGTAGCCGGGGCACTTTATTGCGGACAAGAAAAAACCCGCCGAAGCGGGTTTTTCCGTTGTTGCGTGGCTGCGATCAGTCGTCGCGGCTCATGATGCCAAACAGTTGCAGAAGGCTGACGAACAGGTTGTAGATCGATACATACAGGCTGATGGTCGCCATGATGTAGTTGCGTTCGCCGCCGTGGATGATCGCGCTGGTCTGGAACAGAATGCAGACCGACGAGAACAGCACGAAACCGGCGCTGATCGCCAGTTGCAAACCGCTGATCTGGAAGAAGAAGCTTGCGACGACCGCGCCCAGCAACACGAAGAACCCGGCGGTGATGAAGCCGCTGAGGAAACTCATGTCCTTGCGGGAGATCAGCACGTAGGCCGACAGACCACCGAATACCAGTGCGGTCATGGCGAACGCCGAGCTGACCACTTCGGCGCCGCCCTGCATACCCAGGTAACGGTTGAGGATCGGACCGAGCAGGAAGCCCATGAAACCGGTCAGCGCAAACGCCGACACCAGGCCCCACGCGGAGTCACGGAGTTTGTTGGTGAGGAAGAACAGCCCGTAGAAGCCGATCAGCACCACGAAGATATTCGGGTAGCCGACACGCATCTGCTGCGCCACGAAAGCCATCACGCCGCTGAATGCGAGGGTCAGAGCCAGCAAGCCGTAAGTGTTGCGCAGGACGCGGCTAACCTCTAGCTGCTCAGCCTGCACGCTGTTATTAACTGCGTAATCCTGTTCGCGCATGGCGACACTCCTGTTGGTTGGAAACGTTCAGATGCAAAGATCATAACAGACGCTCTGTAACAAGCCATGCAGAGAGTTTGACAGTGTGTTTCATTCAGGTATTATGGCGCCCGCAACGCAAACGGAGGTGTGGCCGAGTGGTTTAAGGCAACGGTCTTGAAAACCGTCGACTGTAACAGGTCCATGAGTTCGAATCCCATCGCCTCCGCCATATTTGTACCGACAAAGCCCTGATTATTCAGGGCTTTGTCGTTTCTGGCATTCAGAAAAACCGGCTCCCCTCACGTAGATCGCATCCGCATCTTCTCAGCCATTCCCGCCACCCTGCCCTGCTGACACCGTTACGTTGGCGCTGATCAAATCAATCCAGGCAAAGCGCATTGGTTGCATTAACTCCGGAAAACGCTGATTTCTGAAACTGCCAAAGATCTACCTGTGGGAGCGGGCTTGCTCGCGAAAGCGGCGTGTCAGTCGATAATTGTCTCGCCTGACACGCCGCTTTCGCGAGCAAGCCCGCTCCCACATTCGATAGGCGCTGGCTTTCAAAAATGGGCAGCTTTCGACCCGAAGCGGACGCCAAGGATTGCCGGCGGAGAGAGTTTCCTGATGCCTTTGTGCGCCGTATAGTGGTAATACTTTTTCGGTCAAAGGAATGGCTATGAACCCGCTAAGCGGCCTGCCCGTCGGTGAAATCGGCGACCGTGACACTGTAAATGTCACGTCGCATTGCGCGAAAAGGGGAACGCCATGCGTGCAGGCGTGACTCTTGCCGGGATTGGCACCACTTTGGCGCTGTTGCCTGCATCGCCAGCCCAGCCTGCAACCCTGCCGCCAGTCACTGTCAACCAGCGTGGTATCTCAGTGCTGGTACAAGGCTCGGGAACAGATATCATCTTAATTCCAGGATTTGCGTCGTCCTACGAAGTCTGGGCTGATTTGGCCTCCAGATTACGGCATAGCCACCGTCTCCATCTCGTGCAGGTAGCTGGCTTTGCCGGCTCGCCTGCCGTATCCAATCCAGACGGGAGAGTCGTCGCGCCGACGGTCGAGGCGATCGCTGAATACATCCGCAGCCAGCGCATCGAGGCGCCGGTGGTCATCGGTCATTCGTTGGGTGGTGAGGTGGCACTGATGCTGGGTGCGCGTCATCCCGATCAAGTGGGACGCCTGATGATTGTCGATGCGATGCCCTTCTATACGTTGCTCTTCTACCCCTCCGCGACCAGTGAAACGGCGACCCCGCATGCTGCTGCGATGCGCGATGCAATGTTGGCGGCAACGCCTGAGCAGGCGCACGCCATGCAGCAGGCCGCCATCGCCCGTCTCGCTAAAACTGAAGCGGTCAGGCCAGGCCTGGTCGCAGCTGGGATGAACTCGGACCGAAAGACGATGGCCGATGCCATGTATGAACTGATGGTCACCGATCTCCGGCCTGAGCTTGAACGCATCAAGGTGCCTGTCGAGGTCGTCTATGCCTACGACCTGCTTTACGGCGTAGAGGCATCCCACATTGATGCAATGTTCCATAACGCTTATGCCTCGACCCCAAATATCAGCTTCAGGCGCATTGACGGCAGTTTTCACTTCATCATGCTTGATCAGCCAGAACTGTTCGCCAGTGCTGTCATCAAGTTCCTGAACCGGTGAGCGACGGTGGGGTATCTAGAGCGATGAATCAGCGTTAAAGGGCACAGGATTCGTTGCCGCTCTAAAACAAAAGGGGACTGATTTATTTCTCAGATTCATTTCTCAGAAAATAAATCAGTCCCCTTTTCTACACATCGGGGATTACCAGATCGATACAAGTGTCTATGCACACTCCACGTCGTCGTTCTTCAGGGTGCCATAGAACGAGCCATTTGCCGGCTGGCGCCGGGTGGCTGTCCGGTGATGCGCTTGAAGGCGCGGCTGAAGGCTGCCTGAGAGGTGTAGCCCAGGCGCTGCGCCACGGCCTCAATAGGCAGTCGCTCGAGACTTAGCCATTGATTGGCGAGGCGCATCCGCAGTTCAGTCACATAGCGCAGCGGGGGGATGCCGATAGTGGCCTGGAAGCGTTCCGCGAAGACCGAGCGAGAGGTGTTACATTGCGCAGCCAGTCCCGCTACCGTCCAGTCACGCGCCGGCTCCCGATGCAAGGCCAGGAGCGCGCGGGCCAGCCTGGGGTCTCGTAACGCGGCCACCAGGCCAGAGGCGTTGCCGCAGGCGCATTCAACCCAGCCACGGACGATCATCGCTGCCACTACGTCGGCGAGACGAGCGAGGATGCCTGCGAAGCCGATGCGTGCGGAGCGAACTTCGTGCTCCATGGTCGCGAGAATTGGCATAAGCCCAGGGTAACGCTGCCCCCTGGCATCAATCAGCATCAGATCTGGCATCAACCCGCCGAGGCCTTGCATGCTTCCGAGTTCGAACTCCATGCAGCCGCTAAAGATAAGGGTGCTGGGGCTGACTTCGGCACCAGGAGAAGCATCCACCGCGCAGACCGCCTCGCTGAGTGGGGCCGCGTCGAAGCTGCCGATGTCATGGGCGGGTACGTCCTGGCTTGAGAGAAGCTGATGGGCTTCACCCTGGGCGATGAACACGGCGTTGCCGGCCGACAACTCGTACAAAGAGCCGTTCTGCGCACGCAGGACGGCTGTGCCGGCGGCGAGGAAGTGGAAGTAAGCGTGTCCCGGTTTGGCAGCAAAACCCAGCCCGAAGGAGGGTCCGGCCTGGATGCGATGGTACTCGACGCCCCGCAGGCGCATACCGCGTAATAGTTCGCTGATGAGATCGGACGATAAGGCGAACTGATTTAGAGGTGTCATTTCGGGGTTTCGGTCAAAAACTAAAGACTTTGCATCATAGAACATCCTGGTCTGCGTCCATAGACTTCTGGTTGAGATAATTTCCAGAGGTATTTAATGATGAGTAATGGGGTGTGTGACGTTGTAGCTGATGCGCGCTTTGGCAATGAGACTGATGTCGAGCCAGCGATGCCGGCCTGGATGGCGGTATTCTCGCTGGCGATGGGCGTGTTTGGATTGTTGACGGCGGAGTACCTTCCGGCCAGCTTGCTGACGCCGATGGCCGTTGAATTGGGGGTGTCGGAGGCCTTGGCGGGGCAGGCGGTGACAGTGACGGCGGTAGTGGCTCTGTTCTCCGGACTACTGGTGCCAGGCTTGACGCGAGGGATCGACCGGCGAGTGGTATTGCTGTGTTTTTCCACGCTGATGATTGCCTCTAACTTGCTGGTGGCTTTCTCCTCCAGCCTGATGGTGCTGTTGATCATGCGGATTTTGCTGGGCATCGCACTGGGCGGCTTCTGGAGCATGGCGGCGGCAGTGGCGATGCGCCTGGTGCCGGCGGCGCTGCTGCCACGAGCCCTGTCGATTATTTTCAGCGGTATTGCAGTGGGCACTGTGGTGGCGGTGCCGCTCGGCAGCTATCTGGGCGGGCTGTATGGCTGGCGCAGTGCTTTTGTGGCCGCCGCCGCCGTCGGGGTAGTGACGCTGGTTTTTCAGCTTTTCACGCTGCCGCCTTTGGCACCGCGCAGGACGGCGCGGTTGAGAACGGTGCTTGAAGTGCTGCTGCGTCCGGGCATTGCCGTGGGCATGCTGGGTTGCGTGCTGGTGCACACAGGGCACTTCGCGTTGTTCACCTACATCCGGCCGTTTCTGGAAAGCACAACCGGCGTAGGGGCAGAAGGGTTGGCGTTGATGCTGCTGGGTTTCGGCGCGGCTAATTTCGTCGGCACGCTGCTGGCTGGCTGGCTACTTGAACGCAGCCCGCGCGGGACGATGGTAATGATGCCTGCGCTGGTCGGTGTTGCAGCATTAGCCCTGGTGTTGCTGCCTGCTTCTGTGCCGTGTCAGGCGTTGTTGTTGGCACTCTGGGGCATGGCTTTCGGCGGTGTACCAGTGGCGTGGTCAAACTGGGTAGCCCGGTCGGTGCCAGATCAGGCGGAAAGTGCGGGAGGAATGGTAGTGGCCTCGGTGCAGTCTGCGATCGCTGCGGGTGCTGCTGCCGGGGGCGCTATGTTCAGTGTCAGTGGCATCGCCGGCGTATTTGTCGCCGCTGGCATCCTGATGCTGCTCGCAGCGCTGTTGATCGGGATGCGAGTCAAGGTCGAAGCGCCAAGGCACGGCGCAGGGGGGGCCCCGGTTCTGCATCTATAAGACTGTATGGTGACTTGTTCGGGGTCAGCGAATGGCAGCTTATGGCCGAAAGCGCGCGCAACGATGAAACCCATCGCCCTTGCTTTCACCTCGCCGATTGCTGGCCAGGTTAACGGTGCCCGCCCTAAAGCGGGCACCGCTTCCTGTATGGGAAAAAGTCCTCGACGCCTGCTTACCAGTTGTAACTCACTTTGGCGGTAATCTCGCGGCCCGGGTTGTAGAAGTTTGCGGTGCCGGAACCGACCACGTGTTGCTCATCCAGCAGGTTGCTGACGTTCACCGCAAGGTCGGTGCCCTTGGCGATCTTGTAGTTGAAGGCGGCGTCGAACAGCGTGGTGCCATCGCTTTTGCCGGAGTTGGCCGCATCGAAGTAATAAGAGCCGACGTAGCGCGCACCCAGGCCAACGCTGACGTCAGTGCCGGGCACGTCGTAATAACTCCAGAGCGAAGCGGAATGCTTGGGTGCCGTGGAGAACTCATTACCCTTCAGGGAGCTGCCGTCGTACAACGAACCGCGCAGTACCTCGGACTCCATATAGGAATAGCCACCGATCAGGCTGAGGTTCTGCGTCACCTGCGCCTTGGCCTCCAGGTCGAGGCCACGCGCCCGCGACTCGCCCACTGTCTGTTGCTCAATGATGCCGCTCGGCAGAACCACGGCGATGGTAACGTTTTCCTGAGTCAGGTCGTAAACGGCGGCGGAAAACAGGGCGTCCATCCCCATCGGCGCATACTTCACGCCCACTTCGTACTGCCTGCCCGTCTGCGGTGTTACGCCAACCTGCGGCGGCGATACGGATTCGACCATGCTCACATAGGTGGACACCTCATCGTTGACGATATAGGTCAACGCACCTCGGTAGGAGGTTTCGGAGAAGGTGTCTTTCTCCGTGGACTGCAAACCTTTGCTGGTCAGGTCCATCGAGTCGTTGCGCACACCCCCGGTGACGATGAAGCGCTCGTAGAACGACAGGTTCTGCTGAAGGAATACGGCCTTGGTGGTCGCGTCTCGCTTGTTGACCGCATACGGCGTGATTGAGCGTGAAACGCCCGTAAACACGGGATTTGCAATGTCGATCGGGGCCGTCAGGGCGTAGACCGAGCTTTCCCTGGTGGTCGAATCGAGGTACTCCACGCCCACCAGGCTGCTGCTGTCGATGTTCTCGAAACGGGCATCGTATTGCAGCATCAGATTGCCGTTGAACTGGTCGGCTTCAGTGTCTGTTCCAAACAGGTACCGGTCAACGCTAGTACCGACACGTGCGGCGCTGTCGCTGATATAAACGTAGCCAAAATCATCGGTCAACTTGCTGTAACGCAGATTGCTGCGCAGTACGAAGCCGTTGTCGAAATCATGGGTGACGTTACCGCTGAGGCTGGTGCGCTCGACATCGTGGAAGTTGTAGCTGGGCTCGCCATAAAACTTGCTGCGGTCGTACTCTTTATCCAGCGGATAACCGCCGCTGTTGGGCGAACTTTCAGTTTTCAGATAGTCCAGAATCACGGTGGCGGACGTGTAATCCGTCGGTGCCCAGGTCAGGCCACCCATAAACAACTGGTTGTCGTCCTGTGAGTGATCGTACTCGCGGTCGCTGTTTTGACCTTTGGCAGTGAAGCGGCCTGCCAGGGTTTTCTCGTCGTTCAGTGCATCCCCCACATCGATGCCTGTCTCGACATGGTCAAACGAACCGTAGGTCACATAGCCTTGGCCAAACTGCTCGAAGCGCGGCTGTTTGGTCACGAAATTCACCGAACCGCCGGGGTCCGCGGGGCCAAACAGTGTGGAGTTGGCGCCACGCAGAATCTCGATGCGCTCATAAGCGAATGGATCTTCGCGTACGCCGCGCATCGAACTCAGGGTCAAGCCGTCACGGTAGGTGGTGGCCTGGAAGCCGCGGATCTGGAAATAGTCGTTGCGGTCATCCGTGCCATAGAAGTCACTGACCACGCCCGGCGTGTATTGCAGCGCCTCTTCCGTGGTGCTGACGCTGCGCTGTTGCATTTCCTTGTTGGTAACGACTGATACCGATGCCGGTGTATTGAGAATGCTGGTTGCCACTTTGCCGCCAACCCAAAGCTCCTTGGCGACCACCGAGTTGGCGTCGTCGTCGGCGCTGACCCTGACCTTGGCATTGATGATGAGGGGAGCAAGGCGATAGTCCTCGACGGCCGTTGCGTCGAGCTCCAGCGGGCCGGCGGACTTTGCTTGAGGGACCAGCAGGTAAGCATTCGGGCCTTGCTGTTCGACCTGCAGTTCGCTTCCCTGTAGCAACGATGACAGCGCTGCCGACGTATCGAGCGTGCCATTCACGCCGGCCGTGGTGCGGTTCATTACACTCGATGCGTCGAAGGAAAGACTGATGCCCGCCTCGCGCGCAAAGCGGTCAAGCGCCGGCGCCAGTGGGCCGGCTGCGATGTTCCACTGCTTGACTTGATTGCTGTGGTCAGCGCCTGAGGTTTGCGCCAGCGATGGCAATGCGTAGCTGCTCACGATCAAACCTAGAATCGCGCCGTGCAAGGCACGATTTAATGGATGGCGCTGTGAAACAGGGGACGAACTCATTTTCTCGCTCCAAGAAAGGACATCGGCAACTGGCCTGTATTCCGGCCTTCCTTAGAGGTCGAACGAGAATGAGAAACCACCTCATTATTTTTCAGGGTGCACACGTTCTGATGGATTCAGGTGGCAGCGGTCAGGGTCACCCAGTAACGGGTCCGGTAATCAATGTGCAAGCGCAGTGACTGCGCGATCAATGCCAGGACCTGATCATTGTCGGCGAGCTGGAAGGTGCCGGAAACGCGACGATCAGCGACTTCGTCGGCGCAGCGCAGTATCCCGGGACGATAACGCGACAACTCCGCGATGAAATCACTGAGGCGCATATTGCGCGCACTGATTACTCCGTCCCCCCAACTCCACAAATCAAGGCCGTTGTCTCCGAGCATTCGGGCACCACTTGATGTGAACAGCAGCTGATTTCCCGCCTGGACGCTGGGACTCGCAGCCGTTTGGCTGGAGCCGGGGAAAACCGTGACCGATCCTTGCTGAGCCGCGACCAGAGTGCCATCGTCACGCTCGCATACCAGAAAGCGGGAACTCTGAGCACGCATGATCCCGTCACGTGATTGCACCCAGAACGGTCGCGCTTGAGGCGAGTGTTGATCCGGACCGACATTCACGATGATTTCACCACGTCGCAGAATGATCAGGCGTCGCTGGGCGTCGAAATCGCTGTCGACGGCGCTATCGCTATTGAGCTGGACAAGGCTGCCATCATCGAGCTGGAAGCGTCGTTGCTCGCCGGTGCTACTGCGCTGCTGCGCGAACATGGTGGGTACGGGTGTGTAGTCCCGGCCGAGCCAGGCTGCCGTACCAACAGTCGCCAATAGGCCCAGTAGCTTCAGGCTTTCTCGCCGACGCATTCCTTGCCGGGTGCCGTTAAGGGTTTGTCGGGCCAGTTGAGCTGGCACGCCTGCGAGTTCATCGCCAAGCGTTTCCACACGCTGCCACGCCAACCCATGCTCCGGGTGCTGCTGGAGCCAGTGCTCAAAAGTGCGCTGTGTCTGTTCATCGGCTTGATTGAAGCGAAGGCGCACCAGCCATTGGATCGCCTGCTCGACAATCGCCGGATCCGGCGCCTGCGGCTCACGACTCGACATAACGCACGCGATAGCAGTGTTGCAGAGCCGTCGCCAGGTCGCGCTCCACCGTCGCGCGGGAAACACCCAGCTTTTCGGCTATTTGCGCGCACGTCAGGCCGTCGAGTCGGGCCAATAAAAACGCCTGGCGAACTCTCGGTTTAAGCGAACCGAGCATGCGGTCTATGCGCTCGAGCGCATCAAGAATCATCAGCCGGCTCTCTTCCGAGGGAACCTCGTGTTGAGGCAGCAACGTGATGCTTTCCAGGTAGGCACGTTCGAGTTCGCGACGACGATACTGATCGATCATCAGTCCGCGGGCGATACTGCTCAAATAGGCGCGTGGTTCGCGCAAGGGGCTGGACTGGCGGGATTTGAGCAGACGCACGAAGGTGTCCTGCGCCAAATCAGCTGCGTTATCGCGACAGCCGATGCGTCGGACTAGCCAGCCGTGTAACCACGAGTGATGGGTGCGATAGAGCAGCCCTAGATCTGCAGTACCTAGTGTTTCATCGCTGCGCATCGGAATCTCGGAAAGTACATAACTGATAATTACTCGCATTCTACTCGCGCGACGGGTCTCAGGTAAATACGCGGCGCTCAGTGTCCGCTTTTGGCCGAACGCTATCGTTCAGCAGAGGCTGCGAGCGAAAGAATGTAATCCTGCGCTTGGAAGATTTGAGCGTCTTATGTACGACAAAGCCCTGATTATCAGGGCTTTGTCGTTTGTTGCGGTTTAGCTTCCCCGACGCTCTGGCCTCAGGATGCATCAATCCATATCGTCTTTATTTCAGTGTACTGGTCGTGCGCCCAGATCGATTTGTCGCGGCCGCCAAATCCCGATTCTTTATAGCCGCCGAACGGCGTCGAAGCGTCACCCTCGCCGAAGCAATTAACCGTGACAATCCCGGCGCGGATGCCACGCGAGAGTTTCAGTGCATGGCGCAGGTTGCCGGTGTACGCAGAGGCCGCCAGACCATAGGCAGTGTCATTGGCCAGAGCGATGGCTTCGTCTACCGTCCGGAAAGTGGTGACGCTCAAGACCGGGCCGAAGATTTCTTCCTGGAACAGGCGACTGTCGCGGCTCACGCCATCGATGATGGTGGGCTCGACGAAAATATCGTTAGTCGTATTGCCGCCCGCCAGTACGCTGAGGTTTTCGTCCCTGGCCACGTCAAGATAAGACCGTACCTTGTCGAAGTGCGCTTTGCTGATCATCGAACCCAAGCGGTTTTCAGGGTCCAGTGGGTCGCCCATTTTCCAGTCGCCAAGATGCACCTGCACACGCTGTAACAGCTCGTCCTTGATGTCGGTATGAACGAGCAAGCGGGACGAGGCCGAGCAGTTTTCGCCCATATTCCAGAACGCACCGTTGACCACGTGCTGGGCGACCAGGTCGATATCTTCGACATCATTCATCACGACGGCGGGGTTCTTGCCGCCACATTCGAGCACGATGCGCTTGAGGTTGGATTCGCTGGAATATTTGAGGAACAGCCGCCCGGTGTCGGTCGAACCGGTGAAGCTGACCATCGCCACGTCGGGGTGGCGCCCCAGCGGTTCGCCCGCCTCTTTGCCGCCGCCAGGCACGACGTTGAAGACACCGGCGGGAATACCTGCCTGATGCGCCAGTTCGGCCACGCGCAAGGTGCTCAGCGTGGTTTCCTTGGCCGGTTTGACCACAATCGAACAGCCTGCGGCCAGCGAAGGGCCGATTTTCCAGGCGAGCATCAGCAGCGGGAAGTTCCATGGCAACACCAGCCCGACGACGCCAATCGGCTCGCGCACAACCATGGTGACGGCCCCGGATCCGACGGGCGCCGTCGCGTCGTAAATCTTGTCGATCAGCTCGGCGTGCCACCGCAATGTGTGGATGGTCTCCGGCACGTCGATGTTCTGGCATTCGCGAATGGGTTTGCCGCTGTCCAGGCTTTCGAGCACCGCCAGTTCATGGGCGTTGTCCTCCAGCAACCGGGCAAAACGCAGCAGTACCGATTTACGGGCTGACGGCGCCAATGAGTGCCAGCGGCCGTCTTCGAACGACTCTTTAGCCGCCGCGACGGCCTCATCGACATCATCGGCATTGCACGCGGCAATCTCGGTCAGGACCTGTCCAGTGGCGGGGTTGGTTGTGGTAAAGGTCTGGCCCGACTTTGCGGCGCTAAACCTGCCATTGATAAACGCTTGATGGCGAAACTCAAGCGTCGCCGCCAGCTCACGGTATTGCTCTTTACTCAGCAAGTCTGCCATTTCAAGCTTCCTCGATGATGCGCGCGACGTTCGACTGCAGGGTTTTGATCACGCTCTGCAGTTCGTCCTTTTCGCAAGGTTCCAGCGGCTGCAGGGGCGCACGAACGCCACCGGCACGCAGACCGCTGAGTTCGCTGCCATGTTTGATCGATTGGACAAACTTGCCACTTTCAAGGACATCCATCAGCGGCAACATCGCCGACATGATCCGACGGCCCTTATCGAAGTTCTTCTCGATCACGCAGGCTTCGTAAAGCGCAATGTGCTCACGGGGGATGAAGTTCGAACCGGCGCACACCCAACTGCGCGCTCCCCAGGCAAAAAACTCCAGCGCCTGATCATCCCAGCCGCAGGAGATCTGGATCTGCGGATGTGCGTGAGCCAGTCGATGCAGACGGCTCATTTCGCCGGAGCTTTCCTTGATGGCAGCGATGTTCTTGCAACCGGCAATGGCCTGGAAAAACTCATCGCCCATCGCAACGCCCATGCGCGACGGATAGTTGTACAGCATGATCGGCAGCCCGGCGGCCTTGTCGACAGCGAGCACGTGGGCGGCGATCTCCTTCTGAGTTGGCAAGGCATAGGGCGGCGAGCCGACCAGAATCGCGTCCGCTTTCAGTGTCTTTGCCTTCTCGGCGAAGTACACCGAGTCTTCAGTGCGGATGCCGCCAGTGCCGACCACCAGTGGCAAGCGCCCGCCAATCACCTCTTTTGCCCGCTTGGCCACTGCCACGCGCTCCTCAGCGGTATGCGCATAGTACTCGCCGGTCGAACCGCCAATCACGATGCCGTGAACCCTGGACTCGATCAGGTACTCGATCACGTCGGAGAAGGCCGAATAGTCGAGCTGGCCATCGGCGGATAACGGGGTAATGGCCGGGGTAAAAATTCCATCAAAGTTCATCGCGTTTTCTCCAGGGGTTCAATGTAAAAAATACTCGGGCAACAGGAGGTTCAGCTCTCTCTCCCGGCGCGGTACTGCCCCCACTTGAGGTTCATGTTCACCCCAAGCGAAAGGAACGGTTCTGGCGGGTTGCTGTTGGGCCCCGGGGTTTGCAGCAGAAAATTGATCAGTTCGTCACGCTGCCCTCCCAGCCAGTCGGCCAGCAACTTGCCGGTGACAGTTCCGCGCGTCACCCCGAGCCCGTTGCAGCCCAGCGCGCCATAGACATTCGGCGCCAGTTCACCGAAGAAACCGTTGTGATTGCGCGACATGGCCAGCGCGCCACCCCAGGTGTAGTCGAAGGTCACGTTCGGCAACATCGGAAAGCGCTGATCAAAAGAGGCCTTGTGCCGACGAACGAAACGCTCGTTGTATTTGCGGTTGCTACGGCCATCGGGGTTGAAGGTGAAACTGTTGCGAATGAGCAAGCGGTTATCCGGCGTGCGGCGCACGGTAGTGCCGAACGGATCTGCCGGGATCGCGCCCCAGAAAGGTTTGCCGCCCAGGCGCGCCTGTTCTTCATCCGCCAGCGGTCGAGTGATGCTCGCGTAGGTGTAGATCGGCAACATGCGCCCCTGCAGAAAACCGAAGCGCATGCCGAACGAGTTATTCGCCAGAATCAGTTTGTCGGTGGTGATGCTGCCGTGGGCGTGTTTAAGAAGGGTCTTGGCGCCATATTCCACTTCGAGAATCGGCGTACGTTCATACAGCGTGACGTTCGACGGTAAATGATCGGCCAAACCTTTCACCAGGCCGGACGGCTGCAGCAATACGGCACCCGGAGTGAACAATGCCTGGCGGTAAAACCGCGTGCCCAGATGTTCGGGCAATTCCTCGGCATCGATCATTTGAAATGGCTGATCGAGTTTTTCCAGGCCGCGTCGATAGGCATCAAGTACCGCAACACCGCGATCTTCCACCGCCGCCTGATACTTACCGCACGCTTTCATCTGACAGTCGATATTGAATTGATCGACCAGCCCGCGAAGTATCGATTGTCCGGCCAGATTGAGTTTCAGACTGGTCCTGGCAAGTGCGATGTCGCCGATGTAATCATCCGCACCAATATCATGGGGAAGATCAATCGCAAAACCGGCGTTGCGACCTGAAGGCCCCAGCCCTACTTCCTGAGCTTCTACAAGTACCACTTCGTCGCCGGGGAAATTCAACGCCAGTTGCCGCGCGCAGGCCAGTCCGGTGAAACCGGCACCGATAATCACCCAGCGCGCCGAACGGTGGCCGCGGTGCGCGGGCTGGGGACTGCGCGGCTTGCTCAGATGAAACCAGCCACAACTATCATCATCGGCAGGCAATGAACTGACTTTCATAATGTTCAACCGTTATTCGTTGAAGTTGCAAAACGCACGCGGCACACAGCAAACGCACGCAGTGGCGTTGTTTGGAAAACTTGCAAAACCGGCTTTTTCCCTATCGTCAGGGTTAACCGTTCGACTCAGGAACTGGCAGCCAGGGCGTGTCCGCGGCTGGCACAGTCGCTGGCGTAGTAATAATCCCTGAAGGTCATGGGCGATAAACCGAACAGATCCTTGAAACGCTTATAGAAGTGCGGATAACTGATGAATCCGGTGGCCAGCGCTACATCTGTTAGCGACCGGTCACTTTGCACAATAAGTTGTCGAGCCCGAGTCAGCCGCAGCTCCAGGTAGTACCGATTCGGTGCTGCGTTGAGGTAGCGGGAAAACCGTCTTTCCAGCTGCCGGCGGGACACGCCGGTCTGACTGGCGATTTCATCGATTTCCATCGGCTCCTCAATGTTGTTTTCCATCAGGTCGAGGGCGATGTTCAGCGGCTTTGGAATCGCTGCCGGACGAACACTCTCGGCAGTTATCGCAGGCTCGCCCTGTCCAGGCTGGTGAAGCCGTTTGATTTCATCGACCAGGGCAGCATCGCTCCGCGAGCCCAGTTCCTGCATGATCGCCAGGGTCATACCCAGCGCTGCATGAGCACTGGCACAAGTGGCTCGGCGCTGAGCGCAGATGAAGTCGAGACCGGACGCCTTCAACTGCGGGAAATATTCGCTGATCAAAGCGCGACTGTCGCTGTGACAGGCAAACTCATGAGTGTCCAGCAAGCCGGCATCGGCCAGATAGAACGCGGCGTTCCAGCATCCGGCGACGATGCCTTTGCTGGCAGCTTTTTTCAGCACTCGGCGCAGCAGCGGTTGAGACGCAAGCCTGACACGCTGACCGCCGACCACTATCACCGCATCATGAGTGAAGCCTTCCGCGACCAGTCTCTGCGAAGACACCGGCACGCCGATATCGCTTTCGACCAGCCCACCCTTGAGCGAACAGGTCGCCACTTGGTAAAGCGTCTCGCCATTGATCAGGTTACCCGTGACCAGCGCATCCATCGCCGTGGAAAGGGTTGTCAACGAAAAATGGTCGAGCAGAACAAAGGCCACCCGAACGACGCGTTCACGTCCCGGGACCGACGTGGATTGTCGAAACCGGATGTTCTGTTGCTTCAACGGACTCTGAAAGGTTTCCATCTTTCGTTACTCACTCGCCTGAACGCTTACCCGCGGCGCGAACAGTGGCGACCGGCTGACCCGCCGCCACGTGCAGTCGAACCGATTACTTTGCCGCCGCACGTGCATCGCTCAACCAGCCGTCGTAGGCCTGCTGGTTGGCCTTGATCCATTCGGCCGCGTGACGCTTGATGTCGGCGAGCGATTTTTCACCGTTTTGCATGCGCAGGTTTTGCGCACTCTCAGCGCTGGTGGGAATGCTGACTTCGGAGAGAAACTTACGTGCTACCGGATTCTTCTCGGCGAACTCCTTGTTCATCACGGCATTGATGGTGTCCACCGGGAATCCGAGATTTTTACCGTCATGGAAAGTCTCTTTGCTGTCCTTGCCATCGGGCAGCGCAGTGAACGGTACCGGCAGCCACACCACGTCCCGCCCTTCCACCAGCACGCCGGCAATCCACTGCGGCACCCAAGTGAAAAACAGCACCGGCTTGCCCTGCTGATAACGCGCAATGGTGTCGGCCATCAGCGCGAAGTAGGAGCCGCGGTTATCGACCACGGTCGGCCCCAGGCCGTAGGCTTTCATGTGGTGCTCGATCATGATCTCGCAGCCCCAGCCCGGGTTGCAGCCGGTCAGGTCGGCTTTGCCATCGCCGTTGCTGTCGAACAATTTGGCGATTTCAGGTTTCTTCAGGTCAGACAGATCCTTGATCTGGTAGGCCTCGGCGGTTTTTTTGTCGATCATGTAGCCCTGCAGCACGCCTTTCATGATCTGCCCGACCTTGACCATTACGTCATCGCCGCCGGCCTTCTCGTAAAACGCCTGGTGCAGGTGCTCCCATTCATGCACGGTGAAATCCGCATCGCCGTAAGAGAGCGCGAGGAACATCGCCGGATAGTCGACCTCTTTCGGCGGCTTGACGTCATAGCCCAGTTCCTTGAGACCGGCGAGCACGACCTCACCCCGGAAGCGCTCTTCGGCGATGCTCGGGAAGATCGGCGTAATCGACACACCGGCACCCGGTTTGTTGGCGTCTGCTGCGTAAACCGCCGAGCCCAACACCGTGCCGAACACCGTAGCCACCAGGCTCGCAATCAGGCTTTTCTTCAGATTTGTCAGTTTCATTTTTCACCACGCTTGGAATGTTTGAGGGGTGAGCAGGCCAACTTAATTCGTCACCGGACGTGCAACGGTTTTCTTTTTCCTGAGTTTCATCACCAGCCCCAGCGGGCCGGTTTCATACCAGCGCTGACCGGTGGTCAGATCGCTGCTGCGTTCGCCCATGGCCTGGGTCAGCCGGTCGAGGAATACCGCCAGCAGCACCAGCCCGGCGCCGCCAACACTGGCCAGGCCCATGTCGAGACGACCGATGCCGCTCAACACCATCAGGCCCAAACCACCGACCGAGATCATCGAGGCGACCACCACCATCGACAGCGACAACATCAACGTCTGGTTGAGTCCGGCCATCATCGTCGGCGCCGCCAGCGGCAACTGCACTTTCAGCAACATTTGCGTGGCCGTGCAGCCGAACGCTCGTGCAGCCTCGACCTTGTCGGCAGGCACTTGGCGGATGCCGAGGTTGGTCAGCCGCACCAACGGCGCAACAGAGAAGATGATGGTGACGATCACTCCGGGCACGTTACCGATGCCAAAGAGCATGACCACCGGCACCAGATAAACGAACGCCGGCAGCGTCTGCATGGCGTCGAGCACCGGACGGATGATCATTTCGGTGCGATCACTGCGGGCACAGAGGATGCCCAGCGGGATGCCGATGACTGCGCAAAACAATAGCGATGTCAGCACCAGGGCCAGCGTGACCATGGCATCGTTCCATACCCCGATCAGGCCAAGGCCGGTGAGCGTCGCGATGCTGAAGATGGCGATACGCTTGCCGCCGATCTGCCAACTGATCAGTCCGGCAATGATGATAAAGACCGTGGGAGGCACCGAAAGCAGTCCCCACTGCACGCCATCCAGAACCTGGTCGACCGGCCAGCGAATCGAGCGGAAGACTTCGCGAAAGTGACTGACCAGATATTTGAGTGCGGTTTCGACCCACGAGCCCAAGGGAATATTGATGCTCTGGAATGGATCCAGAATATTGAAATCTGACATGGTGCTACCTCGCCCGCAAAAACTGCTTTTATCAATCCTGACTCTTCGGCGTTCAGCTGTTACTTAGGCAACTCAGCAAATGGCCCTGCGAAATCGAACCTTTATAAAGGCCAACTTCGTCGACCACCGGCATCGGTGTTGCCGAGGCAGCGACAATATGAAAGATGTCGCGCAATGAAGCTTCGGCCCTGATAGTTACTTGATTGCCTGGCAGATAAACAACATTGGAGTCCTGCTGTGCTATATCGCCGGCTTTCAATATTCGACTGGTGTCGAAGCCATTAAAGAAGTCGCGCACATATTTATTCGCCGGACTGCACAGCAATTCACGCGGCGTGCCGATCTGCACCACGCGTCCGCCTTCCATGATCGCGATGCGATGACCGATGCGAACCGCCTCTTCAATGTCGTGGGAGATGAAAATGATGGTGCGATCCTGCTCGGCCTGAAGCTTGATCAGCTCGCCCTGCATCTCGCTGCGAATCATCGGATCGAGTGCCGAGAACGCTTCATCCATCAGCAGAATGGCAGGGTCGTTGGCCAGGGCGCGGGCCAGACCGACGCGTTGCTGCATACCGCCGGAGAGTTGATGCGGGAAGCTGAACTCCTGGCCTGACAGCCCGACCTGCTCGAGCGCGCCCATCGCGCGGCAGTAGCGCTCTTTCTCGCTGACGCCGCTGATTTCCAGGCCGAAACTGACATTATCGATGACGCTCATGTGCGGCATCAGCGCGAACGACTGGAAGACCATGCCCATGTCCTTGCGCCGGACCTGCAGCAAGTCCTTGTCGGCTAGACCGGTGATCTCCTTGCCGTTGAGGAAGATGTGGCCGCAGGTCGGTTCGATCAGCCGGTTGAACAATCGGACCATGGTCGATTTGCCGGAGCCGGACAATCCCATGATCACAAAGATTTCACCTCGGCGAACGGAGAAGTTGGCATCGAAAACACCAATTGCCTGACCGGTCTTTTTGAATACTTCGGCTTTCGAGGCGCCCTCTTCTATCATTTTCATCGCCATGGCCGGCTGCGTACCAAAGACTTTGAAAACATTCTTTACGCAGATGATCTCGTCGGAACTTGTCATACCTTGCCTCCTTCGCGTCGCGCCTCTTTTGCTTTGCACGACAAGCAAATCAGCGAAACTGTTTTTGAACGGCAGCGGTAATGAATAAATGTTTTCACGACGGGCTTCCTTTTATTATTTTTGGGGACCCAGGAAAAAGGGATGTTGCAAATCTATTAGCATCGCCCCGCTTAATCCAACTACATTTACAGGGACAATTTGATAACGTCGGGTTATCGGTTTGCGAAGCGGCCATGAAGGATCGGCTGCCTCGCATCCTCAGCGACCGGGTCTATTCCCAAAACGACGCTGGCGTGGCCGTCCGCGGTCGGTTCCGTTACCCTCCTCGCGCTTCGTTGGGGAGCTGTATCGTTAGGAGAGTGTACGAATGACCAAGCATGTCGACCCTGACACTATCTTGCTGAAAATGCCTTCCTTGAGGGCTGTAAAGGCATTTGTCGCCGCTGCCAAATACGAAAGCTTCACCCGTGCCGCCGAGGCTTTATGCGTTTCTCAAGCTGCGATCAGCCGACAGATTCGCGAGCTGGAAAGCTATTTGGGCGCGCAACTGTTTACCCGCGTGGGCCGTGCAGTTGAATTGACCGCCGCCGGCGCGGTGTTCTTTGATGCCGCGCAGCTCTCGTTTGTTAACATTGCCCAGGCCGCCGAACGCATCCGCAGCAGCCAATCGAGCAAAAAAGTGCTGACCGTCTGCTGCTCACCGGCCTTTTCCGCACTGTGGCTGTCGAACCACCTGCAGGAATTCTTCGCCCAGTGCCCGGACATCGAACTGAACCTGATCACCACGCAGAATTTTCTGACCATGGAACCGGGCGTGCAGCCGGACATTTTCATCACCAAGATTTCACGCATCCGCGAAGGTTATAGAAGCTATCCGCTGTGCCACGATGTGATTTATCCAGTGTGCACGCCGCAGTACCTGGAGAAGCACCCGGAAATTTCGACCATTGAAGGTGTACGCGATTCGGCGCTGCTCAACCTCAGCCCGTACGGCCGCTCGCAAGTCGCCGAACACGTCGACTGGGGGGTGTGGCTGGCGTTTCAGGCCATCGATATCGACGACCGGCCGACGAACAGCCCACAGATTTTCAATGCCAACGATTACAACCTGCTGATCAGCATGGTGCTCACCCATCAGGGCATCGCCCTGGGCTGGAATCACCTCGTCACCTCGCTGGTGCAGCAAGGCCTGCTGGTGCGACCGATCGAGCAACAGGTGCAGTTGCGCAACAGCTGGCATTACCTCAGCTGTCGAGAAAACTCGGACAATGAAGATGAATTGCGACGCTTTCGTGAATGGATCCTGACGAAGTTTCCCCGCCGTTGACTCAACCCGCCACTCGTTCGGGCGTTTTGGTTATCAATTGCCCGACGAAAATGTCGCTGGAGCGGCGCCCTGCCCTGACTCATTGTTGAGCGCCGCCGGTTCAGACCGGCCCGGCTCAACTCACTGGAAGGGCTTGCTGAATGTCACTCTTCGAATTCTGTCGCCACTTTGATTTTCTGGATGCTCCGCGCAACACCCAAGCAATCGTGCAAGACAGTCTGCTGGATATCGTTGGGGTCATGGCCGGCGCGGCCAGCAATGACACCACTGTCGCGATGCGGCGCTTTGCCCAGCAACATTACCCGACAGGCGTTTATAACAGCCGTCTGATCTTCGGCGGGCGGCGTGTCAACGTGCTCGGCGCAGCCTGGGCCGGCGGGTTCAGTGCCGACAGCCTCGACGCCCATGAAGGCCATTTCAAATCCAAGGGCCACGCCGGCGCCACCGTGGTGCCTGCCGTGCTGGCGCTTGCCGATGCGCTGCATCATCAAGGCCAGTCAATCACCGGCCGTGAGTTACTGACTGCCTTGTGCATCGGTTACGAAACCGCGTTGCGGGCCGGGTCTGCATTGATGGCGACCTCGCCGACGTATCACGCATCCGGGGGGTTCTCGGCGGTCGGAGTTGTCTGCGCCGGAGCACGGTTGCTGGGTCTGGATGAATCGACGTTTCGCCACGCCCTGGGCATCGCCGAGTACTTCAGCGCGCGTTGTCCGATGATGCGCGTGGTGCAAGCGCCGACGATGCTGCGCGACGCCCATGGCGCTGGGGCCTTTACCGGTTTGAACGCGCTGTTCATGGCAATGGCAGGCATCACCGGTGCGCCGGCAGAAACGGTGGAAGACGTCACGGTCGCCGAACATTGGGTCGATGTCGGTGGCCGCTGGGAGATCGACAGTCAGTACTTCAAGCCCTGGCCGGTCTGCCGCTGGGCACAACCGGCGCTGACTGCGATGCTTGAGCTGCGGCGTGAAAATCCACTGCTCGATGCCGATTCGATTGAAACCCTTCGTGTGGAAACATTCTACGAGTCGATGTGTTTACAGGGCCATACACCGCGCAATGCCGATCAGGCGCAATACGCCCTTGCCTTTCCACTCGCTGCGCTGCTTGTCAGGGGTAAAGTGGGGCCGGAAGAAGTCACCGGTGAAGCCATTTTCGCGGCGGATATTCTGGCGTTGAGCCGCCGCATCGAAATTGTTGAAGCCGCTGATATCTCGGCCCGATTCCCTGACGAAATCCTCTCCCGAGTGAGCGTCACGCTGAAGAACGGCACAGTGCTGGTGAGTCCGCTTACCGCCGCACGTGGTGATCCCGAATCGCCTTTGAGCGCTGAAGAGCTGAACGAAAAGTTTGATCTGTTCGCCCGTGGCCTCGGCCATCAACGCAGTGATGCGTTGAAAACCACGATCAGGCACATCGCTCAAGCGAACTGCGCTGTTAGCGCCCTCGATGCAGTTTTCCAAGCGGTTCAGGCCTTGCCGCTAGCCAATCACTCATAACTACACATCATCGATAACCCCTAGCAAATGTCGTTTGTGATGATCAGCCCGCGCCCGATAGGCTGAGTTCTATCGATGGCTGATTTTTAAAAGTCACGGTTAAAGGTGACCGCACAAGATTGATGTCCCGGGAGGATAACAATGAACAACAACGAATCCGTATTTGACCTGATCGCACAGCGCAAACCGTGGCACTCACTGCCGGGCGCGCTTTACAGCAGTGAGAGCGTTTACCGTCAGGACCTTGAGCAAATCTGGCACAAGGAGTGGATCTTTGCCGGCCACACGTTCGAAATCACCAAGCCGGGGCAGTATTTCACTCTGCAGATCGGTGACTATCCCGTCGCCGTCGTCCGAGGCAAGGATGGAGAGGTTCGCGCGTTCCATAACGCGTGCCGTCACCGAGGCGCAAAAATCTGCGAAGCCGACCACGGCAAAGTCGCGAAAATGGTTTGCCCGTACCACAAGTGGACTTATGAGCTGGATGGCAACTTGTTGTTTGCCGGCAACATGGGCCAGGATTTCGACAAGTCGCAATACAACCTGAAAAGCGTTCACTGCGAGATCGTCGATACCTACATTTACGTCTGCGTCGCCGCCAAAGCCCCTGAGTTCGACGGTTTCCGCAAAGCCGTCAGCCCTTTCATCGCGCCGCATTATCTTGAAAACTGCAAAGTCGCGTTCGAGTCGAACATCATCGAGAAAGGCAACTGGAAACTGGTCTTCGAAAACAACCGCGAGTGCTATCACTGCGACGGTTCCCACCCCGAACTCCTGCATTCGTTCGTCGACAATCTTTCGGTGGGTGGCATCAGTGGCGAAGATGACCCCGAGCTGTCGGCCTATTGGGCCAAGTGCGAGAAGGCCGGGTTGCCAAGCCGGCTGGTCATGGATATCAACGGCCAGTTCCGCATGACACGCATTCCCCTGTCATCCGGTGCCGTCAGCTACACCATGGACGGAAAACCTGCCGTGGCCGGTCGCCTGGACAAGACCACCGAAGCGGACATTGGCGCGCTGCTGTATTTCCACTACCCCTCCACCTGGAATCACTTCCTCGGCGACCACGCGCTGAGTTTCCGCGTTCTGCCAATCAGCGCCACGCAGACGTTGGTCACCACCAAATGGCTGGTGCCCAACACCGCCGTGGAAGGTATTGACTACGACATCGAACGTCTGACCAAAGTATGGATTGCCACCAATGATCAGGACCGCACGCTGGTCGAGGGCACCCAGCGCGGCGTGACCTCGCCCTCGTACGAGCCCGGCCCGTATTCGGAAACGGCCGAGACCGGCGTGTGTCAGTTCGATGACTGGTATTGCGCGACGATGCTGGACCGGCTCAAAGGGCCGATTGCGTTGAAATCTGTTGGCTGACCGACGCGCCTCAAGTTGTAGAGGGCTGCCGTAAAGCGCCTGTTCTATTGAATCCCGGGACGTTCACCCTCCGCCTCCAGCATCTCAACGGATGGTGGAGGCGGCTTTCGTTGCCGAGTCGCTTGCGCGCACAGTAGCGAACCCGCCGTCACCAGCACCGCGCCCCGATGTGAAAATCGGCAAGCTTCACCACGCCAGCTCCGGACAAGGCCATGTCGCGCAACCGATCGAATATCCAGCAAGCCCTGCCGTAGCACAATTGTGCCGCGCAAGGATGAACATACGTTCATCGAAATGAGCCTTCGACGCGTCTACCCTGCGGGTTCCGACATAGTGACTACAGGAGTAACCCCACCATGTTCTCGCACGAAAGCCTTCCCCTCATTGTCATTTTCATCATCATGCTGCTGGGCGTGCTGGCGGCCGTTTTACATCCCGTCCATGCCTTGTTCAGCTGGCTTCGTCGGCGCCGCGAAAGAGCCGCCGTCCAGGCCGCTGGCGCAGAACAAGACAAGGGCTGATCGGCGCGTCTGGCGCGGCACCACCGTGCACCTTCACCAATGCCGAAGCCGATCCACCTGCCCACCCGCCCGCGCCGCTGCGTCACTGCCAGGATGGGTCGCATGCTGCAGTTCCCGCGCATCATGGCTGCAATAGATCTTCACCGCCGCACGCTGATCCGCCGCCAATTGGCGCAGGCGCTGCTGGTTGTGCAAGCGTGCGTGGCGGTCGGTGTCCATCATGTATTGGTAGAGCCGCATGCCGGGTGGGCAGCGGCGTGTGGGCAGGTGCACTTCGTCATGATGAAAATAGGCATCGCCGGCGTGCAGTTGCCAGCCTTCGGCAGTGCGCAAGGCGATGCCGGCGTGTCCGGCGGTGTGCCCGCTTAGCGGTACCAGCAAAATGTCCTCTTCTTCGGCGCCGAACACTGCGCGCACCGAATCAAAGCCAAACCAGGTATCGCCCTGTGGGGCATACAGCTCCCAATCCACGACATCGCGCCATTGCGCGGTCACAAAGCGCCGCCGCGCGATCCAGCCGCCCGCCCGCGTGGCATGCTGAAGTTCCTGCTGCATGACATGCACGCGCGCACGAGGAAAATCCTGCAGGGCGCCGGCGTGATCAAAATCCAGGTGGGTGAGCAAGATATGGTGCACATCGTTGGCGTCGAAGCCCAGCCGGCGGATCTGCTCCAGCGCGGTAAAGCGGTGCTCCAGGCGAATGTTATTAAGCGTTCTGAAAAAACCGCTCAGGCGCTGCGGATGCTGCACGTCCTGCTGGCCGAAACCGGTGTCCACCAGAATCAAGCCGTTGCTGGCGGTTTCGATCAGCAGGCAGTGACACACCACCGACGCGGTCAGGCCGCGACTGTAGCCATCGAACAAAGCGCCACCCAGTGGGCACATACAGCCGCAATTCAAATGATGCACACGCATGTCAAACCTTCCTCGCGCCGGATGCGCTGTCGACCTTCGTCTGAGGTTGACCCGGCTCGCACGGACACTGCTCGAACCAATCGACGTGTGGCACCGCTAACCGCTACCGCCCGGCCACAAACGCCGTTCATCGTGCGTGCGGTTCAGTCATCGACGTTGCAGCCCATCGCCTCAGTCAATCCAGGGGAACAACCTGCCGCTTGCAGCGTCATCACTAAAAGCGCGAGGAAATTTGTCTGCCTCGCGCGTGCACAAACCCACCAACTCAAGGTGCGCCCATGTCCGCCAGTAACCGCGAAACATCGACTGAACACGTCACCGATCAACCTGAACGACAACTGCACATTGAAGACCAAGGCGACGGCCTGACAGATGATCAGCGGGCGAGTCGCGAACAGTCCGATCGCCAGGACGGGGCCCGCGTCAAGCCGGGTCCGGCCGATCAGGACAGGCAAGCCAAGCGCTGAGCTTTGACCTTTGATGTATCAGAAAAAGGACGGCACTCATGTTTGATAAAAAGCACCGCTACATCGTCAGTTTCATCATCGACAACCAGCCGGATAACAGAACGCTGGAACACGACGGCGACACCCTCGATCCCCAACAGGCCGAAGCGCTGCTCAAAACCACTTTTCCTGAACTCAAGGACGCGCGCCTGAGTGACGTTCAAGTGCAAAAACGCACCAAACCCGATGAAGACGACAACATCCCCGGGCACTACCAGCAGCCCTGAACCTGCGCACCCAAGTGCCGCCTGGCATCAGCGGGAGTCAATGCAAGGAGAAGACCATGTCTGTCGAACCGCATTTGACGTGGTGGAAAAACGTCGTGATTTATCAGGTGTATCCACGGTCATTCGCCGACGGCAACGGCGACGGTGTTGGCGATCTGCCCGGGTTGATCGACCGGCTCGATTACCTCAAGGCCTTGGGCGTCAGCGCCTTGTGGTTGTCACCGGTTTACCCGTCGCCCATGTGTGACGCCGGGTATGACATTTGCGATTACACCGGCATCGATCCGCTGTTCGGCAGCCTCGCCGACCTCGATCAACTGGTTTCGCAGGCACACAATCGCGGCCTCAGGGTGCTGATGGATTTCGTGCCCAATCACACCTCGGATCAGCACCCCTGGTTTGTCGAATCGCGCGCCAGTCGCGACAATCCCAAGCGCGACTGGTACATCTGGCGCGACCAGCCGAACAACTGGCGCGCCTCGATCGACGGCGGCAGCGCCTGGACCTGGGATGAAGGCAGTCAGCAGTATTACCTGCACTTCTTTTTGCCGCAGCAGCCTGACCTCAACTGGCATAACCCACAGGTCGTCGAAGCCATGCACAACGTGCTGAGGTTCTGGCTGGATCGCGGCGTCGACGGCTTTCGGATCGATGTCGTGCATTGCGTCGGCAAGGACCCGAGTTTCGCCGATGACCCACGCTGTCTGGCCGGCGAAACCATGGTGCAGATCAATGATCAGCCCTACAGCCATGAAGTGCTGCGCGGGCTACGGCGCCTGGTCGACCGTTATCCCGGCGACCGTGTGTTGATCGGCGAAGTGAATATTCGCTCGACCGCGCGGGTTGCGGCGTATTACGGCGCCAGCGATGAGTTACACATGTCATTCAATTTTCCGCCGCTCGATGCGCCTTGGGATCCGGTGGTGTTCCGCCTGTGTATCCGTGAGGTCGAGCGTTGCCTGGGCGAGCAGCAAGCGTGGCCGACCTGGGCATTGTCCAACCACGACAACAGCCGGATTCGCAGCCGCTACGGCGGTTCGCGGGCCAAGGCGCACGCCGCGGCGGTCATGCTGCTGAGCCTGCGCGGTACGCCGTTTATTTTTCAGGGCGACGAGCTCGCGCTGGAAGACACCCAAGTGACCGCGCAAACCCGCGTCGACCCCGGCGGACGCGATGGCAGCCGCGCGCCGCTGCCGTGGACAGCGCAACCGCCTCACGGCTGGACCGGCAAAACGCCGTGGCTGCCCTTCCCGCCAGATGCCGCCGCGCTGGCCGTGCAGGCGCAGGAAAACCCCAACGACTCGACGCTCAACCTGTACCGGCGCCTGCTGCGCTGCCGCCAGGACAGCCCGGCCTTGCGGGTCGGCGACTGGACGGAGCTGCCCTCGCACCCGCAATTGCTGGCGTACCGCCGACACTGCGAGGACGACGAGCGCATTGTCTGCATCAACTTCGACGAGGCCGAGCACACCTTTGCCCTGACCGGTGACTGGCTGATCGAAGTCGCCAGTGATCGTCACGGTGAGAACCGGCCGTTTGCCGGGATTGTCGGTCCGCTGCAAGCCGTCATATTGCGTCCCACAGGAGTCGCCCATGAGCGCTGAATGGCCGCACACCACGGTGATCTACCAGATCGATCCTTCACTGTTTTTCGACCGCAACGACGATGGCTGCGGCGACCTCGCCGGCATCGTCGAGCGCCTTGATTACTTGCGCTCGCTGGGTGTCGGCGCGCTCTGGCTGCTGCCAATCTTTGGTTCGCCGTTTCGCGACGGCGGCTATGACGTGGACGATCACCGGATCATCGCACCGCGTTTTGGCCGCGAAGACGATTTTCGTCTATTGATTGACGAGGCGAACAAACGCGGCATGCGCGTCATCCTCGAACTGGTGTTGCAACACACCAGTGAGCAACATCCCTGGTTCGAACAGGCACGTCAGGACCGCACCAGTCGCTATCGCGATTACTTCATCTGGGCGGACGAACCGATCGACGACGGCAACCAGCCTATCTTTCCCGGCGTCGAGGACAGCATCTGGCAGTGGGATGAGCAGGCCGGGCAGTTTTATCGGCATCTGTTTTACCGACATGAGCCGGACCTGAACCTGGCGAATCCTGCGGTGGTTAAGGAGATCGAGCAGATCATCGCCCACTGGCTGCACCTGGGCGTTGCCGGGTTTCGGCTCGATGCGGCGTCCCATGCGGTCGAACAGGCCGGCGGCGGCAATGAGGAGCACGGCGTGTGGCTGCTGGAGCGGCTGGCGGCGCACGCCCGCTCGATCAATCCCGACTGCCTGCTGATGGGCGAAGTGGATGTCGAACCGGCGCGCTTCCGCCACTACTTCGGCACGGGCAATCGCTTGCAACTGGCGCTGGATTTCTGGCTCAACAATCACGTATTTCTGGCACTCGCCCGAGCGCGCGCCGAGCCGCTGTGGCGTGCCTTGCAACATCGCCCGGCAGCACCGGACGGTACCGGTTATGCGCTGTGGCTGCGCAATCATGACGAGCTGGATCTGGAGCGCCTGACGGAACAGGAGCGCGAGGAAGTCATGCAAGTGTTTGCCCCACAACCGCACATGCGCGCTTACGGTCGCGGCATTCGTCGGCGCCTGGCGCCCATGCTCAACGGGGATGTCCGGCACCAGGCGCTGGCGCACGCGCTGCTGGCGTCGTTGCCGGGTACGCCGATCATCCGCTACGGCGAGGAGATCGGCATGGGCGATGATTTGCTGCGGCCCGAGCGCCTCGCGGTGCGCACGCCGATGCAGTGGAGCGCTGAACGCAACGGCGGTTTTTCCCGGGCGACACCGAAAAATTTTCCCGCGCCGCTGATCGACCAGGGACCATTCGGTTACCCGATGCTGAATGTCGCGATGCAGCAAGAAAAGCCCGAATCTCTGCTCAGCCGTTGTCAGGCGATTTTCCAGATGCGTGCCGTGCTCACGGAAGTCGGCAGCGGCACGGCGCACCCGCTACCCTGCGAGCACCCGGCGGTTTTTGCCATTCGCCACGAGGGCGAGGCGACGACGATCATGCTGGCCAATCTCGGGCACCATCCAGCCGCGCTTGAACAGACAATGATTCAGGCGCTACAGGGGTTCGAAGAGATTCTCGCAGACGGCACTTACCCTCCGCCGGCCAGCGCCAACACGGCGCTGACACTGAACGGATTTGGCTACCGCTGGTTTCGCCGCGGCGGTTCAAAACAGCAACAGCACCGCCGCGCACACCAGCGCCAATAACGCAGACAATGCCGTGACCTGCGTCGATGTCAGCGCCAGCGCCGAGTCCTTCGAGCGGCCGACAAACCTTCCGCGTGTGCGGTGCAGGTCAGTGCTCTGCGCCTCGTATAGATTATCGCCACGGTCGGCGTCGTCACTTTCGTTGCACATCTGCCCAGACCAGGCCTGGCGCGCCAGCATGCGGTCGAGCAGGCCCGGCATCAGGCAGGTTCCGACGATTGCTTTGATCGTTGCCATGCCCAGCCACAACTCTCGGGGCGGACGCCGCACAACGCTAAAGATCGCACGGGCGGCAACGTCGGGATCGTGGATGGGCGGCACCGGTTGCGGACGCTTTTCCAGCTTGTTGCGCGCCCAGTCGAACTGCGGCGTGTTGACCGCTGGCAGTTGCACCATGCACAGGCGAATCCTGCTGTGGTCATGCAACAGTTCACAGCGCAACGCGTCGGTAAAACCGCGTACGGCAAACTTCGCGGCGCAATAGGCTGCCTGCAACGGGATCGCCCGATAGGCCAGCGCCGAGCCGACCTGAATGATCAGCCCCTGATTACGCGGGCGCATCAAGCGCAAGGCGGCCAGGGTGCCGTGAACAGCGCCCAGATAAGTCACTTCGGTGACTCGGCGAATCTCCTCTGCGGTGAGTGTCGCCACGGGTGAAAACACCGTGGTCATGGCGCAATTGATCCAGATCCGCAGCGGCCCCAATTGCGTTTCCAGCTCATCCGCCGCCGCTTGCACGGCTTGCGCATCGGCCACATCGACACTGATGGCCTTCACCGCGACGCCGTACTGCGCCAATTCTGCACATGTTTCCGTGAGCGCGGCTTCATCGCGTGCCAGCAGGCCTATGCGGTAACCGCCGGCGGCGAAGCGCTGTGCCGTGGCACGCCCTACGCCTGCGCTCGCGCCGCAAATTACCACCAGATCGTTGTTCTGCTGATCCATTGTTCTGCCCGCCTTTTGTCTGGTTGTTCCTAACAAAATGGACGACAGGTCAACGCCGACAGTTCGATTTTTTGCCTGCGTGGTGAAGGCCAATCCCCGCCTACCGACCTGCGACTGAACCAACGCTTCGGGCGGGTGATCGTACGGCGTAGGGTATAGACTGTTTGGCTACTGAGTTTCGGACACGCAGCACAACCTGGCCGGTACTGTTCGGCCAACCTGCAACCCCTCAAGGCAACCGTTAAATGGCAGCATTTTCCTGCCCTGATCATTTCGGAGACCACGATGCTTCGCCTGTTTGAACAAAGGCTTGACCCCTTTCCTCCCGACGAGGCCCCACCACCGCCAGTCGGTCTGTTCCAGTTTCTGTGGGCCTGCACGCGCGGTGCGCGCCGCTACATTCTTGTCTTCGCCCTGCTCAGCGCCAGCGTGTCCATTTACGAGGCCTGGCTGTTTTCCTTTCTCGGGCAAGTGGTCGATCTGCTGTCGACCTGGCAGACCGGGGGCGCGGCGAGCGATGAGGAAAGCCGTGTGCTGTGGGGCATCGGCATTGTGCTGGTTGTCAGCATCGGGCTGGTGGCGCTGCGCACGATGGTGCAGCACCAGATCCTGGCGATCAATCTGCCGCTGCGCCTGCGTTGGGATTTCCATCGACTGATGCTGCGACAAAGCCTGTCGTTCTTCTCCGATGAGTTTTCCGGCCGGGTCACGACCAAGGTGATGCAGACAGCGCTGGCCGTGCGCGAAGTGCTGTTCACGCTGATCGAGATCCTGCCCGGCATTGGCGTTTATTTCATTGCGATCATCGCGCTGGCTGGCGGCTTCGCCCTCAAGCTCATGCTGCCGTTCCTTGCCTGGATCGTGCTGTTCGGCCTGGCGATGCTGTATTTCGTACCGCGCCTGGGCCAGGTCGGCCAGGAACAGGCCGATGCGCGCTCGTCGATGACCGGGCGCATTGCCGACGCCTACACCAACATCACCACGGTGAAACTGTTCTCCCACTCCAAACGTGAAGCGCACTTCGCGCGCGCGGCCATGGAAGATTTCAAGCTCACCGGTTTTCGCCAGATGCGTCTGGTCAGCCAGTTCGAGATCGTCAATCAGGCCCTGGTGGTCGGGCTGATTCTTGGCGCTGGCGGCTACGCCCTGTGGCTGTGGCACCAGGGCCAGGTCGGCACGGGTGCCGTGGCCGCAATCACGGCGATGGCGTTGCGCATCAACGGCATGTCGCACTGGATCATGTGGCAGATGACTTCACTGTTCGAGAACATCGGCACCGTGCAGGACGGCATGGACACCTTGACCCGCGGCCCGAAAGTCCAGGATGCGCCGGACGCCAAGGTATTGGTGCCGACGGGCGGCGCAGTGACGTTCGATAACGTGAGTTTCAACTACAGCGGTGAACGCCAGGTGCTCGATGGTTTGAGCCTGAACATTCGTGCCGGGGAAAAAATCGGCCTGGTCGGCCGTTCCGGTGCGGGCAAATCGACGCTGATCAATCTGTTGCTGCGTTTCTATGACGTGAACAGCGGCGAGATCCGCATCGATGGGCAAAATATCGCGCACGTCACGCAGGACAGCCTGCGCAGTGCGATCGGCATGGTCACGCAAGACACGTCCCTGCTGCACCGTTCGATTCGCGACAACATCGCCTATGGCCGCCCGGATGCAACCGACGAACAAATCCGCCGCGCCGCCGCGAATGCCCAGGCCGACGGCTTCATCAGCCAGCTGAGCGACAAACAAGGCCACAGCGGTTACGACACCTTGGTGGGTGAGCGCGGCATCAAGCTGTCGGGAGGCCAGCGCCAACGTATCGCCATCGCCCGGGTGATGCTCAAGAACGCGCCGATTCTGTTACTCGACGAGGCCACCAGCGCGCTGGACTCCGAAGTCGAAGTCGCGATTCAGGAAAGTCTCGATGAGATGATGAAGGGCAAGACGGTCATCGCCATCGCCCATCGATTGTCGACGATTGCGGCCATGGATCGCCTGATTGTCATGGATGAAGGTCGCATCATCGAGCAAGGCACCCACGCCCAGTTGCTGGAAAAGAACGGTACCTATGCGCGGCTCTGGCAGCACCAGAGTGGCGGCTTTCTGGGCGAGGATCAGGGGCTGACCGAGACGCTGGAACAGGCCTGATCGCCGACGGACCGTAACGGCCTTTGCGGTTCGCCCATACAACAAAGCCCTGACAAGTCAGGGCTTTGTTGTTTCATGCTGGAACTCAGTGGGACTTCTTCGACACCGAGGAGCCCGCATTGCTCAAGCCTTTGGCGTTGTGATCGCCCGGCGTGGTCGTCGAGATGGCCCGGGCCTTGCTGATGCCGCGAGTGTCTCGGGAGTTGGCGACTGCAGAGGTGGTCGAACCGTGGCCATTGCTGTCCGCATTCTTGTCACCGCCGTAGTGATTGCCGCTCAGGCCGTGATCGCGAACGGCTTTCCCGGCGGGGTCGCTGCTCATTCCGCCACGATTGCTGCCGGCATCGCCGGAGTGGCTTGAGCCGCCGCGACCGCCAGCGTTGCCGCCGCCGTTACCGCCACCGTTGCCACCACCATTACCACCACCGCCGCCACCGTTACCGCCGCCGCCGCCGCCACCGTCTTTGGCGTATGCCGAACCCATCACGGACAGGTCGGCAGGCAGAAGAGGCGCGGCTGCAAGCATCAGGGCGCAGGACATTACAGCAACGAGACTCTTGTTCTTTAAAAGCATGATTGCTTCCATAAAGGTTGATATCGCGAAATTAAGACGCGACAACGCCGATACAGTTCAAGCGAGGCGACGGATGGAGGCTGCCCAGGCGATGCCCGAGCAGCCATTCACAATCCGATCATGCGGCCATCTGATTCAGGGCTTGAGAATCAGCACCGGTTCGCCCTTTTTGACGACGTAGGTGGCCAGTTCCGAGGCCTTGTCGCTGCCAACATTTTTCGCGACGTGCGCCACACCTTGTGGAATCAACAACGACTCCCCGGCCTTGAGGATCACCGGTGCGCGGCCTTCCAGTTGGTATTCGAACGTGCCGCTGAGCACGTGAGCGATTTCCACGCCAGGGTGCGCGTGTCTCGGCGAAGTTACGCCCGGTTCGAAATCGATCCGCGCCTGGATCACTTCGCTGTCGACCGCGCCCACGTCCTGGCGCACCAGGTCCGTGCGGCTCAGCCCCTTCTGCCAGCTCATGGCCCCGCTGTCAGCGGCCTGTGCCGTGCCGATCAGACAAGCGAAGACAGCGGCGGTAGCAAGAAACAGTGGACGATTCATGGTAGTGCCCTCTCAAACGTAGTGGTTGTGGCCCTACTTTGAGCACGGCATGTACGCAGGATGTGTCCGGAATACCGCGTTGATTATTGCGGTGTATACCCGGGCGGGATTGATACACGCTCATACAAATGCTTCGCGGTTTTACTCAAGCGCTGCCAGGCAGGCCATGTCATCATGGAATCTGTAAACTGGCGCGCTCTCAACTTGTTCAAAGGGACCACCATGACCACTCCAGACATCACGTTCACGCCCGATCCGGACGCTGACTCGATTTCTTCCGACGTTGCCACCTTCGGCGGGATCATGGTCTCTACGCAGATCCCGACCCGCGCTGACGGCAGTCTGGAACTGGGCGATATCACCGCGCAAAGCGAATGCACACTGCAAGCATTGAAAGCCGCTCTGGAGCGCGCCGGCAGTTCGATGGACCGGGTCATGCACCTGACCATCTACCTCACCGACATGGCCGATCGCGCCGCGTTCAATGAGGTTTACAAGCGTTTCTTCGCCAAACCATGGCCGGTGCGTGCGGCGGTGGGCGTGGCGTCGCTGGCTGTTGAGGGGATGCGTGTGGAAGTAACGGCGATGGCGGCCAAGGCCTGATTGTTCAGCCTGTGAGCAGATTTATCGCCTGACATGGCCCCTTCGCGAGCAGGCTCGCTCCCACAAGGACTGTCGCCATCCACGAAACTGCCTGACACCCCGAAAAAACTGTGGGAGCGAGCTTGCCCGCGAAAGCGCCGGGTCAGTCAACCGATGCGCCGCCTGATATGACCCCTTCGCGAGCAAGCTCGCTCCCACAGGGACCGGGGCCATCCACGAAACTGCCTGACACCCTGAAAAAACTGTGGGAGCGAGCCTGCTCGCGAATGCGCCGGGTCAGTCAACCGATGCGCCGCCTGACATGGCCCCTTCGCGAGCAAGCTCGCTCCCACAGGGACTGTCGCCATCCATAAAACTGGCTGACACCCCGAAAAAACTGTGGGAGCGAGCTTGCTCGCGAAAGCGCCGGGTCAGGCAGCACATCTGCCGCTGACAGATGGCGTTCGTCCGAGCGACACGGGTCACTGGCCCATGCCGACCGATGCCAACTGAGCATGGCTTTCGCCATCGGGCAGTGCATGCGTGCCCGCCGTGCATTTCGCGAGTAGAATGCGCGCCTGACCGTGACTGCCTGACTAAAAAAACTATGTCCTTGCCCAAGCATCATCTGGAATTGCTCAGCCCTGCCCGCGATGTCGCCATCGCTCGTGAGGCGATCCTGCATGGCGCCGACGCCGTGTACATCGGCGGCCCGAGCTTCGGCGCGCGCCACAACGCCTGCAACGAAGTCGGTGAAATCGCCGATCTGGTGGAGTTCGCCCGCCGCTACCATGCGCGGATTTTCACCACCATCAACACCATCCTGCACGACAACGAACTGGAGCCGGCGCGCAAGCTGATCCATCAGTTGTACGACGCCGGCGTCGATGCGCTGATCGTCCAGGACCTGGGCGTGATGGAGCTGGACATTCCGCCCATCGAACTGCACGCCTCGACCCAGACCGACATCCGCACGCTCGAGCGAGCGAAGTTCCTTGATCAGGCCGGCTTTTCGCAACTGGTACTGGCCCGCGAGCTGAACCTGCAGGAAATCCGCGCCATCGCCGATGAAACCGACGCGGCCATCGAATTCTTCATTCATGGCGCGTTGTGTGTGGCCTTCTCCGGCCAGTGCAACATTTCCCACGCGCAGACCGGGCGCAGTGCCAACCGTGGCGACTGCTCCCAGGCGTGCCGCTTGCCGTACACCCTCAAAGACGAAAAAGGTGGCGTGATCGCCTACGAAAAGCACCTGCTGTCGATGAAGGACAACAACCAGAGCGCGAACATTCGTGCGCTGGTTGAAGCCGGTGTGCGTTCGTTCAAAATTGAGGGTCGCTACAAGGACATGGGCTATGTGAAGAACATCACGGCCTATTACCGCCAGCGCCTCGACGATGTGCTCGAAGATCGCCCGGATCTGGCCCGCGCCTCCAGCGGCCGCACCGTGCATTTCTTCATGCCCGACCCGGAAAAAACCTTCCACCGCGGCAGCACCGATTACTTCGTCACTGATCGCAAGATCGACATCGGCGCTTTCGACTCGCCAACCTTTACCGGCCTGCCGGTCGGTACGGTGGAAAAAGTCGGCAAGCGTGACATGCAGGTCGTGACCCAAGAACCACTGTCCAACGGTGACGGCCTGAACGTGCTGGTCAAACGCGAAGTGGTCGGTTTTCGCGCCAACATTGCTGAGGCCAAAGGCGAGTTCGAAGAAGACGGCGAGAAGCGCTACCGCTATCGCGTCGAGCCGAACGAAATGCCCGAAGGCCTGTTCAAGCTACGGCCGAACCACCCGTTGAATCGCAACCTCGATCACAACTGGCAACAGGCGCTGCAAAAGACCTCGTCGGAACGTCGCGTGGCCCTGAGCTGGGTTGCCCGTCTGCGTGAAGATAAGCTGGAAGTGACCGCAACCAGCGAGGAAGGCATCAGCGCCAGCGTCAGCCTCAACGGACCGTTTGGCGTCGCCAACAAACCGGAACAGGCGCTGGAGCAACTGCGCGACCTGCTCGGCCAGCTCGGCACCACCCAGTACCACGCCACCGACGTCAAACTCGATGCGCCACAAGCGTTCTTCATCCCCAACTCGCAGCTCAAGGCCCTGCGCCGCGAAGTGATCGAAGCGCTGACGGCCGCGCGTGTTGCCGCCCACCCGCGAGGCAGCCGCAAAGCCGAAACCAGCCCGCCGCCGGTGTACCCGGATTCGCACCTGACCTTCCTCGCCAACGTCTACAACCAGAAGGCGCGCGACTTCTATCACCGCCACGGCGTCAAGCTGATCGACGCGGCCTATGAAGCGCACGAAGAACCGGGCGAAGTGCCGGTGATGATCACCAAGCACTGCCTGCGTTTCTCCTTCAACCTGTGCCCGAAACAGGCCAAAGGCGTGACCGGCGTGCGTACCAAGGTTGCCCCGATGCAGTTGATCCACGGCGACGAAGTGCTGACGTTGAAATTCGACTGCAAGCCGTGCGAGATGCACATCATCGGCAAGATGAAAGGCCATATTCTCAATCTGCCGCAACCGGGCAGCGTGGTCGGCCACATCAGCCCCGAAGACCTGATGAAAACCATCCCGCGCGCACCGCACTGAGTGACGGGCGTGCGCGGTGCTTCGGTGCCGCGCACGCCTGCCCCGCTCTGCCTGAGCGAATCGCAGGCATAAAAAAACGCCAACTTCTTGCGAAGTTGGCGTTTTTTAATAGATGGCAGGGGCGGCTGGATTCGAACCAACGCATGGCAGGATCAAAACCTGCTGCCTTACCGCTTGGCGACGCCCCTGTAGCTCTGTCCAGCGACTCCTAGAAGATCGCTGTGAGAACGGGGCGCAATTTATCAACATTCATTTCGTTTGGGAAGCCCGAAATGAAATATTTTTTGTTTTAAAACAGCGACTTATTATTTTTGCCGAAAATCGTGCAGCGGCCATGCCCTCTTCGCCTCGTGTATCACACTGTGTACGCGCCCCTCTACCGTACAACGCCTTGCAAAATAGCCGTCCCTCGACACATGGCAGATACGTCTGCGCGCTCCAATGCAGCCAAGGTTTCAAGGGGCTCGTCCAGCCCCTGACCCAGTAATTGCAGGAGACGTCACGATGAAAAAAGCTCAACCCTTGCGTAAAACTGCCGTCGGTTTATCGATGCTGGCCTTGTCGCTGTTCGGTTCAATCAGCGCCGTCCAGGCGCAAACCGTTGAACCGGCGGCCGTCAGCTATACCACGCCCTCGCCGTTCGGCCCGCTGAAACACGTCAAGGCCGGCGTGCTTGACGTGGCTTACGCCGAAACCGGCCCCGCCGATGGCCCGGTGGTCATCCTGCTGCACGGATGGCCGTACGATATTCACAGCTACGACGACGTCGCGCCGTTACTCGCAGCCAAGGGTTATCGGGTGTTGATGCCGTATGCGCGCGGTTATGGCGATACGCACTTTCTCTCCAAAGGAACCCTGCGCAACGGTCAACCGGCCGCGCTGGCCAGCGACGTCATCGACTTCATGGATGCGCTGAAGATCAAGCAAGCGGTGCTCGGCGGTTATGACTGGGGCGCCCGTTCGGCAGACATCGTCGCGGCGCTCTGGCCGGAACGGGTGAAGGCGCTGGTGGCCGTCAGCGGTTATCTGATCGGCAATCAGGCTGCCGGGCAGAACCCGTTGCCGCCCGCAGCGGAATTGCAATGGTGGTATCAGTTCTACTTCGCCACCGACCGGGGCCGCGCCGGCTACGAGAAAAACACCCATGACTTCGCCAAATTGATCTGGCAACTCGCTTCGCCACAGTGGAAGTTCGATGACGCGACCTTCGACCGCAGCGCCAAGGCCTTGCAGAACCCCGATCACGTCGACATCACCGTGTTCAACTATCGCTGGCGGCTGGGCCTGGTTCAGGGCGAGGCGAAATACGCAGCGCTGGAACAGAAACTCGCCACCGCGCCGTCAATCAGCGTGCCGACCATCACCCTTGAAGGCGACGCCAACGGTGCGCCGCACCCCAGGCCCGAGGACTATGCCAAGCGTTTTACCGGCAAATATCAGTTCCGGTTGATCGAGGGTGGGGTTGGGCATAATTTGCCTCAAGAGGCTCCGAAAGCGTTCGCCCGGGCTGTGGTGGATGCCGATCACCTCTGAAGAAAAACCCCTCGAGGGCAAAAACGGCGGGGTCTATTTGACCAGCCGTTTTTCTTTCGATGGGCGATAACCGAAGTATGAGCTGTAGCATTTGCTGAAATGGCTCGGCGAGACGAATCCGCAGGCCACCAGCACTTCCACCTGTGACAGTTCAGTGTGTTGCAGCAGGCGCCGCGCTTCGGTGATACGCAGCTCCAGGTAATAGCGCTGCGGCGTGGTGCCCAGCTGTTCCTTGAACAGGCGCTCCAACTGACGCCGCGAGCGCCCCGCGTAGACCGCCAGTTGTTCCAGTTCCAGCGGCTCTTCGAGGTTGGCATCCATCAGCTTGATCACTTCACGCAACGGCGCGCTGACGCAGATGTTTTCGTCCGGTTTGATCCGCCGGTAGCGCGACTCCTCGAAGGCCAGAATGTCTTCAATGCCCTCGACCAACGCTTTGCCATGCAAGCCCTTGATCCAGTCGAGCGCCATGTGGAACGCCCCGGACGGGCTGGAGGCGGTGAGGCGGTCGCGATCAATGACGTAGGGTTCGCTGCTGACATGGGTGCTCTTGGCGATTTCGGTCAGCGCCGGGCGATGTTCCGGGTGGATTGCGCAGCGATAGCCGTCGAGCAGACCGGCGCGGCCGAGAAACCACGAACCGTTCCACAAACCGGCGAGACTGACGCCCCGCTCTGCCGCCGCTTTGAGCAGCCCGATGAACTCGTCACTGGCGCGCAGTTCGGTGCGATAACCTCCACACACAACTAAAAGGTCCAGCGCTTGCAGCGCCGCTGGATTCAGCCGTGCATCAGGGCGAATGACCAGACCCAGGTCACTGATCACCTCGCCATCGCCCAACCCGAAAGTGCGCGACGAGAAAAGCCCCGGACGCAACAGGTTGGTGGTGACCACCGTGTCCAGTGCCTGGGTGAAGGCCGGTAGCGAAAAATGTTCGAGGAGCAAAAAACCGGTGCGGGTCACACCGCTGCTGGCGGTGTCCTGCTCATTCAGATAGCGGAGGTTTTTGCCCTTCATGCCTCCGCTGAATTGACGTCGTTCGATCAAGGTCGGGTCCATCGATGGTGTTGTTATCCGTCGATAGTTGGCCGGATCTGCGCCGGAGTCAATCGCGCCTGTGGTTGAGGGCTCATCGCGCCGGATATGGCGGGCGAGAACTGCGACGGCGACCTAGCGTTCGGATGTTGGCGGACAAGGGTCGCCCGAACGCTCTCGCTGCAGGAAAACGCCGATTTCCTCTACCGCAAAACCAACGTCATAACCGGCGCGGATCAACTCCGCGAACCGAAGCATCACTGAGGCCTCAGCATCCAGCGCCAACGCATTGACCATCAACTCACGTATCGGCGCGCACAGTTCAGCGTCGACGCCAGATGCACACGCCCGCCCGGTGACATGGGCAATGCGGGCGGCCGCCGAGACGCCGCTGGTGTGCTCGTCAATGCCGAATAGCTCGCCAAACAACATGCCCAATGTACCCGCCGGTTGCAGCTCCGGTCGGCTCCAGGATCTGAGTTCGAGTGACTCTCGCTTTACCTTCTCCAGGTACCTCCTGATTTTGCCAGGAATCGTCGCGGCGGCTTTCACGCGATTGTAGTAAGGGTGGCTGGCCAGACTGGCAGCGTCTTTGACGACCTTCCAGGCGACAAACCAGAGCTGAGAAATACTGTAGGTTTGCAGGGCTGCGCGCAGGGTACTTTTTACTTCATCCCACTCCTGCTCGGCGAGTTCATGACCGTACCACTTGCAGTAGTCGCCCAAGTAACACATGACATCGGCAATGGCGTAATCAAGCCACAGGCTGAAAATGCCATCTGCATCCGTATAGCTACGCTCCGACAGAGCGCGGATAACCTCGTCGCCGTCCGCAGCAGTAGTGCCAGGCATCAACAGGTAGGCCACCTGAGCGCTGACCTGCCAGACCTCATCCCCTTCCCAGTAATACGTTCCAGGCTTTGCTTTTGAGGGATCCTCAAGCAGAAGGCCCGCGTCCTTCAAGGTTTTGAGAAAGTCGTCGCGATACCGAGGTGCCAACCCTCGACAATCAGCGAGCGTAAACCCAGCCTCGGTCAGCCTGGGCGTGACCGCCCTGTCCAGGGCCAACAGCAAGAGCACTTGCGCGTCCGCCACCGCAGCGTAATCCACCACCCGGCTGGCTTGTTTGCGATGGTGCTCTGCAAGAAACACCTCAAGCCTCGCCGCTTTCGTTTTCTCGGCCTCCCGCGCTAACGCATCCCTTTCCTCCTGGCACCGAGTGCAGAGCGTGGTCGAGCGCAATGGACTTTTCCAGGCTTGGGAGCGGTTGCGAATTTCGACCCATTCATCACATTCGGGGCACATCTGGTTTTCATCAAACGCTCTGCACCGCTGGCGTATGAAGGCCGCCAATGTGACGCCCTGAGGCAGTTGCAGAACCTCACTCAAGGCATTTACCTTTTCAAGAAACTGTCCTGATTCATTTATCGCCCAGTAACGCTGAATCAACTCGATTTCCTTAGGGTCTTCGGTCAGTAGTTCTAGCCTGATTGCCATGCCAACGGTCCTGTTGTCTTCGTTGTGAATTGATCTCGGCACTCGCCGATTTTCTTGCTCGCCTGGGCGCCTCAGCGCTGCGCAACACTGTCGGTGGTTCGATGCCGGGGACGCTCCTCCAGCAACGTCCTCGGCAACACAAACCCTTCAAAACTGCGCTGGGTAATGGGGTTGTTGGCCTTCTCTGCGCCAATGCGATAACGCATCAGTCCCTCGGCGACGGAGAAGGTCAGGTCCACGCTGGTGTCGGTACGGCCGTTCAGATGTCCACGGCTAAGCAACCGAAACAACGACCACGGCCCGCGATAGCTGAGGCTGGCGGTGTTGCCGGTGCTGTGCACCAAGGTCAGTTGGCTACCGTTGGTGTTGCCCAGGCTGTTGGGCCACACCAGCCCGGTGCGTTGTGGTGCGCCGTGTTGGTAGGGGATCAGTTGGCCGTCGACGCTGAGCATGCTGCTCAGGCGGGTGGCGCTCAGGGCGAGGGGTTCGATGGTCAGTTGCACGGCCAGGTGGCCGTCTGAGCTGAAGAAGGTTTCGCGTATACGCTCAGCCTTTTCAAGTTGCTCAAGCACGTCCTGACGCACCCAGTAGCCGCCCTGATCCTCAGTGGACAGGCTGTCCAGATTATCCTTGAGGAACACATTCAGGTACTGGTCCTGGAACTGTTGCAGGCGCCCTTTCGGTCCGAAGAAGGCGACAAAGTCCTCCAGCGAGGCATCCTCGCCACTTGCCTTGAACGGATAGCGTCCAGCCAGGCGGTCACGGTAAAAGCTGTAAACCTCGCTGTCCCAGCGTTTTTCCAGCTCGCGCAACGCGGTGATGACCAGCACCTGGGCACTCTGCGTGGCCAATTGGTTGACGTGCCGGTTCAATGGCTCGGGCAGACCCGAAGCAATGCGTTGCAGGTTGCGGACAGGGTCGGGATTAGTCTGGGAAAACCGGGCAAGCACCACGCCCAGTGCGGCCTTGCCTGGGCTCGGCTGATCCTGCACACCTTTGACATAGTCGTAGACGGCATTGATCGCGCCCAAGGTTTCTTCATAGTAGGACGGCTTGTCCTGCTGAGAATTGAGCAGCCCGGACAACCCCGCAAACGCCCGGTGAATGCCCAACGCCTGGTTGCGCCCAGCTTCATCGCCAACGGGCAGGTCTTCCTCGCTGGTGACTGGTGGGTAGATCAGCGTGTTGTCACGCACGGTTTCCAACAGACGACGCAGCGGCGCGGCCGGACCGGTGACCTGCCCCAGCACTTCGAGGGTTTGGGCCAGATCGGTGAAGTCGGTCACGGCGAACTGGTTCAGTGCGCGGCGCCAGCTGTCGACATAGTCAGCGCTATACAAGGCCCGCAGTCGCTCAGTCAGCACCCGGCGGTCAGTCTCGGAATAATCCAGGCTGCGGCGCTCGCCCAGCACCCATTGATCAATCAACGCCAGCTCAGTGACGTTTTGGCTGTTGGGCTCGAAGTAATCCCGAAAGCCCCGCGCGGTCAGCAAGGGTGGCAGCGTCAGGTTCTCGTCCAGTGACGCGCCACTGTCACGTTCACTCAGGGGGCGATAGACCACGTCAAAAGCCGGGCCGATCTCGTTTCGCAGATCCAGTTCACCATGCAGGCGATCCTTCGCCTGTTGCCGCAAGGTCATGTACACCCGCTGCGCCATGGGCAACTTGCGTAATTGCTGTTGGGTTTGTGCGATCAGTGCGCGGTGTTCGGGCAGTTCGACATCGGCATAGGTGAGCGCGTAGGTCAGGTGACGCATCAAGGCCGCCTGCCGCTGGCCCTGCCCCGGATAGGCCTGTTGCCATTGCTGGGCCATCCATTGCGCAACGATCTCCGGGCGACGATTGTCGCGGTCCTCGATCATGCGGTACACGCGCAGGGCGGCAAGTTGTTCGTCGCTACCCGGTTCAGCGCGGCGGATGACCTCAACCGCGCCTTCGGCAATCGCCGGCAGGAAACGCCGGGATAACAAACTCAGGTAGGCCTGATCGACCATCGGCCCGATGAGTTGCCCCTGATACAAGCCCATGTCGGCCAGTTGCGGCCAGGTGTCGCGATAATCGCCATACACCGTGACCGCATCACGAATTTCATCCAGCGGCACCAGCAAGTTCAGCCCGGTGGGGTCGGCCTGCAGGTCGCTGGCCTTGCTGCTGAAGGCCTGGCTTTGGGCCAGAACCTGGTCTGCCTTGTCGCGGTTGATACCGTAGTAATACCACCAACCGCCCACCAGCAACGCGCCGGAAATACCAGCCAGTACCGAACCGCTGAGCAGCAGGCGACGCTTGCGCCGTGCCACCTTGAAGTTGTCTCCGGCCAACCCGGCTTCCGGGTAAACCACCTGCTGCAACAGGTGCTGAGCAAAATACACCACCGAATGCCCCTGCGGCTTGGCCGAACTGACCGGCGCGGGAAAGCCATAGGCCCGCGCAGAAGCCTCGACAAACAGGTTGGATACGACGCCACGCTGGTACACCGACGACAGGTAAACGCCACGCACCAACGCCGGAGTGGTGTAGCGGTCACTGCCCAGCACATCGCCGAGAAAGCGCAGCAGAATTTCTCGTGAGCCGCTGAGCTGACGCATCAGGCAAAACAACCGCTCACGCACATCGGCTGGTCCGGGGTCACCCATGGCCAGCATGACCTGCCTGTTCAGCGCATCGACGAAGCGGTCATAGGCGACCGTCAACTCTTGCAGCCATGCATCGAAATCCTCGACGGCATCCAGGCTGAAGGTAAAACCCTGCACCTCTTCCCGTGCCGATGCCGAAAGCTTGGCGAACAACTCTTCAAAGCCATCGAGCAAATCGAACTTGCTCAGCACCACGTATAACGGCAAGCGCGTGCCCAGTTCATGGCCCAATTCATTCAAGCGGGCGCGCAAAAGGTAGGCTAGATTGCGGCGCTCGTTGGGCGGACGCTCGAACAGGCTGACCATGTCCACCACCAGCACCACGCCGTTGAGCGGACGGCGGCTGCGGCTGCGCGCCAGCCAGTCGATCATATGGTGCCACAGGCGTTTCTCGGCGCCGGCGGGCAGCCCGCCCGGTTGTTCGACTTGGGCAACGACCACGGGTTCGGCGATCGCGTCAGTGTCCGCCGCCGCATTCTCAGTGGGCGCGGCTGGAGCTGGCGTCAGCGGCGGTTGCCGCTCGGGCTGGCTGATGAACTCACCGGGCGGGTCGATCAGCACCGCCTCATCGCCGATCCACCAGTCGATCTCAAACGCCAAGTCTGGATCCGAAGCAGTCTGCGCGGCACCACTACTACGCGCGGTGCGGGTCAGGGCGAAACTCTGGCTGGAACGGCTGATAAAGCTCGACTTGCCGGCGTTCTCTTCTCCCAGCACCAAGTACCAGGGGATCTGGTGCAGGCTGCGACCCTGATGGTTGTCGCGCACCCGCGCCAGGTTGTTTTCCAATGAACGTTCCTGGGCTTGCAGATACACCAGGCAAGGATCCTGCACCCGTTGCGCTTGTTGCTTGCGTTCGTGTTGCAACCGGCGCTGGCGACGGTGCACAAGCCAGGTCCACACCAACAACGGCAGCACTATCAGCACCACGCTGATCGCCAGGCGCAGCGGCCAGGGTGCAAGCGGTTGCGTGTCGCGCCAGGTCCAGTTCGGCCCCAGCCACCAGAGCCAGCCCAGCACCACAACCATCACCACGATCCCGACCGTGATGCCGGTCAGCGCTCCATGGCGCTGAAGAGCGGAAAACCCGCGCGTCAACGCACCCAGCCTCTTGTTCATTACTGTTCGCCCCTGAACTTTTTCCAAGATAAAAATCGTCCCCGCGCCGTATGCGAAAACGCTAAGTACTTTGAAGGATTTCATTCGCGCCGTCGGGCAGACAGTAACAGCGCGCACAACTAACGATCAATGTTAAATAGCAGAGAAACATAAATTTACATCTACGCCATTAATTACCTTGACGAAGCCGCCCCACCACTAGAAACATCCGTAAATATTTATTAATTCGCAACAGCCACAACAGCGCACAACTTCCTACAGAGCTTTCCCACAACTAATCACTGCAACTTAAACACACCCATCGGACCAAACAATGTCACTTAAAGATCGCTTTTCAGAAGAACTCCGTTACTTGCGAGAATTAGGGCATGAGTTCGCTGAAGACAATCCGCAGTTGGCGCCCTTCCTGGGTGAGCAGGCGTCGGATCCGGGGGCTGCGCACTTGCTGGAAGGGTTCGCGTTCTTGACCGCCAAGCTGGCCCTGAAGATCAAAGACGATCTGCCGCAGATCACCCATCCGCTGCTGCAACAGGTCTACCCCAACTACTTGCGCCCGTTGCCCAGCCTGACCCAGGTGCGCTTCGACCCGGTGCTGCACGCCCTCAGCGGCCCGCAGATGATCGCCAAAGGCACGCCGCTGTATTCGCAGGCGGTGGACGGCGTCAGTTGTACCTTTCGCACCTGTACCGACGTAACCCTTTATCCGTTTCAGATCAGCAACGCCAGCGTCTCCCACAGCGTGCAAAAGTCGATACTCAGCATCGAGCTGCAAGCCCTGTCGGACCAGCCGTTGAGCGATATCATCGGCGACCGCCTGGACTTCCACCTCGGTGGCGGTGACCTCAACGCGCTGACGCTCTACCAGTGGCTGGCCCAGCATCTGCACAAGATGGTGCTGTGCCTTGACGACAAACGCCTGGCCCTGCCTCCGGATGCGCTGGGCTTTCCCGGCTTCGGACCCCACGACGCACTGCTGCCCGGCCTGGAGCACCAACTGGAGGGCTACCGCCTGCTCCAGGAGTACTTTTACTTCCCCCAGCGTTTTCACGGCTTCAGTGTCAGTGGGCTGCGCCGCCTCTGGCCCCAGGCTACGGTGGGGCACATTCGCCTGGAGCTGCACTTTTCCACCCCGTTGCCGGCCGCCGTGCAGGTCAACCCCGACACGCTCTGCCTGTACTGCACCCCCGCTATCAACCTGTTCGAACACCCGGCCGAACCGATCCAGCTGGATGGCGAAGCACTGCACGCACCCGTGCGACCGCGCGGCCCACACGCCCGCGCCTATGAAATATTCAGCATCGACCAGGTCAGCGCCCGGCGGCGCAAACCGCAAACCCCGGCAGACGACTATCGCCTCGACTTCGCCCCGTATGAGTCATTGCAGCATCAGGTGGAACCGGCCGGCGAGCGCACGGCCCGCTATTACAGCCACCTCATTGAACCGGAGCTGCTCACGAACGGCGCCAAACACAGCCTGCGCCTGATTCATGCCGATCAGCGCCCGTACCTGGGTGAGCGTGAAGTGCTCAACATCCAATTGACCTGCAGCAATGGCGACCTGCCTCGGCAGTTGCAAGTGGGCGAACTCAACCGAACCACTCAGACCACGCCCTCGTTCGCCACCTACCGCAACCTCACCCGCCCGACCCGCGCCTACCCACCGATGCTCGACGGCCAGGTGCAATGGGCGCTGATCTCCAACCTGGTCCTGAACAACCTGTCGCTGTCATCGCCGGCGGCGCTCAAGGCGGTGTTGCAGGTGTATGACTTCATCGCAGCCCACGACCTGCCCCACCACCGCGCCACTCAGCGCCGCCTGGAAGGCATTCGCCAAGTCCGCACCGCGCCGGTCGATTGGTGGATCAAGGGCGTGCCCGTGCGCGGCAGTTGCACCACCCTGTCCATCGACCCGGCCGCCTTCAGCAACGCCGGGGACCTGCACCTGTTTGGCAGCGTGCTCTCGCATTTCATGGCGCTATACGCCAGCACCAACGCGTTCCAACAGCTGGAAATCATCAATGCCGCCGACCACAGCACCTTCACCTGGCCCATGCGCACCGGCCAGCAACCCATTATTTAATCCGCGGAGACCGGCATGCCGACCCTACCCCCTACCACAACCTTTTCCAGTACCCACGGTGACGCCCGCGACGGCCGGCCCGACGGCGAGCTGTTCTGCCATCACGACCCGCTGGAATTCCAGTTGCGCGGGCACAGCCTCAACCCGCTGGTGGATGTCGCCATGCCGCTGTTCGGGCTGGTGATGCGCCTGCGCAGGACCGAGGTCTACCCGCCGGTGGAACAGCTACAGGGGCACCTCACCAACCAGATCAAGGTGATGCTGGAAGAACTGCGCCAGCACGACTACAGCGAGGCCGAACTGCGGGTGTTCTCCTACGTGCTGTGCGTGTTTGTCGATGAGGCGGTACTGGCCACGCCTTGGGGCACAGGGTCGGTGTGGCAGGCCAAGTCGCTGCTGAGCACCTTCCACCATGAAACCTGGGGCGGCGAGACCTTCTTCACCCTGCTGACCCGCCTGCAGGAAACCCCGGAGCAATACCGCGACGTGCTGCTGTTCATGTACCTGTGCCTGTGTCTGGGTTTCAAGGGGCGATACAGCGTCAAGACCCAGGGCGACCAAGCGTTGCAGCTGTTGATCAGCCAATTACAGCGCGTGATCGACGACCTGCACGACCCGGTGCCTGCACACCTGACCCGCCCGCTGGACAACGTTGCACCGCGCCACTACCAGATGAACCGGCAATGGCCGTGGTGGACACCTTGGGCAACGGCTTTTGCGATCTGCCTGGGAGCTTATGCGTTCTTTGCCATCCGATTGAACAGCATGACCCAGCAAGTCATGCAATCACTGGAAGCCATCTTGCTGCGCTAACAGCTGTAGGAAATTTCGTTGTTTTTCGTAGCGCCCATGCAACTTTACACCCGAAAAAAATCATCCTTACGCACAACTAAGGAAACTTCCCACAGCACATACGGAAAGCGTGAAGGCGACAGGCAGACAGTGCCTCTTTAAAGTTCGAGGCTATTAAGACCTGCCACAGGGATCGCCCGCAGGAGTTGCCATGCCTCATCCGCGCGATGTGCGCTTTACTTTCAGTTCAACCGCAGCCATTAACTTCGACGTAGTCTCGTTTGAACTCACCGAAGAACTTTGCAAACTGTATTGCCTGACCGTGGACCTGGTCAGCACTTCGGCCACTGCCGACTTCGCGCAACTGCTGGATCAACCCGCCACCCTCACGATCTGGCAAGGCGAACAACCGGTGCGCCACGTGCACGGCCTGATCAGCCGTTTCGAGCAGGGCAAGACCGGTTTTCGTCGCACCGCCTACCGCGCCGTGATCGAACCGCAACTGGCCCGCGCCACCCTGCAATCGGACTGGCGCATCTTCCAGCAACGCAGCGTGCCGCAGATCCTCGAACAACTTGCCACCGAACGCCGCTGGGGTGCCTGCACCCAGCACCTGACCGAAACCCACCTGCCCCGCGAATACTGCGTGCAGGCCGGCGATCTGGACTGGGATTTTTACCAGCGCCTGGCCGCCGAAGAAGGCCTACTGACGATCTTCCAACACAGCGAGGGCGGACATCAGCTGATCCAGGCCGACCACATCGCCAGCTTCGGTGTGATCGAGGGCGAACCGCTGATGTACGAGGCCAATCCCGGTGGCGATCAAGCGCAACCTGCGCTGCACAGTTTCACCTACCGCGAGCAGGTGCGGAGCGCTCAACAGGCCCAGCGCGACTACACCTTCACCCACCCGCGCTACAACCTGGAGCAGCACGAACAGGCGCGCCAGCTGGAACACCAAAGCCCCGACTACGAACGCTACGACTACCCCGGCCGCTACAAACATGACGACGCCGGCAAGCCCTTCACCCAGACCCGCCTGCAAGGCCTGCGCGGTGATGCGCGCACCGCCGAAGTCACGGGCGACGATGCGCGCCTGGTGCCGGGGCTGGCGTTTGATCTGACCGGGCACCCGCGTGACGACCTCAACATCGGCTGGCGCGCCGTTGCCATCCATCACATCGGTCGCCAGTACACCGCGATGGAAGAAGAAGCCGTCGACAGCCAGGTGGGCACCCACTACAGCTTCACCGCCACACTGATTCCCGACAACGTCGAATGGCAAGCACCGCCGCGCCCCAAGCCTTGCATCGAAGGCCCGCAGATCGCCACCGTGGTCGGCCCGTCCGGCGAAGAAATCTACTGCGACGAACACGGCCGCGTACGCCTGCAATTTCCCTGGGATCGCCAAGGCCAGGACGACGACCGCAGCTCCTGCTGGGTACGCGTCACCCATAACTGGGCCGGCGCCGGTTGGGGCCACGTCGCCCTGCCCCGGATCGGTCAGGAAGTGCTGGTCGGCTTCGTGCAAGGTGACCCGGACCAGCCCCTGATCATCGGCCGCAGCTACCACGCCATCAACCGCGCGCCCTACAAACTGCCGGACTTCAAGGCCCTCAGCCCGATCCGCAGCAAGGAACTGCACGGCGAGCGCCACAACGAACTGCGCCTGGACGACACCACCGGACAAATCAGCGCCGCACTGATGAGCGACCACGCCGCCAGCGCCCTCACCCTCGGCTACCTCACCCACCCACGCCCCGGTGGCGGCGTGCCGCGCGGCGAAGGTTTTGAATTGCGCACCGACGCCCACGGCGTGCTGCGCGCTGGCGGCGGTCTACTGCTCACCACCCAACCACGCCCACGCGCCGCCGAACACCACACCGACCTGCCCGAAACCGCCGAACAACTCGACACCGCCCGCCAACACCACGCCACCTTCGCCAGCGAAGCCCGCGACCATTTGGCCCAGGAAAGCGGCGACCAGGACGAAGTCGCCGACGCGCTCAAGGCCCAACACAGCGCCATCCGTGGCAGCGGCGGCAACCCCAGCGCCAACCACTACCCGGAACTGGCCGAACCGCATCTGGTATTACACAGCCCGGCCGGCATCGCCAGCAGCACCCCGCAGTCCACGCATATCGCCAGCGGCGAACACCTCGCCCTAAGCAGCGGCGGCCACACCAGTCTAGCCATCGGCAAACGCCTGCTGATTAGCGCCAGCCGTGGTGTACGCACCTTCGTGCAGAGCCTGGGCTGGCGGTTGGTGGCCGCCTCCGGGGATATCGATATCCGGGCGCTGAAAGACAACATCAACTTGCTGGCCAAACTCAAGGTCACCGTGACGGCTGAGCGCATTACGTTGAGTGCCAAGGAAGAGATCGTGATTCAGGCGGCTGGGAGTAGCACCACCTACAACGCTGGGGGGATTACTCATGCCACCAGTGGGTTGTATACGGCGCACGCCACGGACTTTTTCTACAAGGGAGCGAAGAGCCAGGCGGCGGCGTTCCCGGAGGAGCCGAAGGCTGGGAAAGGGAATTTGGAGTTGTTTCAGCAGTATGCCAATGGTCATGCGTTCAAGGGCGCGGAGTATCAGGTGACGGATGCCTTGGGCAAGGTCATCAAGGGCAAGTTGGATGGCAATGGGTTTGCGACCGTAGCAGGGCTGGCAGCTGGCCCTGCAAAGGTAGTTCTCGGCAACGACCCAGTCGATGCCTGGACCGACGACAGCTTTCCCGGACCGTTCGAACAGTTGCAAATCACTGATGCAGACTCACTTAACAAAACACTACCCAAGCCGTTGCAGAAGCGGTTGAAAGACGCTCTCACCGACTTTCCATCAACCCCCGCACCAACGAAGTTCCCACTCCCAAGGACCGGTCCATCTGACCTTTCAAAAACACTATCAACAATGACCCAGAGTCAGACGGCTACTGAACTTCTGCACACTTCTTCGGAGAAGCTTCGATGACCCAACCACCTCAACGTCCAAGACAAGTAGCCACGGGCCCAACCAATACTGTATCCGTAGAGGATCTCAAATCAGGTGAAGAGAAGCTAGATCAGTGGATACGCCAACTTACGAACGACAAAATTGGATGGACACACGTTTACGCAGTAGGCTCGGTAATTCCCGGCGTGGGCACTGTTTTCGCGGCGATGGATGCCATCGGGGATTTGCTAACCCTCATGGACGACAATCCGAATGATTTTCTGACTTGGGTCAGCTTCGGCGTCAATGTAGTAGGACTCGTTACATTTCCCGGAGTAGGTCCAGCACGGCTGGCTATACGAACAACGCTTACAACAGTACGTAAAGAAGGGATCGAAAGAATCAGCATCGCAATGCTGGAGGCACTTGAAAAAAATCTAAACGAAAAGAGTAAAGGTACAATTGAAGACTTTGTAAAGGCAATTGATACCCGCCTCAGCGAACTGCTCGAGAAAATAGCAGAAAAAATCGTAGCGGCCTGCAACTCTTTCGCTGAGATGCTCAAAGGCATCGCGAGTGAAGAGGGTCAAAAATCTCTAAAAAAAGCAATTAAAACGACCAAAAAAGCATCGATACTAATGGCCGCGACGGGCCCAGTGGGCATAGCTATCAGTGGCGCAGCCTATTTTCTGATAGACGAGAATATATTTTCAGAACAACTCAGTCGACAACTCCTATCTCTATCTGAGAAGGCAGAGAGTATCGGTAAAATGGTTGCGACCCAAATCACAAAATTGGCTGACAAAGCGGAAAAGGGAAGCATTGGCCACTTGATAGATGTACTTATCATTGCTCTAGCTGCTCGAAAGGGTCGCGGTCCCCGAACCGCAAACGCCTCAAACCATCAAACTAATCGCGTCCAGACCACCCAAGATCAGAATAGCCTGACGACACGAGGGAGCGAACGTCAGGCGTCAAATGATCCAAATCCAACCATCAATCGCGCCTGCTCAGGGTCTTGCAACAGCATCAGCTTCGCCCGCGGCACCGAGACCTTGGTGCACACCGACTTCAACCTGCCGGGCGCGTTTCCCCTGTCGTGGGCGCGCACCTACCGCTCCAGCCTTGACGCTTTCGACGGCAGCGAATTAGGGGCTCGCTGGATTACTCCGTTTTCGATGCGACTGGACCTCGATGGGCAGGCGCTCACCTATCACGCCAACGACGGCCGAAGCCACGCCTACCCGCTGCCCGGCTTGGGCAAATTCCACTACGACCCGATTGAAAACGTCGTACTCGTGCACGTCAACGACAGCCAGTTGAGGATTGTGCGGGGGCACGACAGCCAAGAACACTACGAACGCATCGGCAAACACTTCCGCCTGATCGCCATCAGCCTACGCGGCGGCGCCCGCATCGCCTTGCACTATGAGCACCAGTTTGCCGGCCAGCCCGTACTTTCAGACCTGGTCACCTACCAAGGCGACACTCAACACCAGCATATCCACACCCAACTTGATGAACACGGTCACATCTCAGCGCTGTGGTTGATGCACGAAGGTCTACCATCCCGGCAACTGGCTGGCTACGACCACGACGAGCACGGCGACCTGATCGCCGCCCGTGACGAAAATGCCGCGCAATGGGACTACCAATACCAATATCACCTGATCACCCGTTACACCGACCGCACCGGGCGCGGCATGAACCTGCAATGGCAAGGTGAAGGGGCTGACGCCAAGGCCATACGCGAGTGGGCCGATGACGGCAGCTACGACACCCGCCTAGAGTGGGACGAGAACATCCGCCTGACCTACGTGACCGACGCCCTGGGCCAGGAAACCTGGCACTACTACGACATCCTCGGCTACACCTATCGCATCATCTACCCCGACGGCAATGAGGAGTGGTTCTACCGCGACGACGCCAAGAACATCACCCAGCACATTCATACCGACGGCAGTACCGACAGTTACGCCTACGATGATCGCGGTAACCTGCTCCAGCACACCCGCCCCGACGGTTCGTCAGTTCATCACGCCTATGATGATCAGGATCAGCTCTTCAAAACCCGCGATGCCGAAGGCGGGCTGTGGGAGTACGACTACGATCAACGCGGCAACATCATCGAGACCGTCGACCCACTGGAGAACAAAACCCAGTACAGCTACAACAGCGATAACCTGCCCGTGGTCATCACCGATGCCAACGGTAGCGCCAAACAGCTAGCCTACAACGCCGATGGCCAACTGATCCGCTACACCGACTGCTCGGGCAAAATCAGTCAGTGGGACTACGATGCGCTGGGCCAGCTCAGCTGCTTCACCGATGCCGAAGGTCACGTCACCACCTACGAATACCGCGCCGGGCAACTGGTACGACTGATCCACCCGGATAAAACCGAAGAGCAGTTCGAGCGCGACGCCGAAGGCCGCCTGCTCACCCATATTGATGCTCTGCGCCAGCGCACCACCTGGCACTACAACGAAGCCGGGCTGATCCAACAGCGCCAGAACGCCAACGGCACAACCCTCGACTACCGCTGGGATCGCCTCGGCCAACTGACCGAACTGCGCAACGAAAACAACAGCACTGCCACATTCAAATACGACCCGGCCGGGCGCCTGCTCAAGGAAACCGGTTTCGACCAGCAGACCATCCACTACCTCTACGACCACGGCAGCAATCAACCGACGCGCCGCCTCGATGGCGACCGGGTCAACGAGTTTGAGTACGACCCGCTCGGTCGATTGATCGCCCGCCATGCAGGGCACAAGGAAGGTCTGGAATGGCAGACCGAAACCTTCGCCTATGACGGCAACGGTAATCTGCTGCTCGCCGAGAATGCCGCGTGCAAGCTGCAATGGTTCTACGACCGTGCCGGCAACAACACCCGCGAGCATCAGTACCTGCGCTATTTGCAGGAACCGCATGTGGCGATCTGGAAACATGAATACGATGCCCTCAACCAGCGCATCGCCACCACCCGGCCGGATGGGCATCGGGTCAGTTGGCTGACCTATGGCAGCGGCCACCTGCTGGCCTTGAAGGTCGACGATACGGAACTGCTCAGCTACCAACGTGACAACCTGCACCGCGAGATCAGCCGTGACCAAGGCAACGGCCTACAGCAGCGGCAAGCCTGGACACCCAACGGCCAGTTGCAGGAACAAGCCATCGGTAAACGCGGCGATGCCCAGCGCCTGGTGGTACGCAGCTACCGGCACGACGCAGCCGGCCAACTGACCCGCATCGACGACACCCGGCGCGGCGCGCTCAGCTACCGCTATGACCCGTTGGGTCGCCTGCTCGCGGCCCAAACCATCAGTGGCGAAGAGACCTTTGCCTTCGATCCGGCCAGCAATCTGCTGGACCCGCGGGCGCCACGTCGTCCCAATCAATACGGCCCCTCCAAGCTGCTGGACAACCTGCTGCGCGATTACGTCGGCACCCACTACAGCTACGACGAGCGCGGCAACCTCAAGGAGCGCCTGCATAACGGCAAGAAATCTCACTTCACTTGGGATTTGTACGACCGCCTGATCGGCTACGCAGATGACCGGCTGACCGTCAGCTTTGCCTACGACGCGCTGGGGAGGCGGCTGTTCAAACTGTCCAAAGCCAAGTACCACGACCGCCGCGAAGCCGGGCCGATGTGGAACAAGCTGGAGCGCGCCAAGCTCGATGAACAGTACGGCTGTGGCTACACCATCTACGGTTGGGACGGTGACCTGCTGGCTTTTGAAAGCCGCAACAATGACAAGCGCGAACGCCTGACCCACTACTTCTTTGAACCGGGCAGTTTTGTGCCGGTGGCGCAGGCGGTGGAGCAACGCAGCATTCAGCTGCTACCAGAGCCGGTCTATGAAGGCGCTTACGGCATCGACCGTGATCCGGTTTGGCAGCACACACCAGAACCGATGACCTTCAGCGCTGTGGCCTGGTACCAGTGTGACCACCTCGGCACGCCGATGGAGCTGACCGATGAGCACGGCGACATCGCCTGGGCCGGGGTCTACAAAGCTTGGGGGCTGGCCAAGGAGCAGCGCAGTGAGACCGCCAAACGGGCGGACATCCACAATTCATTGCGCTTTCAGGGACAGTACTTCGATGTGGAAACCGGGCTGCACTACAACCGCTATCGGTACTATGATCCGCGGGTCGGGAGGTTTATTGGCAAGGACCCGATTGGGTTTGCGGGTGGGCTGAATGTGTATGCCTATGCACCCAATCCGGTGTACTGGACTGATCCATATGGATTAGCCCGTATAAAAAATGCGGTGGATGGCGATAGAAGACACCAAACATTTAACAATCGAATGAGGGAACAACATCCTAACGCAACCATTCAGTGCGAATGTTATTTGAGAGACTCAAATGGCAATTCAGTAAAAGATCCTATTACCGAAGAGCGGCGCAGGGTTGACACAGCCATCATTGATAATGGCCGAGCACAAACATATGAAATAACCAGCCCAACAGCACTCAAGCAAAGCCAAATAGACAAGGAAAATAGAATAATTGACGCCGGAGGAACATATATACGAGACAGAAAGACAAAAGACCTAGTCCCCATAAATGGGCCATCCACAATTATGAGAATTCCATAACATGGACAAAAACTTCCTGGTTTGGTCAGATATAGACTCAGTGGTCGCTAGATATCAAATGATCGACAAAAACGACCAGAACATTCCAGACATCGAAAAGCAAATTATTGCGAGAAGGACGTTAACCGCACTACGCACTTTTTTTTATGAAAATGAGCTTTTGAGCAATTTTGAAAAAGACGCAAATGGGAAACTCATTGATCGCAATTACTATCGTGACGATTTTACAAAAGATGGGATGGAGCTACTCAAGCGCAAAGTATCTTCATGGTTAGATTCCAAGGGCGCTCAAAAGAACCCGCCCGACATGACGATTCTTGAGAAAACACTTTCAAAAATTCGTTCAAACAATAAGACATGTTGATCTTTTAATTACAGGACACAAAGAGAGAAATTAATGTGAAACCCATCGTCCGCCTCGGCGACACCACCGACCACGGTGGCGTTGTCACCGAATCCATCCCCCACACCAACCTCAACGGCAAACCCATGGCCGGCAAAGGCCACATGGTGATGTGCCCTTTATGCAAGGGGCCCTTCCCGATTGCCGAAGGCAGCAGCACCTATTCCGTCAACGGTATTCCCGTGGCGTTGGATGGCATGAAGACCACCTGCGGCGCCACCCTGATCGCCAGCGGCTCGCGCGGCACCGTACATCGCTGACAGGCACTCCGCTCTTTAACAACCTGACGACACCGGCATTGGCTTGATCGCGCCAATGCCTATGCCAACTCCAAAACCCGCTACGATCAGCGCGGCAACATCATCGAGACCGTCGACCCGCTGGAGAACAAAACCCAGTACAGCTACAACAGCGACAACCTGCCCGTGGTCATCACCGACGCCAACGGCGGCAGCAAGCAACTGGCCTACAACGCCGACGGCCAACTGATCCGCTACACCGACTGCTCGGGCAAAATCAGTCAGTGGGACTACGATGCACTGGGCCAGCTCAGCCGCTTCACTGACGCCGAAGGCAACCTCACCACCTACGAGTACCGCGCCGGGCAGCTGGTACGACTGATCCACCCGGATAAAACCGAAGAGCAGTTCGAGCGCGACGCCGAAGGCCGCCTGCTCACCCATATTGATGCTCTGCGCCAGCGCACCACCTGGCACTACAACGAAGCCGGGCTGATCCAACAGCGTCAAGACGCCAACGGCACAACGCTTGATTACCGCTGGGACCGCCTCGGCCAACTGATCCAATTGCGCAACGAAAACAACAGCACCGCCAGCTTCAAGTACGACCCGGCCGGACGCCTGCTCAAGGAAACCGGCTTCGACCAGCAGACCATCCACTACCTCTACGATCATGGCAGCAACCAACCGACCCGCCGCCTCGACGGTGACCGGGTCACCGAGTTCGAGTACGACCCACTCGGCCGCCTGATCGCCCGCCATGCAGGGCACAAGGAAGGCCTGGAATGGCAGACCGAAACCTTCGCCTATGACGGCAACGGCAACCTGCTGCTCGCCGAAAACGCCGCCTGCAAACTGCAATGGTTCTACGACCGCGCGGGTAATAACACCCGCGAGCATCAGTATCTGCGCTACCTGCAGGAACCGCATGTAGCGGTATGGAAGCATGAATACGATGCCCTCAACCAACGTATCGCCACCACCCGCCCAGACGGGCATCGGGTCAGTTGGTTGACCTATGGCAGTGGCCATCTACTGGCGCTAAAAGTAGATGATCAAGAACTTCTGAGTTATCAACGCGACAACCTGCACCGTGAAATCGCCCGCGACCAAGGCAACGGCCTGCAACAGCGCCAGGCCTGGACGCCCAATGGCCAATTGAAGGAACAAGCCATCGGCAGACGCGGTGACGCCCAACGCCTGATGGTGCGCAACTACCGGCACGACGCCGCCGGCCAACTGACCCGCATCGACGACACCCGACGCGGCGCGCTCAGCTACCGTTACGATCCACTTGGACGACTGCTCGCTGCCCAGACCATCAGCGGCGAAGAGACTTTCGCCTTCGATCCGGCCAGCAACCTGCTGGACCCGCAGGCGCCGCGTCGTCCCAATCAATACGGCCCCTCCAAGCTGCTGGACAACCTGCTGCGCGATTATGTCGGCACCCATTACAGCTACGACGAACGCGGTAACCTCAAGGAGCGCCTGCACAACGGCAAAAAGTCCCAGTTCACCTGGGATCTTCACGACCGCCTAATCGGCTACGCAGATGACCGGCTGACCGTCAGCTTTGCCTACGACGCGCTGGGGAGGCGGCTGTTCAAGCTGTCCAAAGCCAAGTACCACGACCGCCGCGAAGCCGGGCCGATGTGGAACAAGCTGGAGCGCGCCAAGCTCGACGAACAATACGGCTGCGGCTACACGATCTACGGCTGGGACGGCGATGTGCTGGCCTTCGAAAGTCGCAACAACGACAAGAGCGAACGCCTGACCCACTACTTTTTTGAACCGGGCAGCTTTGTGCCGGTGGCGCAAGCCATTGAACAGAGCAGCATCCAACTGGTGGCCGAACCGGTTTATGAGGGTGCTTACGACATCGACCGAGATCCGGTGTGGCAGCACAAGCCTAAGCCTGTGAGCTTCAGCGCCGTGGCGTGGTACCAATGCGATCACCTTGGCACGCCGATGGAACTGACCGACGAACACGGCGACATCGCCTGGGCCGGGGTCTACAAAGCTTGGGGTCTGGCCAAGGAGCAGCGCAACGAGACCGCCAAGCGTGCGGATGTGCGCAATCCACTGCGCTTTCAGGGACAGTACTTCGATGTGGAAACCGGGCTGCACTACAACCGATATCGGTACTATGATCCGCAAGTGGGGCGGTTTATTGGCAAGGATCCGATTGGGTTTGCAGGAGGACTCAACGTCTATGCTTTTGCATCGAATCCGATTGATTGGATTGATCCGCTTGGGTTATCAAGAGTCTATAAAGACGCACCTTATCATGGGACAGCAGATAACTCAGTCAAAAGTCGAGCCCCCTCAAATGGGCAGGCCGCATTGGACAACTCTATTCAAGTCAAAGATTCCTCTCCTCGGAGAGTTGGAGTTGACGTCAAAAATAATGAACTAGTTGTCTTGGACAGGACACAAACACTCCCCAATGATGACGAGGAATTCCATGGGCATGTTCGATGCTGGTGTGACCTTCACACCGACCAACAAAACGCACTAAAAAGAATACAACAAGTCACAAGCAAAGGAAAAATAAGGAGATAACCATGCCAGAAGCTCACGACAAAGACAAAATAGAACTACTACTGAAATCTAATGACGAGCAAACAGTCATAGATGCAATCATGTATATGACATTCAACATAAACGATCCAGAATGGATTCAAAACAAATGCAGCGAGCAAATTAACTCAAAAAAGAGCTCTAATATCACTGAGTTATCTATTACATGCCTAGGGCATGTAGCACGAATTCACAGAACAATAAATATGAACACCACTATCCCACTACTAAACAAGCTCTTAAAAACCAAAGAGTTCTCCGGGCACGCCAGAGATGCTCTGGATGACATTGAGCAATTCGTTAAAAAAAACCAAACACAGCCATAAGGCGATGAAAAACATTTTTATCGACACTGCAAATCAATTCTCGACGTTAAAACATTACTTGGCAAACAGAGTGAGCACAAAGAAATGACGGAGATAATTCGACTCGGCGACACCACCGACCACGGCGGCGTTGTCACCGAATGCATCCCCCATACCAACCTCAATGGCAAGCCCATGGTCGGTAAAGGCCACATGGTGATGTGTCCCTTATGCAAAGGCCTTTTCCCGATTGCCGAAGGTAGCAGCACCTATTCAGTGAACGGCATTCCCGTGGCGCTGGATGGCATGAAGACCACTTGCGGCGCAACCCTGATCGCCAGTGGCACGCGCGGTACCGTGCACAGCTAATCGGCGCCCCGCTCTTTAACAATCTGACGTCACCGGCATTGGCTTGATCGCGCCAATGCCCCTGCCCGTGTAAAAACCCGCGACGCCGAAGGCCGATTTCTTTACGCACACCAACGCCCTGCGCCAACGCACCACCTGGCACTACAACGAGGCCGGGCTGATCCAGCAGCGCCAGGACGCCAATGACACAACACTCGACTACCGCTGGGACCGCCTCGGCCAACTGATCGAACTGCGCAACGAAAACAACAGCACCGCCAGCTTCAAATACGACCCGGCCGGGCGCCTGCTCAAGGAAACAGGCTTCGACCAGCAGACTACCCACTACCTCTACGATCATGGCAGCAATCAACCGACTCGCCGCCTCGACGGTGATAGGGTCAACGAATTCGAGTACGACCCGGTGGGCCGCCTTATCGCCCGTCATGCCGGGCACAAGGAAGGCCTGGACTGGCAGACCGAAACCTTCGCCTACGACGGCAATGGCAACCTGCTGCTGGCCGAAAACGCCGCCTGCAAACTGCAATGGTTCTACGACCGTGCGGGCAACAACACCCGCGAACATCAGTACCTGCGCTACCTGCAGGAACCACATGTGGCGGTGTGGAAACATGAATACGATGCCCTCAACCAGCGCATGGCCACCACCCGGCCGGATGGGCATCGGGTCAGTTGGCTGACCTATGGCAGCGGCCACCTGCTGGCTTTGAAGGCCGACGATCAGGAGCTGCTCAGCTACCAACGCGACAACCTGCACCGCGAGATCAGCCGTGACCAAGGCAACGGCCTGCAACAACGGCAAGCCTGGACGCCCAACGGTCAACTACAGGAACAAGCGCTGGGAAAACGCGGCGACTCCCAACGCCTGGTGGTACGCAATTACCGACATGATGCCGCCGGCCAACTGACCCGCATCGACGATACCCGGCGCGGCGCCCTTAGCTACCGCTACGATCCGCTCGGTCGCCTGCTCTCAGCCCAGACCATCAGCGGCGAAGAGACCTTCGCCTTCGATCCGGCCAGCAATCTGCTGGACCCGCAGGCGCCGCGTCGTCCCAATCAGTACGGCCCATCCAAACTGCTCGACAACCTGCTGCGCGACTACGTCGGCACCCACTACAGCTACGACGAACGCGGCAACCTCAAGGAGCGCCTGCATAACGGCAAAAAATCTCACTTCACTTGGGATTTGTACGACCGCCTGATCGGCTACGCAGATGACCGGCTGACCGTCAGCTTTGCCTACGACGCGCTGGGGAGGCGGCTGTTCAAACTGTCCAAAGCCAAGTACCACGACCGCCGCGAAGCCGGGCCGATGTGGAACAAGCTGGAGCGCGCCAAGCTCGATGAACAGTACGGCTGTGGCTACACGATCTACGGCTGGGACGGTGATGTACTGGCCTTTGAAAGCCGTAACAACGACAAGAGCGAACGCCTGACCCACTACTTTTTTGAACCGGGTAGTTTTGTGCCGGTGGCGCAGGCGGTGGAGCAACGCAGCATTCAGCTGCTGCCCGAGCCGACCTATGAAGGCGCTTACGACATCGACCGTGATCCGGTGTGGCAGCACAAGCCTAAGCCGGTGAGCTTCAGCGCGCTCGCCTGGTATCAATGCGACCACCTCGGCACGCCGATGGAACTGACCGACGAACAGGGCGACATCGCCTGGGCCGGGGTCTACAAAGTCTGGGGATTGGCCAAGGAGCAGCGCAGCGAGAGCGCCAAACGTGCGGATCTGCGCAACCCGTTACGCTTTCAAGGCCAGTACTTCGATGTGGAAACCGGGCTGCACTACAACCGTTATCGGTACTATGATCCACAGGTCGGGCGGTTTATTGGCAAGGATCCGATTGGGTTTGCGGGTGGACTAAATGTGTATGCGTATGCGCCCAATCCGGTGGAATGGATTGATCCGCTGGGATTGACGCGGTGTCCTTGTGACAGTGACACGATAGACTCCGCACCCAAGAATATGACTCCTTCCGGTGCAGGTCGTAAGGGTGCATTTAATGAGGCTAAGCGAAAATCAGGAATTCCGACCAGCCAGCAGCCTAGTAAGGTCATGCAAAATGTGGACAGACGTGGAAACCCTCAACCTGGCAGGATTTATGAATACGAGATTGCTGCTCCTGGGGGTGGAACAAAAACTGTAAGAATTAGAGATGACTCTAACGGACACAATTTCGGCATGGGGAATCCTCAGAACAGAGGAGCTCATTTCAATGATGAGCCAGGCAACCACTATGATTACTGACATTAAAATTATCAGCACTAAAAATGCGCTTCAGGGCAATGACCTGATCAATCTTGACGGAATTATAAAACCAGACAAATGCAGCCTATCCGCTATCAGCTGGACAACGACAAAACTTTCATGGCGCACCACTCAGTTAGATATACTAGAATATTTGTATGCGAACATTAATAGCGCAATACCAGAACAAGATACTTGGCTCCTGATTGGGAATTGCTCATGGCAACCAGATAATCGAATTACCCGCCACAGAAGATTATGGGGCGGTTTAAAAGCAAGGGGAATTGAAATTCTTCATGGCAAAAACTATCAAGATTTCGTCATTGAAGGAAGGGAAGGTATAAAATTTTTTGGGGCGGTAAGTCTGTCCAAACCGGCCCTAATGTCTACATTGTCCGCCATGCTGAGTGAGCGTTGCTCATATATTGTAGGTCTGCCTAAGGATTGCGAAGTTTCGAATTTTTTAAACTCGGGATGGACAGGAACAATCACTAAAGATATAAATCTTATTTGCGAAATTAGCAATTTAAAAGGTTTTGTATTGAAATCTATTGGTGAGTTTGATGATCCAGAACACGGCTTTTTGTATTTAGGGCCATCTGATATAGCGGGAAAAATAAATAAAATCAAGGCACATATTTCCCGCTTAAAACCGCTTTAGCCCACAACCTCATGTATGCCTCCCCACAAATCCAAACTTAGCAAGAGATAACAAATTAAGATCACCTCACGCAACCCAACACCATTAAAACAGAAAAAAGAAGATGTGTAATAGGAGTACCTCGGTTGAAAAATATTGTTCGCCTCGGCGACACCACCGACCACGGTGGCATTGTCACCGAATCCATCCCCCACACTAACCTCAACGGCAAGCCCATGGCCGGCAAAGGTCACATGGTGATGTGCCCGTTATGCAAAGGCCCCTTCCCGATTGCCGAAGGTAGCTGCACCTATTCAGTCAACGGCATTCCCGTGGCGCTGGATGGCATGAAGACCACTTGCGGCGCGACCCTGATCGCCAGCGGCTCGCGCGGTGCCGTACATCGCTGACAGGCGCACCGCTCTTTAACAACCAGACGTCATCGGCATTGGCTTGATCGCGCCAATGCCCCTGCCCGTGTAAAAAACCGCGACGCCGAAGGCCGCCTGCTCAGCCACACCGACGCCCTGCGCCAACGCACCACCTGGCACTACAACGAAGCCGGGCTGATCCAACAGCGCCAGGACGCCAACGACACAACCCTCGATTACCGCTGGGGCCGCCTCGGCCAACTGATCGAATTGCGCAACGAAAACAACAGCACCGCCAGCTTCAAATATGACCCGGCCGGGCGCCTGCTCAAGGAAACCGGCTTCGACCAGCAAACTACCCACTATCTGTACGACCACGGCAGCGACCAGCCGACCCGCCGTCTCGATGGCGACCGCGTCAACGAGTTCGAGTACGACCCACTCGGCCGCCTGATCGCCCGCCATGCAGGGCACAAGGAAGGCCTGAATGGCAGACCGAAACCTTCGCCTATGACGGCAACGGCAACCTGCTGCTCGCCGAAAACGCCGCCTGCAAACTGCAATGGTTCTACGACCGTGCGGGTAACAACACTCGCGAACATCAATACCTGCGCTACCTGCAGGAACCGCATGTGGCGGTGTGGAAGCATAGCCGCGACTCAATTCGCGGCAGCTTTCGATAGTTCTGAATCCTTATCCGGTCTTCTGGACGCGGTTGTCCGGTGCACTAACAGTGTCAGTCGTCGCTGCGGGAGTGATGGCCTCATGCTGCCCCTCTTACCGCTGCGTGATTTCAACACTGCGCGCCCTTTTTGGTCGCTCTTCGAGCAACGTCCTCGGCAACACAAACCCTTCAAAACTGCGCTGGGTAATCGGGTTGTTGGCCTTCTCTGCGCCAATGCGATAACGCATCAGCCCCTCGGCGACGGAGAAGGTCAGGTCCACGCTGGTATCGTTACGGCCGTTCAGACGTCCGCGGCTAAGCAACCGAAACAACGACCATGGCCCGCGATAGCTGAGGCTGGCGGTGTTGCCGGTGCTGCGCACCAACGTCAGTTGGCTGCCGTTGGTGTTGCCCAGGCTGTTGGGCCACACCAGCCCGGTGCGTTGCGGTGCGCCGTGTTGGTAGGGGATCAGTTGGCCGTCGACGCTGAGCATGCTGCTCAGGCGGGTGGCGCTCAGGGCCACGGGTTCGATGGTCAGTTGCACGGCCAGGTGGCCGCGGTGGTTGAAGAAGGTGTCGCGGATGCGCTCGGCCTTTTTCAACTGCGCCAATACGTCGCTGCGCACCAGGTAACCGCCGAGGCTGTCGGAGTACAGGGCGTCGAGGTTGTCTTTGAGGAACACGTTCAGGTACTGATCGTGGAATTGCTGCAGTCGGCCCTGCGGGCCGAAGAAGGCTTCGAAGTCTTCTAGCGAGGCATCCTCGCCACTTGCCTTGAACGGATAGCGCCCTGCCAGACGGTCGCGGTAGAAGCTGTAGATTTCGCTGTCCCAGCGTTTTTCCAGTTCGCGCAAAGCCGCAATGACTAACACTTGGGAGGTCTGGTCGGCGAGTTTTTTGACGTGCTGGTTCAGCGGTTCGGGCAGGCCCACGGCGACGCGCTGCAGGTTGGCGATGGGGTCGGCACCGTCCAGGGAGAAGCGGTTGAGTACGGTTTTCAGCGCCGCCTTGCCGGGATCGGGGTTGTCGTGCACGGTTTTGGCGTAGTCGTAGACGGCGCTGACCGAGCGCAGGGTCTCTTCGTAATAGGACGGCTGCTCGCCTCGTGCGCTGATCAGCTCTGAGAGACTGGAGAACGCGCGCCGAATCACTGCCGCCTGTTGTTGCCCCTCCGGCAACTTGTCCAGCTTGAGCGGCGCTTGCCCTTCAGCCAAGGGCACGGCCGGGTAGATCACGCTGTTGTCACGCAGGGTTGCCAGCAACCGTCGTAGCGGTGCGGCCGGGCCGGTGACTTGTTCCAGTACCGCCACACCGTGACTGAGGTCATCGAAATCGGTGACCGCAAACTGATTCAGCGCCCGCCGCCAGCTGTCCACGTAGTCGGCGCTGTACAGGGCGCGGACACGTTGGGTCAGCACTTTGCGGTCTTCGTCGGAGTAGTCCAGGCGTTGGCGTTCGCCGAGCACCCACTGGTCGATCATCGCCAGTTCGATGATGCCCTCGGTGCCGGGTTCGAAATAGTCCTTGAAGCCCTTGGCGGTGAGCAGCGGCGGCAACTGCAGGCCACTGCCTTCTTGATCGGTGTTCAGTGGACGGTAGACGATATCGAACGCGGGGCCGACCTCATTGCGCAGGTCCAGCGGGCGATGCAAACGCTCGAGGGCGTCCTGCTTCAGGCTCATGTAAACCCGTTCGGCCATGGGCAACTGGCGCAATTGCTGTTGCACCTGGGCAATGCGTTCACGGTAGTGCGGCAGGTCTGCATCGGCGTATTTCAGCGCGTAGCCCAGGTGCCTCATCAGATCCGCCTGTAACTGACCCTGGCCCGGATAGGCACGCTGCCATTGTTTGGCGACCCATTCTTCGACAATCGCCGGGCGGCGGTTTTGCCGTTCTTCGAGCATGCGGTAGACGCGCAAGGCCGTCAGTTGTCGGTTGCTGCCGGCGGGCGCGGTGTTGATGGCATCGAGCACCCCGCTGGCAATCGCCGGCAGGAAGCGTTTGGACAGCAGATTCAGATAGGCCTCATCCACGGTGGGGCCAATTGCCCTCCCCTGATACAAGCCCATGTCCGAGATCAACGGCCATGCTTGGCGATAGTCGCCGTAGACCAGCACCGCATCGCGAATCTGATCCAGAGGCAGCAACAGGTTGCGCCCGGTGGGGTCGACCCGGACGTCGATGTTCCGGCCACTGAATTCCTGGCTTTGGGCCAATACGTTCGCGGCCTTGTCACGGTTGATATTGAAGTAATACTGCCAGGTGCCGAGGACCACGAGGCAGCCCAAGGATGCAACGCTGAACCCGGCGATCAGCAATCGTCGCTTGGTGCGGGCCACCTTGATGTTATCGCCCGCCAGGCCCGCTTCCGGGTAGATCACCCGGTGGAACAGTTGCTGGGCAAAGTAAATCGCCGTGCCACCGGCGGGTTTGACCTCGGGTGGCGGTGGCGGCAGTTGATAGGCTTGCCCTGCTTCTTTGACGAAGGCGTTGCTCAGGGTGCCTTGCTGCAAGACCGAGGAAAAATACAGCCCACGCACCAGCGCCGGGGTGGTGAAACGATCGCTGCCGAGCATTTCGCTGAGGAAGCCAAACAGGGCCGGACGCAACCCCGCCGTCTGATGCATCAGCGCCTGCAAGCGATCACGCTCATCCAACGTGCGCGACGCCCTGGTGCTATTGAAAACCTGCTCGGTCAGGCAGTCGACAAAGGTTTGGTATTGGCGCGTCAGTTCCGCCAGCCAGGCATCGAAATCATCCACAGCGTCCAGGCTGAAGGTGAAGCCCAACAGGTCTTCGCGTCCGGTGCGCGACAAGCGGGCGAAAAACTCTTCGAAGCCTTCCAGTAGATCGAACTTGCTCAGTGTCACGTACACCGGCAAGCGCGTGCCCAACTGCCGCGTCAGCTCAAACAGCCGGGTGCGTAGCAGGTTCGCGTGGGCCTTGCGTTGTTCGGGACGCTGCGCCAGCAAAGCCTGCACATCAATCACCAACACCACGCCGTTCAACGCGCGACGGCTACGGTTGCGCGTCAACCAGTCGAGCAAGTGTCGCCATAGACGCGAGTGGGTGCCCGCAGGCAATACCGGTTTGACCTTACCCTGCTGCTCGATGTCTTCAGCCGGTGAATCCGAGTGACTGAGGAACTCACCCGGTGGGTCAATCAACACCGCCTCGTCACCGATCCACCAGTCCACCGAATAGGCCAGTTGCTCTTCCTGATGGACCCTGACCCCAGCCTTAGTCACATGAGACAAGGCAAAGCTCTGGTTGGAACGCGTGATCAGGCTGGTCTTGCCGGCATTTTCCTCGCCAAGTACCAGGTACCACGGCAGCTGATACAGCGAACGGCGGCGCTCCATATTGTTCAGCAAATTGCCCAGGCTCCGATCCAGGGCCCGTTCCTGCGCCTCGATATAAGGCAGGCAAGGATCGGCCTGCACCGCGGCCTCATGCTGACGTTCAACCTGCAAACGCTGATAACGATTACGCACCCGCCATGCCCAGATCAGCAGTGGCACCACCAGCACCACGACACTGGCCGAGACGCGCATCGCCAGTTCACCCAGCGGCTGATGCTCACGCCAGGTCCACTGCGGGCCCAACCACCAGATGGCGATCAGCAAGAACACCACGCCCAGCAGCACCAACACTGGCACCGCTTGGTTGAACTGACGCAGCACCGGCAGGCCCCAGCGTTTGAGGTAACCCCAGACCATCCCCATAAATCGCTCCTACTCCTTAACCGCTTTGATCAAATGACTGTCGTCGATGGGTTGCGCCACTTTCCGGTACAACTCCGGCTCCCACCCCAGCGCCGTGGTCTCGCGCATCAACCGTGCAACGCTGGCGTACAGGTCGTCCGCCAGCCACGACAGGCCACGCGAGGCCAGCAAGTCGGCAGCAATCACCGTGGCGTAGCTGCGCTGGCGCGGGGCATCTTGGGTGGCGTGCAGCTCCTGCAGGCGCAGCAGCACCACTTCCACGCCTTCGGTGTTTAGCTGGCTGGCCAGTTCGTCGCGCAGGCCGGCGTACTCCTGCACCGGGCTGCCGGTGGTTTGCGCCTGGTCGGCGCCGGTTATCCAGGCTTGGGTTTGCGCATCCACGAACGGAGTGCCGTCGCTAAAGCACAATTCCAGCAGGGCCGGGAGGCGGCAGACGAAACGTTCACAGGTTTGGCGGAGGGCGCCGGCTACTTCTTCCATTGCCAGGCGCGAGGCGACCTCGGCGGCCAGATAACTGCCGCGTAGCCAGTACGGCGAGGCGCAGACGCTTTTTTCGATGCGCAGCAGCAGGTTCGGCTCAATGGCGTTGTGGTTCAGCGCGTCCTGATAACCGTCGACGATATCTTTGGGCACAGCGGTCAATTCGGTGCGACGGTCGCGGGTAATAAGCGGCGCAGTACGCAAATGCGACCACAGGCCGAAGCGTCGCAGTTGGTAGCCGGTGGGGTCGTAGGGGTCTTGTTGATTGATCTGCTCGGCCATGTTCAACACGGCGCGGCGTTGTTCGCGCTCATTGCTCGGCGCTTGCGGTTTGTGGCTGGTGAAAAAGGCTGACTCCAGCACACTGCTGGACGTGGTCGCACGGGCGGACTCAGTGGCAACGACCGGCTCGCTGTATTTGTCCAACTGGCGTTGCAACGCGTCCAGCGGCGCAGGGTCGAGCTTGGCGCTTTCGACACAGCGTTGCAGATTGGCCAGGGCCAGTTCCGCCGCGGCTTGGTAGGCCGGTTCAAAACTGCTGCGCTCCAGGGCCGGCAACACCTGCCCCAGGTCGCCCAACAGGCGCTGCACTTGCTTGCGCTTGTTCAGGTAACCGGTGGGGCCGGGCTTGGGGTGGGCACTGTCCCAATACAGTTCGACCATGCCGGCCAACAAACCCAGGGCATCGGCCCAGCGCGCCCATTGGCGGGTGCGCAGCCACACCACTTGCAGGTGCGCGACGACGCGCCAGTGCTTGCACTGGGTCGCCAGGTACTGGCGGGACGCTTCGTCAATATACGGCCAGTCGATGTCGCCTTCACGCAGGCCGCCGAGCTTGACCATCTCCTGGTCGATGCTCTGGTAGGTTTCGTCCTCCACATCGAAATGCCCGGCGGGTTGCTTCGGGTCGATGGGGGTGAGCAACAACTTGACGGTGTCCGCTGGCACGTCGATTACCAGCGACATACTTGGCGCTCCTGCTCGATCAACTCACCCAGCCCTTCAGCGTCGAAGACCAGGCCGTGCAGCCGCGGATAGTCGCTCTCCAGTCGCAGGCGCTGGCCGCCGCCCATGTTGCGCAACAAGGCAATCGCCTGTAGCCCGCGCCCGGCATCGACCACCAGGCCGGCGTCGTCCAGCACCTGCCACTGATAGGCCGCGGAGACCGGGCGTTCATCCTTGAACAGTTGGATGCGAATCTTGTTCGGTTTGGCCGGCTCATCCAGCACCAGTTGCAGGCGCGAGATTTTCGATTCGCAACTGATGGCCAGGTAAGGCCGAGGTGGTAGCGCGCCCAACGCTGGGGCTGAGATTACGATGCGTTGTTGCTGATCGTTGTCCGGCTCCGGAAATGACGACAACAGGAAACGCTGATCCTCCGCAGGACGCCTGGCTTCATTGCGCTGCACCAGATCGACAATCGGCAGCACCCGGCCCAAGGCTCGTAGCGGCGAAGGTGGCTGATGAATGGGCGTGCCGGCCGCCAGATCAAAGCATTCCAGGCGCTTCAAGGGCGAGACGATGGCAGGGCAATCCTGGGTCGCTGCCTGCGCTTCTATTACGGCCACAACCGCGAGGCAAAGCCCCCATTTCCATCCTCGCCATCCGTTGTGCATCAACGCCTCCTGATAAGCCTTAGCGAAATCCGAACCGGGCGCTGCTGCAGTTTTTTAACTAACGCAGCCCGACCGGAAGTTCATTCAATTAACTTATCGAGCGTCACCCGACTACGAATTTTAGGCAAGTAAAAGACGAACAACTCGTCATTAATATCTGAATTAAAAGAGACGCCCTTCAGACCGATCCATGAAAAACGTAGGAAAAATTACAAAACCACTATTTGGCATTTTTCCTACATCCGAAAGCCACGAATCGCGTCCGCTTCGTCCTACATGACAAACTCCGCGACAGCTGTTTCTAATACGCCGACCTTCCGAAAAGGATTTTTCTCATGTCGAAATCTCATGGCTCTGTCGCGCCAAAAGAACGCGTCAACATTAAGTACGTCCCGGCCACGGGCGATCAACAGGCTGAAGTTGAGTTACCATTAAAGTTATTGATCACAGGTGACTTCAAAGGCCACGGCGAACTAACCGCCCTTGAAGATCGGCAATCCGTTCGAATAGACAAAGACACTTTCAACGAAGTACTGACCAAAGCCGAAGTTGCTCTGGACATGGCCGTTCCGTGCGTTTTGAACAACGACCATGACGCCGATTTGAATGTGCAACTTCAATTCAAAAGCATCGATGACTTCGGCCCTGACGCCATCGCCCGCCAAGTGCCGGAGTTAAACAAGTTGCTGGAATTACGCGAAGCCCTGATTGCACTCAAAGGCCCCATGGGCAATGTCCCGGCCTTCCGCAAACACCTGCAAAGCCTGCTGACCGATGAAACCGCCCGCCAACGTCTGGCCAGCGAACTGAACCTGGTGCTCGACGCACCCAACAACTGACTTGAACACCCTTCTCAACGGAGTACTCCCCATGCCTATGGAAAGCGCCGCCGCCCAAGTATTGGTGGCTGACGAACCCCTGTCGTTGCTCGACCAACTGCTGGCCAACACCACCATGCGTCCGTCTCAGGAAGGTTATGCCGTGGCCCGCCAAGGCGTGGCCGCGTTCATCAGCGAAATCCTGCAAAGCGGCGATCACCAGCAGCCGGTCAACAAGCACCGGGTTGACCAGATGATTACCGAAATCGACCGCGCCTTGGGCAAGCAGATGGACGTCATCCTGCATCAGCCGCAGTTCCAGCAACTGGAATCGGCCTGGCGCGGGCTGAAGCTGCTGGTGGATCGCACGGACTTTCGCGAGAACATCAAGCTGGAAATGCTGCACGTTACCAAAGACGAGCTGCTGGACGACTTCGACAACGCCGGCGACATCACCCGCAGCGGCTTGTACAAGCACGTCTACACCGCCGGCTATGGTCAGTTTGGCGGCGAGCCGGTGGGCGCCATCGTTGGCAACTACACCTTTGGCCCCAGCTCGCCAGACATCAAGTTGCTCAGCTATGTGGCTTCCATCGGCGCCATGTCCCATGCACCGTTTGTCTCGGCTGCGGGTCCCGAGTTGTTCAACCTGGAAGGCTTCCAGGGTCTTCCTGACCTCAAGGAGGTCAGCGACATTTTCGAAGGCCCACGCCACACCAAATGGCGCAGCCTGCGCGAATCCGAAGATGCCCGCCACCTGGCCCTGACCCTGCCGCGCTTCTTGCTGCGCCCGCCCTACAGCACCGACGACAATTCAACGCGCAGCTTCGGCTATGACGAAACCGTCGACGGCAACCACGACAACTACCTGTGGGGCAACACCGCGTTCCTGATGGCCTCGCGCATCACCGACAGCTTCGCCCGCTACCGCTGGTGCCCGAACATCATCGGCCCGCAGTCCGGCGGCGCGGTGGATGATTTGCCGGTGCACCTGTACGAGTCCCTCGGCCAGTTACAGGCCAAGATCCCGACCGAAGTGCTGATCTCAGACCGCAAGGAATTCGAGCTGGCCGAAGCCGGTTTCATCCCGCTGACCATGCGCAAGGACAGCGACAACGCGGCGTTCTTCTCTGCCAACTCGGTACAAAAACCGAAGAACTTTCCCAAGACCCGCGAAGGCCAGGAGGCCCAGACCAACTACAAGCTCGGCACGCAGTTGCCCTATCTGTTTATCGTCAATCGCCTGGCCCACTACATCAAGGTGCTGCAACGCGAGCAGATCGGTAGTTGGAAGGAGCGCCAGGATCTGGAACGCGAGTTGAACACCTGGCTCAAGCAGTACATCGCCGATCAGGAAAACCCTTCGTCCGACGTGCGCAGCCGCCGGCCCTTGCGTGCCGCGCAAATCGTCGTGCAGGACGTGGCCGGCGATCCGGGCTGGTACCAGGTGTCGTTGGCCGTGCGCCCGCACTTCAAGTACATGGGCGCCAACTTCGAGATTTCCCTGGTCGGTCGGCTGGACACCCAATAAGTGGGCGGCAGCCTGTTCGAACGCCTGGAGCCCGACGCACCGCGCTACCGCCCCGGCAGCGCGGATGAACAGGCGCACCAGCGGGTCGCGGCGATCAAACGCCACCTGGAACAGGTGCTCAACTCACGTCAGGGCTGCTCGCAAAGCAGCCCTGAACTGGGCCTGCGCGATTTCAACGGCGTCACCCAGGCCAGCAGTGATCTGGTGGTAGCCATCAGCGCCGATATCCGGCGTTCGGTGGAAGCGTTTGAACCGCGCATCAGGGTCACGGGCGTGCGCTATCAGCCCGACCCGGACCTGCCGCTGGAGCTGAACTTTCGCCTGGATTGCCAGGTGCGGGTCCACCACAAGGAAGAACAGGTGCAGATCGAGGTGGCCATGCATGGCCGCGACGGCTACACCCGCGTGAGATGAGGATGCAATGGACTTGAAACAACGCTTTGCCGAGGAGCTGCGCTACCTGCGCGAACTCGGTCGCGAGTTTGCCGAGGACAACCCACAGTTGGCGCAGTTTCTCGGCGACGAGGCCGGCGACCCCGACGTGGAGCGATTGCTGGAAGGCTTTGCCTTTCTCACCGCCAAGCTGGGCCTGAAGATCGACGACGATTTGCCGGAGCTGACCCGTCCGCTGCTGCAGATGCTTTGGCCCAATTACCTGCGGCCCCTGCCCAGCGCGACCATCATCCGTTTTACACCGTTGCCGGATGCGATCAGCCAGCGCCAGGTGATCCCCAAAGGCACGCCGTTGTTTGCCAAACCGGTGGATGGCATCTCCTGCCAGTTTCGTACCTGCACTGACGTCAACCTGTACCCATTGGCGTTGCAGGACGTCAGCGATGCCCACAGCCGCGAAGCCTCGGTGATGCGCATCGACCTCAAGGTGTTGACCGAGCAACCGCTGACCAGCATGGCCTGCGACCAGCTGGATTTTCATCTGGGCGGGGATAACGCCACTGCACAGACGTTGTACCTGTGGCTCGCCCACTACCTGGACAGCGTCACGTTGCACATTGATAAGCAAAGCTATCGCCTGTCGGCCAACGCTATCGGCTTTCCAGGTTTCACACCCGACGAGGCGCTGCTGCCCTACCCGCGCAATGTGTTCGATGGCTACCGGATCCTGCAGGAGTATTTTGTGTTCCCGCAGCGTTTTCACTTTTTCAGCCTGACCCAACTGGCGCGCGTCTGGCCCGAGGTCAGCGCCACCCGTCTGCGCTTTGAATTTCAGTTCAGCCGGCCCATGCCGCCTGATATTCGCCTGCGTACCAGCGATCTGCACTTGTACTGCGCGCCGGCGGTCAACCTGTTCCGTCACGACGCCAATCCGATTGCGCTGGATGGGCGCAGTCTGGAACGGCGTATCAGCCCCAGCGGCAACCGCCCCGAAGCCTACGAGATTTTCAGCGTCGACAAGGTGGCCAGTTGGGATGCCGCCGACAAGGAGCGCAAGGGTGATCCATTGCGGCGCTTTACCCCGTTCGAGTCGTTTCAGCATGAGATCGAACATGCGCGGGGCCGCACGGCACTGTATTTCCGCACACATATCGAGGAGTCCCACGGGCGTGAAGGCTTGCGCCATCGCATCGCCTTCGTGCGTGGCGACGAGAGCCTGTACATCGGCCAACGTGAAGCAGCCTCGATTGAGCTGACCTGCACCAACCGCGACCTACCGCAGTTGCTGGGGGTGGGTGATGTGTCGCTGTCCACCGAAATCACGCCGTCGTTTGCCACCTACACCAACCTGATTGCGCCGACCCGAAGCTACCGGCCGGTGCTGGATGCCAGCCTGCACTGGACGCTGATTTCCAACCTGTCGCTGAACTACCTGTCGTTGCTGTCGGCTGAGCCGCTCAAGGCGGTAATCCGCGCCTATGACTTCGCCGCCCTGCACGACCTGCAACAGGCCCGCGCTACCCGCAAACGCCTCAACGGTATCCAGAATGCAGTGACCACCCCCATCGACTGGCTGATGAAGGGCTTGCCGGTGCGCGGCGTACAAACCCGTTTGCAACTGAACCAGAACGCCTTTCTCTGCGAAGGCGAGCTGTACCTGTTCGCCAGTGTGCTTTCGCACTTCTTCGCGCTGTACGCGAGCATCAATTCCTTCCATCGCCTGGAAGTGATCAATACCACCAACAACGAGTGCTATGAATGGCCACTGTTGACCGGCAGACAACCCGTGATCTAGCCGATGTGCTGCTGGCCGACGCGCGGAACTATTCGTTTCACCGTCTGCTGGAGCATTTGCACGCCTTGCATGGCGACGACCTGGAAGCACGTCCCTTGAGTGCGGCGACGCGTCGGCGCGTGCGCCTGCAAAGCCATGCGGGGTTGGGCTTTCCGGCCTCCGACGTGGTCGAGGCGGCACGCATTGAGGAGGACCGCGAAGAGGTGCGCTATCGCTTGCAGACCAGCTTCTTTGGCCTGCACGGCACAGACTCGCCGCTGCCCGGTTATTACCTGGACCGACTGGCTTACGAGCAGGCCCAGGAGCGCGGGATTCGTCCAGCGTTCATGGATTTTTTCAACCATCGCTTGCTGACCCTGCTGCACACCAGCTGGCGCAAGAACCGCTACTACATTCGCTTTCAGGCCGAGGCCAGCGACCGCTTTTCGCGCTACGTATTTTCCATGGTCGGGCTGAACGACAACGACCTGCGCGGTGCGACGCCCCTACCGTGGGGCCGCCTGCTGAGCTTCGCTGGTTTGATCGCCAGCCGCAGCCGCTCGCCCTCGGTGGTGTCCGGTATCGTCGCGCATTGCTTCGACCTGCACGGCGTGCACATCCGTGAGTTCGAGGCGCGCTCGGTGAGTTTGCCGCAGCGCCAGCGCCTGTCACTTGGCAAGGCCAACGGTGTTCTCGGCAACGATTTCGTGGTGGGCGATCGCAGCAGGACCCGCGCCAGCAAGTTCACCCTGGTGATCCCCGACTTGTCCCAGGCGCGTTTTCGTCAGTTCTTGCCCAGCGGCGATCAGTTCGGGCGCTTGCGCCAGTTAATGGATTTTCTCCTGCGCGATGCCACCGCCTACGACCTGGAACTGGGGCTGCGCGAAGAAGACGTCCCGCCGTTCAACCTGCAACGCGCCAGCGGCACCCACCTGGGCTGGACCAGTTTTATCGAACATCAGCGCCACCGCTATCCCGCCGTGGTGCGGATTCGGGGGCGCGCATGACGCTGACCTTGCTTATCACCAATCCTGCGCAGCTGCTGCACGGGTATTTGCCCCTTCACCGGTTTGGCCGACAGGGCGGTAGCATCGGCAGTGCTACAGCGGATTGGCGCCTGGAGGACCGCCAGAACGGTGTATGGCCCAACCACTGTGATATTCGCGTCGTCGAAGGGCGCTTTTGCGTGATCGACCGCAGCGGCGGTACCTACGCCAATGGCCATGACTTGCCGTTGGGACGCAACATTGCGGTGAGCCTCAACGATGGTGATCGGTTGCAGATTGGTGCGTACCAGGTCGCGGTGCAGTTGGGTGAGCATGCCCCAGGGCAGCGTTCGCTCGACGAGCTGCTCGGCGACCACCCTGAGGGCATGCACGTGTGGCACCAGGAAGATGCGCCTAGCAGGCCACCGGCGGATGGACGACCTGCCATTTGCGCAGAATTCGAGCGCCTTTGTCGGCCCGTGGATTTCGCCGAGCAAGGCGACCCGCTGCGGGCGATGCATGAAGCACTGCCGCCCGAACCTTTGCCTGACAGTTGCATGACCGCGCCCAAGCGCAGCGTCAGCCGGTTCAGCAACCTGCGCCTGGGCACCCTGTTGCTGGCCTGCCTGGCCCTGGGCGGCTGCACCATGCTCGGAAAGATCGGCCAGGTGATCTGGACCCCATCGATCCCGGTCGGCGGCCCCGACGATCAGCCCAGCCGCTATTCCCTGAGCCTGTACGCCAACGACAACGTCAACCCGCGCCTGATCAGCACCGGCACGGCACCGGATGAAGGCGAGAGCCAGCTCCCTTACACCCTGAACGTGCAGGCCGCCAGTGCGCAGGCGCTGACGGACAAAGTGCAAACCCTGCTCGGTCATCTGTACGAAAGCGTGCCGGCCCAGTCGCCCTTGAGTCTGAAACCAGAGCCCGTCGTGCCGATGTCGCCGCTGGAAGACACGCTGTTGGGTGATTACGACGCCGAAGGCGTGAGCCTGACCACGCCGTGGGGCGATCCGGCCATGCAGCACGTCGCCACGCCGATCGCCTTCAAGGTGTTGCAACTGACCGACGACTCGCTGCTGGTCAACGCCAGTCCGCAAGCGATAACCGAGGACCTGAAAGACACCCTCGGCAGCACCTATGTCCGCGCCGACGATTACCTGCTTCAGCCCGGTCAGTTCAAGTTCATCGACCTGCGCGCCCTGGACGACGACACCCGCTTTATCGCGGTGATCGCCCATTACCACAACAGCGATGTCGGCCAGTGGAAACAGCGTTTGCGCGTCGAGCCAAAGGGCCGCCAGTACGCCGTGCTGGTGCATCTGAACGCCGATCAGGTCGAGCTTAAAGGAGAAACCCGATGACGCCTTTTCCAGCCGTTTTTGCCCAGAGTAATTACCGATGAGTTCACGCAACCCCGTCATCTGGCATGAAGGTTTGTTCGTCAAACCCCAGCACTTCCAGCAACAGGCCCGCGCCGCCGAAGCCGCCGTGCACCAGCGCCTGCACAGCCTCAACGACGCGCTCTATGGCTTCAGCGAAATGACGTTGAACGACGAATACCTGAGCTTCGGCAAAATCGCCATTACCCGGGCACGCGGGATCATGCCCGATGGCAGTGTCTTCGACATTCCCCACGACCTGGCGCCGCCCTCCCCGCTGGAGATCGCTGACAGCAGCGCGGTCGGCCAGATCGTCTACCTGGCCCTGCCACTGCGCTCCAACGGAGCCCTCGAAGTGCGCTGGCCCGACCAGTACGGCAACAGCCGCTACATCGCCCGCCGCGAGGAAATCCGCGACACCCACAGCGATGACGGCGATCAGGTCGGCATGGACCTGGCCATGCCCAACCTGCAACTGATGCTCGAACGCAGCGACCGCAGTGCCTTCACCGGCATTGCCCTGGGCAGAATCAAAGACAAACGCCCGGACGGCAGCCTGGTGATGGACGAGCATTTCTACCCCACCAGCCTGTCCTTGCAAGCGGTGCCGGCACTGCACCGCTACCTGGGTGAAGTGGCCGGCCTGATGCGTGAACGTGCCAAGAACCTGGCCCAGCGCATCGGTTCACCGGGGCAGTCGGGTGTGGCTGATGTCACTGACTTCAACCTGCTGCAAACCCTCAACCGCTTGTTCCCGTTGTTCCAGCACCTGGCCCGTCAGCATCAGGTCCACCCGGAGCGGCTGTACATCGCCCTGGCCCAGGCCTGCGGTGAACTGGTGACCTTTACCGATGAGGGCCACCTGCCCCAGGAATACCCGGCCTACCAGCACGACAACCTGCGCGAATCCTTCCAGGTGCTGGAACACACCCTGCGCCGCGCCCTCGGCACCGTGTTGCAACCGCGCGCCGTGTCGTTGCCGATCATCGAGCAGCAATACGGCGTGCGCAGCGCCGCCTTGAACGACAAACGCCTGCTGGACAACGCCGAATTCATTCTGGCAGTGCGCGCCGAACTGCCCGCCGAGACCCTGCGTCAGCAACTGCCCAAGCAGATCAAGATCACCTCTACCGAAGGGCTGGAGCAACTGGTCAGCCTGCAACTGCCGGGCATCCCATTGCGGCCGCTGCCGGTGGCGCCGCGGCACCTGCCCTTCCATGCCGGATTCAGCTATTTCGAGCTCGACCGGCATCACCCCGCTTGGCAAAGCCTGAGCAGTGGCAGCGGGTTCGGTTTTCATATTGCCGGTGAATTCCCGGAACTGGAGTTGCAGTTCTGGGCGATCAGGAGTGAGAGAGATGAGTGAAGCAACGCCCACCAAAACCCCGCCACCTGCGGGCAACCATCAGCTGTTGGGTTATTTGCAACAGGCGACCGGCAGCAAAGAACCGGACTCCGTTAAGGAGCAGACCAAGCCAAAGCCGCCCGTGCTGCTCGCCGACCCTGAATTCGACTTGCGCGGCGTGGCCTGGAACCCGCTGTGCGATGCCGCCACGCCGCTGATCGGCCTGGTCATCCGCCTGCGCCGTTTGGACCAGCACGATGACGTACCTGCGCTGTACCTGAGTGTCAGCAACCAGATCACCACAATCATGGAGGAAGTCAGCCTGCTCGACTACGACGCTGGCATGCTCAAGGCCTACTCCTACAGCCTGTGCCTGCTGGTGGACGAGGTGGTCATGCGCACCACCTGGGGCAAGCTCTCCAGCTGGAGTGCACGCTCGTTGCTCAGCCAGTTCCACGGGGAAACCCAAGGTGGTGAAAAATTCTTCACCGTGATGAACAACATGATCCCCGAAGCGGCCCGATACCAGCACGTGCTGGAGTTCATGTACCAGTGCCTGATCTCCGGTCTTAAAGGGAAATACGGCGTCCATATCAACGGCGATGACGAAATACAGAAAATCATCGACCAACTGCACGGCCTGTTGCGCCCCTTGCGCGGCGAGACACCCAAACGCCTGACCGACCCGCTGAAAAACGTCGCGCCGCGCAACTACCGAATCAAACGCGCCTGGCCGCTGTGGACGCCCTGGGCTATGGCCGCCGTCGTGCTGACGGTGGCCTACACGATTTACTCCATCCGCCTGAACACCATCACCCAGCAAGTGCTGGTGTCGCTGGAGCGGGTGCTGCACCTGTAACCGATTTTCAGCGCACTCATCCCGAGCGCCTGCAAAGCCATGGCCGTGTCGGCCATAACCCGCGACCTACAAGGGTCGTTACTTGATCGCGACAAGGAGTTTGTCATGCCAACACCCGCGTACATCAGCATCCACGGCAAAAACCAAGGGCATATCACCAAGGGCGCGTTCACCGCTGACTCGGTGGGCAACGTTTATGTGGAAGGTCACGAAGACGAAATCCTCGCCCAGGAAATCGACCACGCAATCGGTACCCCCACCGATCCACAGAGCGGTCAGCCATCCGGACAACGGGTGCACAAGCCGCTGACGTTCACCAGCGCCTTGAGCAAAGCCTCGCCGCTGCTCTATCAGGCCCTGGCCACCGGGGAAATGCTGCCGACCGTTGAGGTCAAGTGGTTCCGCACCTCGACCGATGGCAAACAGGAGCACTTCTTCACCACCAAACTGGAAGACGCCACCGTCGTCGACATCCACACCGTGCTGCCCCATGCCCAGAACAGCGACAACCAAAACTACAGCCAACTGATCAAGACCAGCCTGGCGTATCGCAAGGTCAGCTGGAGCCATGTCGTAGCCGGCACCGAAGCGTCCGACGACTGGCGCAAACCGGCTTAATCGCCAACCGGCACGTTCCGCCGCGCAGGCGGCGGAATGTTCAGTCCCCACTGATCAACTGCCCCCTCACTCACCACAAGGAGGTCTCATGCCCCGTCAAAGCGACCTGCGTTACACCTTCGAACCGCTGCGGGGCGATCCCTTCGAAGTGGTCTCGTTTACCCTTGAAGAAGGACTCTCCCAGCCCTTCAAACTCGAACTGGAGCTGGTCAGTCACCACCCAGCCATCGACTTCTACCGCATGCTCGACCTGGCCGCCGTGTTCACCATCTGGCGCGACGACACCCCGGTGCGCTACGTCCATGGTTTGGTCAGCCTGTTCCAACAAGGCGACACCGGCTTTCGCCGCACCCGCTATACCGCCGTGGTCGAGCCGACCCTGAAGCGTTTCGACTTGCGTTCCAACTGGCGGATTTTCCAGAGCCAGACCGTGCCCGACATCATCATCAACGTGCTCGCCGAACAAAAGCTCACCGACATCCGCAGCGAAATCTGCTTCGAGCACCAACCCCGCGAATACTGTGTGCAGGCCGGCGAAACCGACCTCGACTTCATCGCCCGCCTCGCCGCCGAAGAAGGCCTGCTCTACACCTTCGAACACCGCGCCGACGGCCACACGCTGATCCTGACCGACCGCGTCGGCGGACTGGGGACCATCGGCACCCACACCGACTGTCCGGTGATCTACCAGCCCATGGGTGGCGGCGATTCCATGGAGCCGGCCCTGACCCGCTTCCACTACACCGAACAGGTGCGCACTGCCGTGCAGGTACAGCGCGACTACACCTTCACCCACCCGCGCTACAACCAGCAACACACCGCCACCGGCGACCAGGACCTGAACAACCAGCACAAGGACTACGAACGGTACGACTATCCCGGGCGCTACAAACGGGATATCGCCGGCAAGCCCTTTACCAAGACCCGCCTGGCAGCCCTGCGCAACGACGCCAAATTGGCCCATGTGGAAGGCGACGATCAACGTCTGCAACCGGGGTTGGCCTTCGACCTCAACGATCATCCCCGCGAGGACTTCAATGATCGTTGGCGCACCATCGCCATCAAGCACGAGGGCAAGCAGCACACCAGTTTGCAGGAAGAATCCTTTGGTAGCGGCCTCGGAACCTCTTACTCGTTGAAAGCCAGTGCCATCCGCTGGACCTCGGACTGGAAGGCTCCGATGCGCGACAAACCCTGCATCGACGGCCCGCAGATCGCCACGGTGGTTGGGCCTCCCGGTGAAGAGATTTATTGCGATGAATGGGGCCGGGTCAAGGTGCAGTTTCCTTGGGATCGCTCGGACAAAAACAACGACCAGAGCTCGTGCTGGATTCGTGTGGCCCAAGGCTGGGCCGGTGCGACTTGGGGCGCCATGGCCGTGCCTCGGATCAATCAGGAACTGATCATCAGCTTTTTGGACGGCGATCCTGACCAGCCGATCGCCACGGGGCGGACCTACCGCCAAACCAACCTGCCGCCCTACGAACTGCCCAAACACAAGACGCGGATGACCATCAAGAGCCGAACCCATAAGGGCGAAGGTTTCAATGAGCTGCGCTTTGAGGATGAGCTGGGCCAGGAGGAGGTGTTTATCCATGCTCAGAAAGACCAGAACACCGTGGTCAAGAACAACCAGACCCTGACTATTGGAGCGGACAGAACCAAGAGTATCGGTCATGACGAAAACGTCAGTGTCGGTCGAAATCGTGCACGCGTGGTGAGGACCAACGACACCGTGAAAGTCGGTGGCAACAAGAACGACACGGTCGTCGGCGAGTACGAGATCGAAGTTGGCGGCACGCTGCGTTTGAAGTGCGGCAAGACGCTCATTGAGCTGCATGCAAACGGCAAGCTGAACATCACGTGCGAGGAATTCAACATTACCGGTGCGCAGACCGGCCAGATCAACACGCTGAGCGCAAAACTCGACCTTAACCCGGAAGGTGCGGCGGCCGGCGCTACCGCGAATGGGCAAGACAGTGGTGCGCTGAAGGCCGGTGTAGATGGGCATTTTGCATAGCCCCCACCCTTCTCATTACCCAGCTATCAAAGAAAAGGACGTGCCTGCAATGGCTGATTATCTGACCCATGATGTAATCCTTGATTTTGCAGATGAAACACCCGAGGACGCGACACTGAACGTCCTGCGCTTTCAAGCGCGAAATACCACGCTGGTGATTGCCCGCAGTCCCGTTGGTAAACAGCAGACCCTGGATGAAGCACTGACGGCTCAGCTGGATCAACTGCGCAACAAGACTCAAGCATTGAGCATCACACCGGCACAAATCACGCACGTGGGGCACCAGCAGCAAGTGGAGGGCCGAGAAATGGCCGTCCAGTTCATGACCGGCGACAAGTCTAACTTCCAGTTGCAGGTCGCCTGTCTGATCCCCGGCCAACAACGCATGCTGGTTCTCAACTACAGCAAACAAGGCCCATTAAGCGACGGCGATATCAGCCATTGGCGCGCCATCAAGCAAACGCTGCGCTTTTCCTGAACTTCTCCCCTAAGAAACCGGTTCTCGATCAGCAAGGAGCTACTTGCCAATGGCACAAATTGTCCACGCCGCCCGGCAGGGTGACGCCATTCTTCACCCATCACTCCTCGCCGAATTGATCAGCGCAGCAGTGGAAACTGTCATCTATGCGGCAGCTGCGTTGGCGGTGACTGCGGCTATTGGTCTTGCTGTCGTGGGCACCGCCTTCACGGGCGGCGCGTTCGGGATTGTAATCGGGATGGCTGCCGGCGTTGCGGTAGGCGCCATGAGCTCGATGCCCATAGGAGAGGATCGAAGTATCGGTGACGCCATCTCCGACTTTAGCGACTCCGTTGGCAACGCAATGTCGTCTCCGACGGTCTTAGGCGAAATCAAAAGCGGCTCCAAAAATACCTTTATCAATGGCAAACCCGCCGCTCGCGCTGCGGCGATCAGTTCCCCCAATGGGTCTGAAGAAGAGGAAAAAGGCGAGGAGCCCTCAGTTCTGGAGAACGTAAGTGCGATAGCCCAAACGGCTCTGGGATATGCATTTCCTCCCTTCAAGTTGGTCAAAGACTTCTTTGACACGGTTCATCAAATTTTCAACCCTCCAGTAACAACCTCCGCAGCGCCGGGGTTCACCCCCAAGGAAGAAGACAAGATCACCTGCACCCGTCATCCCCCCATGCCTGAGACCTACATCGCACAGGGCTCAGACAAGGTGCAGATCAATAGTCGGCCGGCGGCACGCTCGGGAGATAAGGCCACCTGCGATGCCACCATTGATGTAAACGCCAACGTCTCGCCCAATGTGCGTATTGGCGGCGGAACGGTGACCGTTCGGAACATTCACAATGGCAAAAGCAAGACTGCGCAGATCGTGGGGATTGTAGCGGCACTGCTTATATCCCGACGAATGGGGGCTCGCCGTCGTCGGTGTTCAGAAACGAAAATTAAATTCACAATCCCTGGGCTCAAAGGCAATCCCGTGCAGGTTTCCACCGGTGGCAAAATCCTCGGCGGTGAAGAAGACGTCGACTTCAGCCTACCTGGGTTGCTGGGCATCGAGTGGGCCCGAAGCTACGACAGCAACGACTCCCGAACCAACGGTCTTTTCGGTCGGGGCTGGAGCGTTCCCTATGAGGTGGAAATCGTCCGTGTCCCGCATCCCCACGGCGGCGAGCTATGGATCTATGTCGACGAGACAGGCAACCGCCTGGAGCTGGGCCAACTCATAGCCGGCAATGCGTTCGTCAGCGCCATCGATGGCTTGGCCTTCTTCCAGTTGGAGGATGGTCAGACCGTTGTCGAAGACATCTACGCAGGCCGCTATCAGGTTTTCCAGCCTGACCCGCATGACCCGCAACGCTCGCGACTGATCCGCTTGGGCGACCGCAACCTCAACGTCCTCGACATGCTGTACGACGAACAGGGCTGCCTGCACTACCTCGTCGACAAGTACAGCCAAACCGTTGTGCAGCTTCACTATGATCAACACCATCCAAAGCGTGTCAGCAAGGTGTCTCGTGTATTCCTGAAAGCCGGCGAAAACCCCAGCATCGAGCGCAACAAGACGCTGGCCAGCTATCGCTACACACGCAGAGGTCAGTTGCATGAAGTGTTGGACGCCACCGACCACGTGGTCCGCCGCTTCACCTACACCGCCGAGGGCTACCTGAACAGCCACCAGATCGCCAGTGGCGCCGTCCGCGAGTACGAATGGGCACGCTTTGCCATCCCCGAGAACCGCCCCACACCCAAGCGTGCAGACGGCACCGCGTACCAACTTCCGCCACTATTGGAGCCGCAACCCGACCACGAATGGCGCGTCACCCGCCACTGGGGCAGCGACGGCGAAGAGTATCGATTCGAATACGACCTGGAACGGGGTGAAACCCACGTCACCGACAGTCTTGGGCGCCAAGACCATTACTATTGGGGCCCGTTCTATGAGATCTACAAGCATATCGATCCCCTGAGCAATTGCTGGCAGGAGGAAATCATCGCCGGGCAATTGATGAAGAGTGTCGATCCACAGGACGGCGAATGGCACTACAGCTATGATGACATCGGCCGCCTGATCGAGACGCGCGATCCATTGGGGCGTAGCGAACACATCCGCTACCTGCGGCACTGGGCATTGCCTGTCGAAGTCACCGACACTGCCGGGTGCACGTACCGTTCCCGCTACGACGCCCAGGGCAACCTGCTCTGGGAAGCGGATCCGCTGGGCCGCACGACACACTACCACTACGATCCCGAAGGCCGGGTGGTACGCGTCACCGACGCGCTGGACAAGACCAAGTACCTGAGCTGGAACGCGCACGGGCAGTTAGTCAGTTACCGCGATTGTTCCAATGCGCAAACGCTGTACCACTACGACACCGACGGGCGCCTGTGCGAAAGCATCAACGCCCGCGGCGAGCACACTCATTACCGTTACGACGCCCGTGGTTATCTGATCGAAAGCGAACGCCCCGACGGCCGAATCGATCGCTACGATATCGACGCCGCAGGCCAACTGACCGCCTATACCGACCCGGCCCAGCACATCACCCGCCTGCGTTATGACCGCAGTGGCCGGCTGGTCCAGCGGGTTGACGCCCTCGGCCACAGCGTCGAGTTTGGCTACGACGCTTATGGTCGCCTGCTGCACCTGAGCAATGAAAACCACGAACGCTACCGCTTCGAGTGGGACGCGCTGGACCGCCTGCTGGCCCAGCAAGATCTGGACGGCAGCGGACATATCTACCAGTACGACCCGTTGGGCGAGGTCACCGGCATCCGCCATATCCCCGCGCCGAATGCAGAACCTGATCTGGATAGCAAGGACAGCGCCGAACCGCACACGCCACTGGTACATCATTTCGAGCGTGACGCCCTCGGCCGCCTGATCCGCAAACGCACCGACGATGGCGTCGCCGAGTATGCCTACGATAACGCCGACAACCTGCTGGCGATCAGTTTTACCGATAACCAAGGTGACCAGCAGCGGCTCGACTATACCTACGACGCCCTCGGCCAACTGCTCAGCGAGACCAACAGCGCCGGCCTGCTGCAGTACGACTACGACGAACTGGGCAACCTGCAAACCCTGACCCTGCCCGACCAGCGCCAACTCAATCACCTGTACTACGGCAGCGGCCATCTGCATCAAATCAATCTGGGCGGCCGAGTGATCAGCGACTTCGAGCGCGACTCACTGCGCGAGGAAGTGCTGCGCACCCAGGGCGCCCTGCACACCCGCATCCGTTACGACCGCAATGGCCGACTCAGCCAGAAAACCCTGCACTACCAGCAGGTGGCCCGCGAGGTGTTGCCGTTGTTGCAGAAGGACTACCAGTACGACGCCAGCGACAACCTGGTGGCCGAAATACTCACCCAGACCCAGCGTCCCGGCAGCAGCCGCCCGACCGCAGCGGCCAATGACGACAGCCTGATCGGGCGATTTCACAATCAGGCAACAACCGGCAAGTCCTATCAAGGCAGCGCCCAATATGGCTACAACCCCGTCGAGCAGATCCAAAGCATGCACCGCAGCGGCCCCACGTCGTTGGGCCAGCATATCGAGAGCCTCAACTACGACGCGGCCGGCAACCTGTTCGATGGCTGTCGGGTCAATGGGCTGATCAAGCACAACCGCGTGCATGTGTATCAGGACAAGCGTTATCGCTATGACCGCTTTGGGCGGCTGAGCGAAAAGCGCAGTGGCAGCTGCCGTATTCAGCGTTTCGAGTACGACGCCGAACACCGACTGATCGAAGTACATCAACAGAACGGCGCCCTGCGCCAACGCGTGGTGTTTGGCTACGATCCACTGGGCCGGCGCATCAGCAAGCAGGTGTACAACGACGACGCCAGCGAGCCGAGCAACCGCACGCTGTTCCACTGGCAAGGGTTGCGGCTGCTGGAAGAGGTGCAGGACGGCAGGCCCAGCCTCTATGTCTACGCAGACCCAGCCAGCTATGAACCCTTGGCCCGTGTCGATGGCAAACCGGGTAGCGAGGCGATCTTCTACTTCCACACCAACCTGGCCGGGCTGCCGGAACAGCTCACCGACACCGCCGGCAACACGGTGTGGCACAGCGAGTACCAGGCCTGGGGCAAGGCGCGGGACGAATGGCATGATCAGCAGCCAGGGCGTGAACAGAACCTGCGTTTTCAAGGCCAGTACCTTGACCGCGAAACCGGGCTGCACTACAACACCTTCAGGTTTTTTGATCCGGATGTGGGGCGGTTTACCCAGCCGGATCCGATTGGGTTATCAGGAGGTTTGAACCTCTATCAGTATGCGCCGAACCCGATTGGGTGGGTTGACCCATGGGGCCTGGCGAGTCACTCACCGGGCGAATACGATGTATTTTTTGAAGCCCGTCTACCTTCGCGAGAAATGTATCGCATGGGGGATCCCGCACACTTTAGTGAATCGAACAGGCAGCTCTACTACGCAATGAAAAATGATGCCTCATTAAAGAACCGACTGGAGTCCAAGTATCCCGGCATTTACAAACATGTATCACCTACAAAATTCGGAACATTTAGAGGAAAATCCTTCAAAAACACAACATGGCATCATCACGGTCGAGCCGGAGGACTACTACAGTTGGTTGACACAGCCGATCATAAAAGCAGACATAACGACTACCACCCTAAAGGTAAGGGTGGCCGAAAAATATGGGGCGGCGGATCCCTTTGTAGATAATCTCTGGAGCTATCAAGTGAAAAAATTCAAATCATTGCCCGAGCTAATCGCAACCTATGAATCACTAGACTGGAGCGGAACACTTTTTACAAATAAGCAGTCTTGGGAAATCTCCCCTACAAAAACTGAAATTTTACTACTAGAGGGAGACGACGAACTTGAAGACCTGACCGAAGATCAACTGCCACGCCTTGCCCAAACCAACAATGCATCTTACTTACTGGATGTTGAAATTTTCAAGAGCGTCATCGACTTTCAAAGAGACAGGACTCACAACTCTAACATCCACGATTACGTGCATGCCTTAAATTACTATTTAGAGAACGATGACTTCTACGACCCAAGTTAAGTCAAGACTAGAAATTTAAAGTCAAATCTAAATTCAACCAATGCAATAACTTGGAGAGATCGGTACGGCCCTGCGTCCATGAGAGATCACCATTTGATCCCTCAGGCGATGATGAAAGACGAAGCCTTCTTAGCTCAGATGAAAAAGGCTGGAATACCAGATCCAGAGAACTATATTCACCGACAGATTTCACGAATCCCCAATGCCCAGCACTCCAACATTCATAAATCCGGCTGGAATCAACAATGGAAAAATTGGTTCACCGAAAACCCAGACTTTAAGAAGTCCGATCTACAAAGAAATATAAAAAACATGATGAGGCAGTACAACATCCCCAAATCATCAAGAACCTTCGCCAAAAAATATGGATGCAAATGAAATCAATATGAAAACCGAACTCGAATTTCAGAAGGCGCTTTTGTTACTAGACCGTGGAGACGTGGAGAGGGGCCGCCAAAAACTGGAAGATGTCATCTCCCAGGCAAACGATACCAATGACACAGTGACACTAATTCAATCATTGGTATGCCTTGGTGAGTTACTAATTGAGCTGGGTTCACCTGAAGAGGCGATCCGCACTTTAAATAGAGCTCTAACGTTCCAGAATGACGATGAAGCGTTAACTTATGAAATTGATCGAGCAACCGAGCTACTGTCTAGAGCTTCCAAAAAGCCATGATAAAATCACTCACAGACCATTTCAAACCTTCACCCTGCCGATCTGCGCTAACTCAACAACCTGATGAGCTACGGCAGCGGCCACCTGCATCATCTCAACCTCAACGGCAGGGGTAACCAACGATTTCGAGCGCTACTGCACGACTAAGTGCTGCATACCCAAGGCAGCCTGCCCCCCCACCCGCAGCGGTCGTCTCAGTCAGAAAGCCCTGCACTACCGCAACGCCACCCGCGAAGCGCTGCCGCTGTTATAGAAAGACTACCAGTACGACGCCAGCGACAATCTGGTGGCCGCTACGTCCATGGCCTGGTCAGCCTGTTCCAGCGGGGCGACACCGCCTTTCGCCGCACCCGTTACACCGCCGTGGTCGAGCCGACCCTGAAGCGTTTCGATCTACGCTCCAACTGGCGCATCTTCCAGGCCCAGACCGTGCCCGACATCATCACCAACGTGCTCGCCGGACAAAAGCTCACCGACATCCGCAGCGAAATCTGCTTCGAGCACCAACCCCGCGAATACTGTGTGCAGGCCGGCGAAACCGACCTCTACTTCATCGCCCGCCTCGCCGCCGAGGAAGGCCTGCTCTACACCTTCGAACACCGTGCCGACGGCCACACGCTGATCCTGAGCGACCGCGTCGGCGGACTGGGCACCATCGGCATCCACACCGATTGCCCGGTGATCTACCAGGCCATGGGTGGCGGCGACTCGGGGGCTCGATGGCCATCCCGCGTGTGGGTCAGCAATTGGTGATCAGCTATTTAGACAGGGATCCCGACCAGCCGCTGGCGACAGGCAGCGCATACAGACAGACCAACCTGCCGCCCTTCCAACTGCCCAAACACAAGACGCGGATGACCATCAAGAGTCGCACTGGTCTTTGCCTTCCCCTAGCCCTACCACTCTCTTACGCCATCAACTCCACCACCCAATCAATAAACACCCGCAACTTGAGGCTGACATGCCGGTTCGGCGGGTAGGCGATGTAAAGGGGCATCGGTTCAAGCTGCCAGTCTTCGAATAGCGGCAGCAATTCTCCGTTTGCCACAGGCGCGTCAGACATGTACGTGGGCAACCACAGCACGCCCAACCCGGCGAGGCCCGCCGCGAGGTAGGCGTTGCCGTCATCGACCGCGAGCACGTGGCGGCCTTTGATTTGCAGATGTTCATGGCCGTTGTGCAAGGCATAAGGCACGGGTTTGCCCGTGCGGGCCCAGAGAAAAGCGACGACGCGGTGATGGGAGTCTTCCAGTTCCAGCGGATGCGCCGGCGTGCCCTCGCGAGCCAGATACACTGGCGCGGCAAACACGCCCAATGGCAGATCAGCGACCTTGCGCGCCATCAACGATTGGTCGAGCAGTTCGCCACCGCGCACCACGCAATCGACGTTCTCATCGATGATGTCGACGATGCGGTCGCTGACGCCCATGTCGATCTGGATATCCGGGTAGCGCGCATGAAACGCTGGCAAGGCCGGCACCAGAATCAGCCGCGCGAACGGGCTCGGTACGTCGACCCGCAAACGCCCCCGCGGCAGTGTTGCAGCGCCGGGCAGGCTGGTTTCGGCGTCGTCCAGATCGGCCAGCAGCTTGATCACCCGCTCGTAATACGCCGCGCCGTCGGCGGTGACGTTGACTTTGCGCGTGGTGCGATTGAGCAACCTGACCCGCAAGCGGGCCTCAAGTTGCTGCACCAGTTGGGTGACGGTGGTCTTGCTCATGTGCAAGGTCTCGGCGGCCTTGGTGAAACTGCCCGCCTCGACCACCCGGGCAAAGGCCTGCATTGCATCGAACCGGTCCATCCGCGCCCCTCGATTGTTTGGGATTTGCAAACAGTGAACGCCAAGCTTGCGCGTTTATCCTGCAGCTGCAAATACCTAAAGTCAGCCCATCAATCACTGATGGAGTCAGCTTCATGTCCAAGCGCGATGTAGTTTTTCCTCCAGCCCGCCACGCCCTGTATGAGCGCCACCGTTACTCGCCGGCGATTCGCTCCAACGGTTTTCTGTTTGTCTCCGGACAAGTCGGCAGTCGCGAGGACGGTTCACCCGAGGCGGACCTGCGCGATCAGGTGCGCACCGCCTTCAACAACCTCAACGCGATCCTCGCTGAGGCTGGTTGCAGCTTCGATGATGCAGTGGATGTCACGGTGTTCATGGTCGATCCGCAGTCGACGTTCGAAACGATATGGAGTGTGGTGCCGGAGTTCTGGGGCGAAGCACCGTTTCCGACTGTCACCGCTGTCGGCGTGACCTGGCTGGCGGGTTTCGATTTTGAACTCAAGGTGATTGCGAAACTGCCCGAAGCGGCCTGACCGGTACAGCACATAAACAGACACAACGCGCCGGCACGGAGGCTGGCCAATCTCCTCGCGAATGCGTATAACCTCGCCGTTTCGTCTACCCTGACGTGGCGCGCCGTTAACTACCGGTGGCCCTTCGAATGTTGACGCTTACGAAACGGAGAATTCTATGTTCAAGCGTACCCTCGTCCTCACCGCCGGTCTGGCGCTGTCCTTTTCTGCCCTGATGACGCAAGCCGCTGATGTGTTGCGCGTCAGCGCGATTCCCGACGAAGCCCCGACCGAGCTGCTGCGCAAGTTCGAACCGCTGGGTGCCTATCTTGAGCAGCAACTGGGCATGAAGGTGCAGTTCGTACCCGTTGCCGATTACCCGGCGGTGGTTGAAGCCCTGGCCACCGATCGCCTCGACATCGCCTGGCTCGGCGGTTTCACTTTTGTCCAGGCACGTTTGAAGACTGACGCGACCACCCCGGTGATCCCGTTGGTGCAGCGCGAACAGGATGCGCAGTTCACCAGCAAGTTCATCACCGCCGACCCGAACGTGAAAAGCCTTGCTGATCTGAAGGGCAAGACCTTCGCTTTCGGTTCCGTCTCTTCCACGTCCGGCAGCCTGATGCCGCGTTACTTCATGCTCAAGAATGACGGCATCAAGCCGGAAGCCTATTTCAGTCGCGTCGCCTACTCCGGCGCTCACGACGCCACCGTTGCCTGGGTACAGGCCGGCAAGGTCGATGCCGGTGTGTTGAACGCCAGTGTCTGGCAGAAACTGGTCGATGCCGGCAAGGTCGACACCAACAAGGTCAAGGTCTTCGCCACCACGCCAACCTACTTCGATTACAACTGGACCGTGCGCGGCACCCTTGATCCGAAGCTGGCGGCGAAAATCAAGAAAGCCTTCCTCGACCTCGACCCGGCCAATCCTGAGCAGAAGAAGATTCTTGATCTGCAGGCGGCCAGTCGCTTCATCGACACCAAGCCTGAAAACTACAAGGGCATCGAGGAAGCCGCCCGCGCCGCCGAACTGCTGAAATGACCCTACGCCTTCACCGGGGCAGCCTGCGCCACGCCAACGGCGTCGAAGCCCTTCGCGGTATCGACGTGCAGATTGGCGTCGGCGAACAGGTCGCGATCATCGGCCCGTCCGGTGCCGGCAAGTCGAGTTTGCTCAACCTGCTGGCAACCGCGCTGAAGCCCAGCAGCGGCGAGATCGAGGTGCTTGGCGAATGCGCCTGGCACGTGTCGTCCCGACAACGCCAGCGCCTGCGGGCGCGCATCGGTCTGGTGCATCAGGCGCCGCCGATTCCGCCGCGTCAGCGGGTCATCACCGCGGTGCTGGCCGGCAAGCTCGGTCAGTGGAGCCTGGGCAAAAGTCTACTGAATCTGCTGCATCCGCTGGACGTGGCCGGTGCGCGCGCCGCACTGGCGCAACTGGACCTGGGCGACAAATTGTTCGCCCATTGCCAGCAATTGTCGGGTGGGCAATTGCAGCGCGTCGGCATTGCCCGGGTGTTGTATCAGGCGCCGGAAATTCTGCTGGCCGACGAGCCGGTCTCGGCGATGGACCCGGTGCTGGCCGGGCATACGCTGTCGATCCTGGCGCGCCATGCCCGCGAGCATAACGTGACGCTGGTGGCGAGTCTGCACGCGGTGGAACTGGCGCTGGCGCACTTCCCACGGATCATCGGTTTGCGCGACGGGCAGGTCCTTTTCGACTGCCCTTCCGATCAGGTCAGCCGCGACAAGCTCGATGCGCTGTACGCCAACGAACAACTGCAATCGCCAACCGCTGCGGTGGCGCCGTTGATTGTGCAGATCCCGCGATGCTGAAAACGGACACACGCGACCCTGCGGCGTGGCCGCGATTACTGCTGACCGTCCTGGCGATTGCCCTGCTGTGGCCGGGCATCCTCCTCAGTGAACTCGATCTGGGTGTGCTGTTTCAAGCCGACAGCCAAAGCGAAATGGGCCGTTTCGTCTCGGCGTTCTGGCCGCCTGCGCACGATGAAGCGTTCCTGCGATTGCTGCTCAAAGCCACCCTGCAAACCTTGGCGATTGCCACGGCGGGCATGGCGCTGGCCTTGCTGCTGGCAGTGCCGGCAAGCCTGATCGCCAGCCGCGCGTTGTCACTTTCTGCCGCCTCACGCGGCGGCGTGCCGAGCCTGCCCGGGCGCTTGCTGCGCTGGCCGGTGCGCGGCTTGCTGATTTTTCTGCGCAGCGTGCCGGAAATCGTCTGGGCGCTGTTGTTCGTCCGCGCGGTCGGCTTGGGTCCGGCGGCGGGCGTGCTGGCCATCGCCATCACTTACAGCGGCATGCTCGGCAAGGTCTACGCGGAGATTTTCGAATCCACCGACCAGCGCCCGGCGCACGCCTTGCTGCAGGCCGGCAGCGGTCGGCTGGCGGCGTTCGCCTACGGCACGCTACCCAATGTTGCCGCAGAGCTGCTGTCGTACACGGTCTATCGCTGGGAATGTGCAATCCGCGCATCGGTGGTGATGGGCTTTGTCGGGGCCGGCGGTCTGGGCCAGCAAATCGATTTATCGATCCGCATGTTCGCCGGCGGTGAAGTCGCCAGCATGTTGCTGACGTTTTTGCTGCTGGTGCTGTGCGCCGATCAGCTCAGCCGTCTGTTGCGCTGGAGACTGACATGAGGCGCCTGATCAATGTGCTGATGATCCTCGGCATTGCCGTCGCCGTGGTCGCCTCCTTCGCTTATCTGGAGCTGGATCTCGGCGAGCTGGGCAGCGCCAACAGCCTCAAGCAGATGGGCGCTTATGTGCAGCGTTTTCTCAGCCCCGACTTAAGCGCTGGTTACCTGAAAGCCATCACTCACGGTTCGCTGGAAACCCTGGCCATGTCGGCCCTTGGCACCCTGCTCGCGGCGCTATTTGGTATCGTTCTGGCGCTGCCCGCCGCCGGGCGTTTCGGCTGGCCGCTGCAAAGCGCGGCGCGCTTGCTGCTCAACGGCTTGCGGGCGATTCCGGAGCTGGTCTGGGCGGCGCTGATGGTGCTCGCCGCCGGGCTTGGGCCGAACGCCGGCACCCTCGCCCTCGCCCTGCACACCACCGGCGTACTCGGTCGGCTGTTCGCCGAAGCGCTGGAAAACACCCCGCCGCAACCGGCCGAAGCGATCCGTTTGCAGGGCGGTAATCCGATTCTCGCGTTCTGCTACGGCACCCTGCCGAATCTGGCCCCGCAACTGCTCGCCTACTGCCTGTATCGCTGGGAAAACAACATCCGCATGGCCAGCGTGCTGGGTTTTGTCGGCGCTGGCGGCCTGGGCCAGATGCTCTATGTCAGCCTGAGCCTGTTTCAGGAAGCGCAGGCCAGTACGGTGATTCTGGCGATGCTGTTGCTGGTGTTTCTGGTCGACTGGTTGAGTGCCTGGAGCCGCCAGCGTTGGGTGAAAGCGTAGGCCGAGTGGATATCTGGCAAAAGCTGATTATGCTTGAGGAAACCTTGCAGCCCTGCGAGGCGGTCAGACTGTGCAAGCTTCACGCGACAGCAATGGCGGCAGATGCCAACGGGCCAGAGTGCGACAGGCAGTAACGGGGGACTCCGGCCTACAACAATAAGCACGACGGAGAACACCCATGGCCACAATCGACACAGCATCCACCGGCACGCCACCGCGCAGCGGGGGCATCACCAAGGAGGAACGCAAAGTCATCTTTGCCTCCTCGCTGGGCACGGTTTTCGAGTGGTACGACTTTTACCTGTACGGATCTCTGGCGGCGATCATCGCCAAGCACTTCTTCGCCGGCGTCAACGAAACCACCGCGTTCATTTTCGCCCTGCTGGCCTTTGCCGCCGGCTTCGCGGTACGGCCGTTCGGTGCCATCGTGTTCGGCCGCCTGGGCGACATGATCGGACGCAAGCACACCTTTCTGATCACGATCGTCATCATGGGCGTGTCCACCGCCATCGTCGGTCTGCTCCCCGGTTACGCGACCATTGGCGTGGCGGCACCGGTCATCCTGATTACCCTGCGTCTGCTCCAAGGTCTGGCCCTGGGTGGCGAATACGGCGGCGCCGCGACCTACGTGGCCGAACACGCGCCGCGTAACAGGCGCGGTTTTTTTACCTCGTGGATTCAAACCACCGCCACCCTCGGTCTGTTCATGTCGCTGCTGGTGATCCTCGCCTGCCGCACGGCGCTGGGTACCGAAGCATTCGAAGCCTGGGGCTGGCGGATTCCGTTTCTGCTGTCGATCATTCTGCTGGCCGTGTCGGTGTACATCCGCCTGCAACTGAGCGAGTCGCCGGTGTTCCAGAAAATGAAGGACGAAGGCAAGGCCTCGAAGGCGCCGCTGACCGAATCCTTCGCCCGTTGGGACAACCTCAAAGTGGTGATCATGTCGCTGCTCGGCGGCACCGCCGGGCAAGCGGTGGTCTGGTACACCGGACAGTTTTACGCGCTGTTCTTCCTGTTGCAGACGCTGAAGATCGACCCACAGACCGCCAACCTGCTCATCGCCGGTTCGTTGCTGATCGGCACGCCGTTCTTCGTGATTTTCGGCAGCCTGTCTGATCGCATCGGACGCAAGCCGATCATCATGGTCGGCTGCCTGCTGGCGGCACTGACGTACTTCCCGATCTTTACTGCGCTGACCCAATTCGGCAACCCTGACGTGTTCGTCGCGCAAGAGAAAAACCCGGTCAAGGTCATCGCCAACCCGGACCAGTGCTCGTTCCAGTTCGACCCGGTCGGCAAGGCGCGATTCACCAGTTCCTGCGACGTCGCCAAGACCCTGCTGGCGAAGCGGGCGATTCCTTACGAGAACGTCACGGCCGAGCCGGGGACTGTGGCGCAAGTGCGCATCGGAGACAAAGTCATCGAGAGTTTTGAAGGCAGCGCATTGCCGGCTGCCGACTTCAAGGCCCGCAACGACACCTTCACCGCCAGCCTGGGCAGCGCGCTGAAAGAAGCCGGCTATCCGGAAAAAGCCGATCCGGCAAAAGCCAACTACCCGATGCTGCTGCTTCTGCTGACGATCCTGGTGATCTACGTGACCATGGTTTATGGCCCGATTGCCGCGTGGCTGGTCGAGTTGTTCCCGACACGTATCCGCTACACCTCGATGTCGCTGCCCTACCACATCGGTAATGGCTGGTTCGGCGGCTTCCTGCCGACCGTCGCGTTCGCCATGGTCGCGGCCACCGGTGATATCTATTACGGGCTGTGGTACCCGATCGTGATCGCCGTGGCGACCGCGATCCTCGGCACGTTCTTTCTGCCGGAAACCAAAGATCGCGACATTCTCAAAGACTGAAAAGTCGCCGCTGTGCCCTCTCCTTCAGGAGAGGGCCGTAGCGCTGAAATATTTCGAACGTCTGCCGCCGCGCTGTCTCCAATATTTACACCCACAGGAGGCCAGCGACATGAATCCCAATGACGACAAAACCCCCAACGCCCCGCCCACCGATGCCAGCGGCAAACCGGTGAACGTGGTCGAGCGCGATCTGCAGGACCGCGACGGCAGCACCGAGGGCGTGGACAAGACCATTACGCCCTCTTCCACCCGGGTCAAAGAGCAGGACGCGGAAGAGTTGCAGCGCAAGGTCGACGAGATCGAGCGCAAGGTGGCGGACGGCAATTGAAGGCGGCGTAGCTGTGGCCGTTGCTTTGAGCGGCGGCTGTCAGCTCGGTGACCAAAAGCCCATTTCCTACAGAATCGAACTACACCCCTGATCGACTTCACGCCCATCACAAGCGAAGCGTCTGACAGATATGAATGGTCTGTTCAGGGATGATGTGTTCCTCGTCCTGCCAGTGACGACAACGAGCCCACATCCCCTTAGACTGCTGCACATTGATCATGGAGGTCATTATGAGCGCTGAACTTTCACTTATCGTTTCAGACTTCGAAACCGAAGAAGAGGCTGCGGATTACGACCTTTGGTTTCGTGCTGAGGTACAGGAAGCACTTAATGATCCGCACCCGGGCATTCCCCATGCCGAAGCCATGGTGATGCTCGACCAGATGAATGAAGAAAACCGCAGGAAGCGCCGCGCTGCAGGTTAAATGGAGCTACAAGGCAATTCGTCAACTGGCTGACATCATTGATTACATCGACCAGCACAACTCCATTGCTTCGGTTTCCTTGCAACGCAAAGCCCTTGCCGCAGCGCAAAAACTTTCTTCCATACCTCATGGCTACCGATCCGGTCGGGTGCCTGGCACTCGCGAAATGGTGGTTCATCCAAACTATCTGCTGGTTTATCGGGAATGGGGAGATCGACATACTCAGAGTGCTTCACGCTCGACAAAAATATCCCCTAACCCCTTCAACCTGAAAAAGGCGGCCAACCGGCCGCCCCATGACGACTTGGGTTGGCGCTGAGTCATGCGTTGGAGGCTTATATCAGCCCAATGAAAAGTGATAATTTCCTACAGAATCGAACTACACCCCTGATCGACTTCACGCCCTTCACAAGCGAAGCGTCTGACAGATATGAATGGCCTGTTCAGGGATGATGTGTTCCTCGTCCCGCCAGTGACGACAACGAGCCCACATCCCCTTAGACTGCTGCACATTGATCATGGAGGTCATTATGAGCGCTGAACTTTCACTTATCGTTTCAGACTTCGAAACCGAAGAAGAGGCTGCGAGCTACGACCTTTGGTATCGCGCCAAGGTACAAGCCGCACTTGATGATCCACGGCCGCCTGTTCCCCACGATGAGGCAATGGTATTGCTCGATCAGATGCTCGAAGAGAGACGCAAGAATCGACGCGCTGCCGGTTAACTGGAGTAAACCGGCTCTTGGAGATCTGGCTGACATCATCGAATACGTTGAACAACGCAACACTGTCGCTTCAGTTGCACTGCACCAAAAGCTCAGCGCCGCAGCGCAAAGGCTTTCGTGGATACCGCATGGTTTTCGCTCCGGTCGAATACCGGGCACTCGCGAAATGGTCATTAACTCGAATTATTTACTGGTCTATCGGGTGACAGACCACATCAATATTCTGACCGTGTTGCACGCCCGAAAAAAATATCCATAAACACTCTAAAAAAAGGCGGCCAACCGGCCGCCCAAACGTACTGCACGAGAGTCCTTTACAACGTCAGCTGCCCACGCTCCTCCTCGGTCAGCTGCTGTTTCGCCTGTTCATCCAGCGCCCCGGCGCCCAGCACCTGCACCGGGCTGTCCGGGTTGTAGCCCGTCGCCGGCGTGCGACTGGCGCCATCGCGCGACGGCGCCAGTTGCTCGTTGCCGAAACTGAGCACCTGCACGGTAAACACCGAAGCCTGATTCTGCCGCGCCGCCGCTTGTTGCTGACGGGCAACGTCTTCTGCCGCTTGGGTGGCCGAGGATGCCGCCGAGCTGGCCGAGGTGATTGCGCCGGTATTCACCGCCGACACCACCGGCACGCCGGTCGCCTTGCCCTGCACCGAGATGTTCGCGGCGTTGACCACCGTCAGCGCGGCGATGTTGACGTTGCCTGACACGCGAATCCCGGCCTCGCCCGCATCAATGGTGCCCAGTGGCGCGATCAGGTCGATGTTGCCCGGTGCCACTTCGGCGATCGGGTTGAGCGTGGCGATACCGGCGCCGGTACTCGGCACCGACGGCGACAGCGTGACATTGCCCCAGGTGTCATAGACGCGTTTCGGCGGGGTGTAGACCACGGTGGTTTTCGAGCCGCGACCGGCGTTGATGTCGCCCTCGGCGGACCAGCCGAGAATCGAGCCGCCGAAGGTGGTCATGATCCGGCTCTGGCCGAGCAGAATGCTGCCCTGCGAGTACAGCTGAATGTCGCCCGAACCCTGAGTGATGATCCCCGCTGTAGACGGCGGCGCCGCGCCTTCTATGCCGAACACCTGACCACCGCCCGGCGTGAGCATCTGGATGTCGCCGCCAAACAGCGTCTTGACCCCGGCGCCGCCGTACATCGTGATATCGCCGTCGTAGCGGATCGGATTGCCCGCGACATCCGTGGTCGGGAACAGCGCCGCAATGGCGTTGCGACCGCGCAGATAACTGCCTGTGCGCGGGCCGTTGGCATCGGTGTATTCCAGGCCACCGGCACGCAATTCGGCGAAGTACACCTGGCGAGCGAAGATGGCTTGTTCAGTGCTCGGCAGTGTGGCGTAGAAGGCTTGCGCCTGTTCATCGCTGCCCTTGAAGCCATAACCGAGGCTCAGCCAACTGTGCAATTCTTCGACGTAGGTCTTCACCACTTTGCCCGGCTGCGCGCTGAGGGCCACCGCTGAATCCGCTACGTTTTGCGGGTTCAGATAACGCGCAATGAAGCGCGAATAATCCGCCCCTTGCGCGCCGACACCGGCCTGCAACACCACACTCGCGCCAGGGCGGCGGTCGCCTGCCAACACCGGCCCGATGCTGGTGATACTGGCACGGTCCTCCATCAGAATGTTGCGTCCTGCACTGACGTCAAGTACGCCTGGGCCGCCGATATCGAAGCTGCTGTAAAGAATGTCGCGCCCCGCCGAAATCCGCGACACATCATTTGGCCGGTTATGAATGAACAGGTTGCCGCTGGAAACGATGTCTTCGTCGCTACGCCCCATCCCGTCAGTGGGTGCTTTGGTTGGCTGGCCCAGATAAGTGCCGGATGCGACGATATCGCGGCCGGCGAGCATCCGAACCGGGCCGGCCGCTTCGTACCAGGTGCGCTGCGGTACGCCGAATCGGCTGAACGTCAGCGTTTCGCCGCTGCGCACCCCCACCAGGTCCCCGGCCAACGCATAGAACCGTGCCGGTCCCTGCACATCAGCAAGCCCCGAATAACTGTTGGCCCCGAACACAAACAACGGGTACAACGCATTGGTTTTCGTCGCGACGCCGTCCGGGCTGTTATTGGTCATGACCGGCCGGCTCGCATTGTCGTTGTCATAGCCGTTAAAGGATGGCGCAAACACTGTAGTGATTGCCGAAGGACTGGCGCCCGATTGATTGATCGCGTAACCACCGGCATAGATCGAGTCGCCTGCCAGCATTTCCAGCTGACCCGAACCGGACGGCGCCAGCAACAACGAGTAGCCTAACGCAGGTGGGGCATTGCCGGGACTGTAGGCCGCAGAAGGACCGGCATAGATGGAGCCCTGGGCCGCCACCGCACGCAGGATCGACGGATATACAAAGCGTCCGTCGGTGGGTGAGACGTTATAGCTGGCATTGGTCAGCAGATCGCTTTCGGCCAACTGCGTGCTCGGCGTCAGGTTGCCCCCCGCCGAGAACAGATCAATCGCGGTGTGCTCGGCCCACAGCGAGAAGCCAGTCAAACCGCCGCCCGCATGGGCCACGCCACTGTCGTCGGTAAATGCCGTGGAGTTTTGCAGGCGCACACGCCCGGGATCCGCGGCGCCGCCCAGCACCAGATCGCCTCGCGTACTCAGGCGCATGCCCGAGTCACCGGGAATCAACACCAGCCCGCCGGTGGCGCTGCTCAGGGTTGAGCTGAACGGGTCGTAGGCGCGAACTTCGCGCGGATCCTGGTCCTGTGCAAACGCGCCATATTGCAAATTGACGCCGCCCAACGCACTCGCGCTGACTTGCGCAGCCCCCCGCAGGTTGATCACCGCACCTTGCAGATCGTGGCGCGGCGCTTGCGTTCCGGTTTCCCGCGCCCGCGCCAGTAGCGATGGGTTGAGCGAACCGCCCAGACGCATATCGATGTCGCCGCCACCGGTCAATTGCAGGCTGCCATCGCTCCCCACTCGTCCGGTGCTGCCCACCGCAACGATCAGCCCCTGCCCCCTTGGATAAAGATTGGAGCGACCATCGCCGACCGGATCAAGCATGCCGCCGTCGGCACCCGCGCGCAGGCTGATGTTGCCGCCGCCGAGGGTACCGAACCCGGTGAAACCGACAAGATAAGGCGCCGTACCGGTCTCGCCTGATAACGGCTGCGTTGCGTAACTGCCGAAGTTGATCCACCAGGCGGTCGGTATCTCGTCGTTGCCCGTGCCCTGACGCCACAACCAATTGCCCACGGCCACGCTGGCTACTTGCTCGCGAGTTTCGACTTTGTTGCTCACCGTACGTTGCCCGATGACATCGCCCGACACCGACCCGCCGGCCCCGATCGTCAGATTGCCACCCAGTTGCGGGTACCACGCTTGATAGAGGCTGTCACTGCTGCCATCGACCCATTTCTCGTTATCACTGCCAGCGCTGCCAAGCACTGAACCGTTGTCCGACAGGCGACCACGTGGCTGGTTGTAACGCGCCTCGACATCGCCTGACTGCGTACCCGCCGTGTAAACACCGAAGGGTGATTCCATACTCAGGTTGCCAGCCGCCAGCACATCGAGGTCACCGGTGCCTGTGCGCAGTACGCTGAACATCTGCGTATGCGTCGACACCGTGGTGCCGCCGACGTTGGGCAGGCACCAATTGGGATCTATGTCGCACCAGAACAAATCGCCTTCGGAAACCGGGGTGCCAGTCGGCATGCCCAACACGTTGCCATCCGCCCAGAGGAACTTGGCCGGCGCGACACAGACACCAGGAATGTAATCGCACCAGAACATTTCATCTTCCTTGACCACCTCCCCGGCAGGGAACCCCAACGCATTGTCGACCGCCCAGGTCGTGTCGAGCGCTTTCGTGGTGACGAGCATGCCGTAATGCGTATCCGCCAGGCGCAAATGACCTTCGCTGGTCAGCGGTTTCACGGTGCGGCTGTCGGCAGCGTCAAGATCTGCCCCGGCAACCACGCGCATCGACCACGACGTGCTGCCCGACGGCAGCATGCTCGCCAGGGCCCAGTTGCGTCCCTGTTGCGTGCCGTTCAACGAACGTAAATCGATGTACGCCGTGCCGTCGGCCAGCACGACGTCAGTCATTGATGGAATCAGCGAGCCGCGCAACAACGCCAGTTCGGTGCTTAATTTCACCCCGACGATCTGGTTATCGGCAAACGTGCCCGGCAACGGCACGCCTTTTGGCCACAGCATCGCCTGCATGTCTGTGGCGGCGTTCAACCGGGTTCCGGCCCCGAGACGGCTGCCGGCCGGCAAGGTCACGGTGTCGTTGAGCACGGTGCCGGCGGCGTACAACAGGTTGCCGGCGGCATCATGCACTGCCCCCGCCAACACCGTGCCGGCGGTCATTGTGTAAAGCCCGGCGAGAATGCCCTGGGTTGGCAGCAGCGTGCCGCTGGCCAGCGTCGCGCCCTGTATCGGCAAGTCGTAATTGAGGGTCGTGCCGACCGGAAACAAAGTGCCTGCTGCCAGCGTCACCCCGGCACCGGGAACGATCAAGTCGCCACCGAAGGGCTGGATGCCCGGCACCAGTTTCCACCCGGCGTCGTCCACGGTTTCCGGTGGCGGTGCGAAGCCATCGTTGATGCTGCCGTAAATATCCAGATTGCCACCCGCGCGGATCAGCAGGCTGCCGGATTCTCCCGAACCATAAACGGCGGTTTTTGGCGTGTGTGGATTGAGGCTGGCATAGCGATAACCGGACAAATCCAGATCGCCTTGGACCACCAGATCGCCGTCGGCGGTTTTGCTGGCGATCTCTACGCCAGGGCGCACATGGAAAGCGTCGGCATAGGTGGAATTGTTCAGCCCGGCCAGTTTGCCCTGAAGCAATTGGCTGTTGCCCAGCGCGGCATCGATGAATGCAGTGCTGTCGCCATGGATACCGTCCAGATAAGCCTGATCGATCACCTGATACGGGCGTCCGCTGACCGCCGCATCGGTGCCGTCGGCAGCATCGGTGTAGCGCCGCATGGCATTCAGGCCGATGGAACGCGCGCCCTGAATATTCAGCACGCCACCGGCATCGATGGCAATGTCGCCTGCGCCGACACGCGGGGCATTGAGCTCCAGCGTACCGCGCGGCAAACCGTCGTTCTGACCGGCTGCGCTGCCCACCGGAGCGTCGGTGCCATGGCGCAAATCGATCCGTGCGCCGGCAGCCAGCGTCAGCAAGCCATCACCGGAATCGAGCTCGACCATGGCGCGGTTGGGGGCATCGATGATCTTGCCGTAGCTGTCGACCCGCAGCACGCGACCATGGGCATCGAGCACGGCATTGCCGGTCAGCGTCAGACCGTTGTTGCCGGCCAGACGAATGCTGCCGACCCGCTCGCCACTGGCGTCGATCAGTCCGGCAACGGTCAGACTGCCGTTGTCCACCGAGACGCTGACCTCACCGGCCTTGAGCCCCTCACCAATCTGCAGATCGCCCTGCTTGAGCTGGAAGCTGCGGCTGCCGAACACCTGCCCCGCGTTCAGGCGTTGGTTCAACGCAGCGAAATCCTGGCTCAAATTGTCGCCCAGTCGTTGTGCGCGAATGTCCACACCACCGGCCTTGTACGGCACCAGCGTGCCACCGGCATCGTAATAACCGCTGCTGGCGCCACGGATCTCGCCTTGCAAATCGACCACACCCGCGTCCGCTGCCAGCGCCACCGCACTGAGATGGCCGGCCTGATTGTTGCGCGCCGAAAGGTCGATACGCGAACCGGCGGCCTGGCGGATATTGCCGTCGCTGCTGTACAGCGCTACATCGCCGCCCCAGCTGTATTTGCTGATGTCATTGAATGGCAAGGTACGCCCGGCCAGATCCAGTTGCGCCGCCGTAGTGAGGGTCAGATCGTTTTGCGCCTTGACCACCAGTTTGCCGCTGGCCAGCGCAATGCGCCCATCAAGCTGCACCGTTTGCGCTTGCAGCGTCAGCTCCGCGCCCAAAGCGTCGGCCGACGCCGAGTTGGCGCTGCCACTGACCCGCAGGTTGCCGCCCGCCTTGAGCAGATTGACTGACGCCGCTTCACCGGTGAGCAACGGCGTGCGCAAATTGAGGTCGCCGCCGCTGTAGGCATAACCCGTCACAGGGTCGTAAGCGCCCTGCGTCTGGTACACCGCCAGGCTGCCCTTGTGGTTGGCGGTGATGCGCTCGCTGGCGGTGAGATTGACGGTGGCAAAGCCCAACGCCAATCGGTCGTTCTGATCCAGGCCGTTGGGCTGCGGGTTCGGGCCATAACCGAACTCGATGCGTTGCGCCTGAATGTCCAGCGTGCCGCTTCCCGTTCCCGCCCCGCCGCTGGCCACCGCACCCGGCGCCTGGGTCGCGCCGCTCCAGATCAGATTGGCAGTGCGAATGGTCGCCACGTCACCGGCCTGGCCCAGGCCATAGATGGCAGGCGTGGAGAGCGCCAGATTCTGCAAGCGACTGACGCCGGTCTGTGGATCGAGCGTATCGAGGCTGACATTACCGTAGAAATTGAACGCATCGCGGGTGGTCAGGCTCAGGGTTTCCAACGCCGGCGCACCGAACTGCGTGTCGCCGCGCAACAGACGGTCCAGAACGTTCTGGTTCAGGTTCAAACCACTCGGAACGTTCCCCGCCGCCGCGATCGCTTCAGCGCTACCGGCGTTGATCGCACCGACCGCCAGAGCAAGGTGACGGGTACCAAATCGTACGGCCTCGTTGAGTTCGAACCGGTTATCGGTGGCGGCGCTGATGCTGCCATTGGAATACAGCACAGACGGCTGGGTGCACGGCTGTGCTGCGCACGTGCCGATGCGGATACTGCCGGCCCCATCAACACTGTTCCCGGCCGTCGGCGCAAGGACATTGGTCCAGCCGTTGGACACGACCAGCAGGCTGGCGGCGCCTGGCTGATAAATGAAACCGTCGTTCGAGTCGAAAGGTGCTTTGCCCAGGCCAAGCGTGTTGATACCCGCCCCCGCTTCGACGGTGATACCGCCGCTGGTGGTGGTCGTGCGTATCAGCACCTCGGGCGCAGACAACACCGCGCCGCTACGCAAAGCAATGTCGGACGCATTACCGTCAAACCGTATGAAGTTACCCGCCGTGCCGTACTCAACTGTCGGCGTCGCGCCGAGGCTCAGGCGACCGGCACCGAGGCGATTGAGGCTGTCGGCGTATACCGAAACGCCGCCAAAGCCTGGGGTGTGCGAGTGTCCTTGGCCGAGCACTTCCAGCTGCGTGGCTGACACGGTCGCCGTGCCGGCAACGCCGCCTGCACCGGGCGCAAACATGGCCTTGCCCTGGAAATTCATGCCGATGTCGTATTGATCGTCGGCAGTCAGTTTGAATATCAGCGACTTCGCATCCATCGGCGCCAAAGCCCGTGGCACACCCCGACGGGTTGCATCGCTCTGGATGAACTGGGTGAAGCTGGTTTCGTTGTACTGCGAATAGCGGCGCAGAACATCGGCCGACGTCAGGATCACCTGGCTCGGCAGACTGTCGCGCAAACCGCTGTTGGCAATTGACATCACCCCCGCACTGGACCAGGACCCGTTGCGCATTTTCAGCGCACCGGTGGTCATGCCTGGAGTTGCCTGTCCATTGACCTCGACCCGGAACGCGCCGGGCAACAAGGCAAAGGTTGAGGGCAGCAAGGTGTAGGTTCCCGCGGCCAGGCCAGGTACACCGGTGCCGACGGTGATTTGTTGGCCAAGACGCGGATCGCTCGCACCCGCCTCGGCAAGTGCCGGAGCAAAAGCACTTTGGTTGCCCGGCACAATGGCGTACACCGGGTTGCTGCCAAGCCCCGGAAAGCTGAACGTGCCATCGGCAGCGTTACGCACCAGCGGATTGAACCGGGCGTCGGTGGAACCGCCGCGCCCGGAGATGAAACCTGCGCCTCGCAGATCACCGCCGCCCGACAAATCAATCAACGCATCGTTTTGTACATCGACGTACTGCCCGGTGAGGATCACGCCATCCAGAGCGCCGGCGATTCCGTGCAACGCCACGGATTTGCCGTTGTAGCGATAGTCGATGCCGTCGGTGGTGCCGCCATAGGGCATGACCAGACCCGCGCCGCTGACCGAGGTGACACTCCCTGGCAACAGATGCAGCTCCCGGGTTTTGCCTAGCGAGTTCTCCCCCAACTGGATCAACCCCAACGGGGCGCGAATGACGCCGCCCTGCTCGATATTCCCGGCCACCAGCAACAGGCTGCCGAACGCGGAATACGGCAAGGCCTGCGGTGCTTCGCCATGGCCGCTGATGCGCAATGTGCGGGCATCCTCGGCGATCGGGACAGGGCCCTGATAACCGACCCGGACATCGGCCGACACCCCGGTGGCGGGATATATCTGCGCCGCGCGCAAGTTGAGGTCACCGGCTGTCCACAAGCGCGAGCTGCGTTCGTTGTCGTTCGGTGCGAGAAACCGCATGTCGCCACGACTGTCGAGAGTGACCTGATCGAAACCTCGACGGACGACAGCAAGGGCCGGCGCGCCGAGCTGCGCAAGCGTGCCTTCGGCGCCGAACGACAAGGTGTTGCTCAGATCGAGCAAATCAGCGGTGGCGGTGAATCGAGCGTTCGATACCTGTGTGGTCGGGGTGGCCAGCACCCGTGGACGCATGCTGACATCCGACGACAAGTAAAAACCCAGCCCCGACAAACGCATGTTCGGCGCGGCCAGATTGACCCGCGTCGTATCGCGGGCGGCCTGCGCCAGCGAGATCGAGCCGGCGTACACATTCAGGCTTTGATTCATGCGCAGATCGACATCATCGGCGAACGTCAGCAAGCCATTACTCATCAGGCTCAGGTGATCGAAGCCAGCCGACATCAAGCGCTCCGCACTCAACCGGGTCTGCCCGTAACGCAGCTGCGCAGCACCTTCACCGGCTTGCAGATCGGCCGGCAGCAACGATCCATCCGCGCGTTGGCTGATGATCATTTCACGCGGCGCACGCACTTCGTTGCTCGCCAGATTCATCTGGTAGAGCGGCGCGTCCTGGACAATCTCCAGACGCCCACCCGAGGCACCGATGCCGCCCGCGGCAGCCTTCAACTGGCCGTCGAGAAACACGCCATTGTATGAGCTCAAGGCAATGCGCCCGCCATCGGTGGCGACGTCAGTCATTCCGAGCCCGGCGAGGTCCAGGACTGCGTGCGTGCCGGAAGCGTCCAGCCGCGCGCCGTCGCGCACGATCACGTAGGCGTCGGCTGACGTCGCGGTGAGTTTCTTCGAATCGATCTCGCCACCGAGAATAATGCTGCCGCCCTTGCCGACCTGACCGTACACCCGACCCAACGCATCCACGGCGGTATAAGCGCGACCGGCAACATCCAGCACCGCGTCTTCGCCGATCCAGATCGAACGGTTGTGGGCCTGCGGGTCGGCGTTCTGCAGCCTGGTCGCGACGTCCAGCGAGCCAAACTGTTGCTGACGAATATCGAGGGTGCCGCCCCAGGCGTGCAGTTGCCCGTCGACCGTGATCTGTCCGGCACCGCGCAGATTAATGCGCTGCCCTGGGTCGACGCTGATCCGTGCACCGTGGCCGACCGACAGCGGACTGCTCGCCGGGTCAATCAGCGCCAGGTCACTGGAACCGGCCTGGAGCGCCAGACTGGCGCCGCCACGCTGGGTCAGAACACCTTTGGCCGGGTTCTCCTGAAACAGCGGCGGGGTCCACGATTCGAGGGCCGCACGCGGATCGACGCCGCTGGCCTGGTTCGGCGCCACATCGCGGAAACGATAAACCGGCATCACCACATCGACCTGAGCGCCGGCAGCGACTTCCAGCCCATTCAGGCCGGTGACGCTATAACGGGCAAAACCTGTGCTGAACAGACTCGGGGCCAGATGCAGTGCGTTGTCGGCAAGGGCCACGCCGGTTCCACCGATCACAACCTTGCCGGACTGAATCGTCAGACTGCCGCCCCCGGTTACACCGTAGCCACGCACATCGCCATCAAGGATCACCTGTGACGGCGTCGCGCTTGTCAGCGGCGTCGACTCCAGGGTGACGTCGCCACCCTTGCCGCCGCGCGTCTTGCCATTGGCCAACAGCGCACCGCCGGACGACACGTCAAGCAGACTGCCACTGCCCAGGCTGACCTTGCCGGTACTGCGCAACGACACCACACCGCCATTGAGGTAGGCCAGACTGTTGACGTCGTCCGGGTCGGTGCCCAGATTGCTCCACAGACCGCGAGCATCGAGTTGCGCATTCCTGGCCACCGTGACCCCGACAGGCGTCCCGGCTGGCGTCGTCAATCCGGGGTTACCCGTCAAAACATCACCCAGATTCAGGCTGCCACCGCGCGCCGTCAGGTTCGCATTGACCTGCACTTGCGGCCCGAACAGGGTGATGTCGCCACCCGCATCAACTGTCACGGCCTGATCGATGACGATGGTTTTCGCGGCAGCGACCTTCAACGCGCCGAGTTGAAAGCCGTTGAGCAGATCGCTGTCCAGAAACAGTTTACCGAGCCGTTCCTGCGCCACGGCATCCGCCAGGCCGGGCGTTGTGAGCGCCGCCGCAGGGTTTGCGCCGATCTGCACTTGGTTCAATAGCGCATCGAGCTGGTATTGCAGGCCACCGGCAGTCGCCGACCAGGCCGGATCGTATTGCCCCACGATCATCTGGGCCCGGCGCGCCCGCGCGGTCTGACTCTGCTCATAGCCATCAAGCACCGCGCGGGGGGCTTGGGTCTGGCGGTCGCCCTGGAACACGTCGCCGAGAATCTGCCCATCGACCATCGCGTTACGGGTGCCAATCACCAATTGACCTGCGTCGCGGCCGACGGTGTAGCCCGACTCCTGGCGCGACGTCGGTGCAATCAGCGGATTATAGAAAATCTGCGTCTGGCCCCAACGCTCGCTGCTGTCTTCATAGCCTTTGTACAACCCGGTATAGAGCAGATCCCCCGGCGCCCGCGAGACTTCGTACAAACGTCCATCAGCCCCTCGTAACCAGCTCTGACGGATCTCGCCGCTCTGCACATCAAGGGTGCCACCCGACAAATTGATCAGCGAGCCTTTCTCGGTGACCACGTCATTGCCGGAAAAATTCACGCTGCCGCCCTGCGCCATCCACTCGCCGATCGTGTGCCCCTGAGTGCCCAGATAACCGCCAACTTCGAGCAAACCGCCAGCGGTGTACCAGCGGTCGGTGGCATAGCCGTTGGTGCCGGCCGGCACGTACACCAGTTCGCGGACATCGACCCAGATATCGTTACTGTTGAGCGCGCCACCTTCGCGATTGACCGGTGCATCGCGTTGCTCGTTGCCCTGCACGTTGATCTTGATGTTGTTGGCTTCCATCGCCACTTTCACCCCGACAGCGCCAGCCACATCAATTAACGCGCCATCGCGGACCAGGCTGCGACGCCCCGCCGATACCGCGACCTGGCCACCGGTGGCGAGGGTAATCGAACCGTTTTGAAATTCGACGCTGCCGCCACTGCCGATCTCGATGCGCGACTGATCACCACGGATTCGGTTGTTGGCACTGACAGCCTGTAGCGATGCGTCACGCTGACTGTCGAGCGCGGTGAGGTCGCTGCTGTCGAGCATGATCGCGGTGACGCTGCCCTGAGCGAGCGTGACGCTGCCGTCGCTGTCGCTCGCCGGGTTGAGCAAGTGCACAGTGCCGCGCGTGGCCACCGAGGTGCTCGCCAGCAATACACCGTTTTGCAGTACTTCATGGCCAGTCAGGGTGATGTCGCCAGTGGCGGCCTGGATCAGGCCATTGTTGCTGACCTTGCCGGCCACGGCGCCGGCCTTGAAGCCCGGTGTAACTTCATTGCCGAAGGTCGTGGATACAGCGTTGCCATCGGTCCCTGAACCCTTGCGGATGTAAAAGCGGTCGCCTGCACCGAGTAGCGTCTGGCCTTTGGCGGTGCTGATGTTGCCATCGTTCTGCACCTCGTTGCCCAACAGCAAGGCGTAGCCACCCGCGTCCGTCGACGCCTTGGGTGAATGGGTCTGGATACTGGCGCCACGTTCCACCAGCACCTTGCCGGCCGCGTCAGTGAAGGTCGGCTGGGTGGCGCTGCTGTCGAAGTACAGGCCCCGGTCGCGGAACTGGATATCGGTGATGTTGGCCGCGGCCGCCACCAGATTGCGCACATTCACCTGGCTGCTGCCACTGAACACGATGCCGTTGCGGTTGATCAGCATCACCGTGCCGTCGCCTTTGATCTGGCCCTGGATCTGACTGGCGCGCGCGTTCGGATCGTTGACCCGGTTGAGTACCGCCCAGCTGGACTGCTGAGCGAATTCGACCGTGGTGTTGCGGCCGACGTTGAAGGTTTCCCAGTTGAGAATTGCCTTGTCGGCGGTCTGCTCGATTGTCACCGTGGTCTTGCCATCAGCCTGAGTCTGCTGCGGCCCCTTGGCGTTCAGCCAGCCTTGGGTGAGGCTGTTGTCGACCTTCAACCCGCCCTCACCCAAGCCATCTGGCACGGTTTGCACACTGCCCAACGCCACCGCGCGTCCGGCCGCCTGAGCCGCCTGCTGCGCAGCGATTGCCGCCACGGTGTTGTTGAGCGTCTGCAGTGAACGCTGCAACTGCTGGTTGGCTTTCTGCTGCTGCGCCAGCGGCGGCGTCATCCCCGGCAGCCCTCCCATACTCGGCCGCGCTGCCGCCGCTTGTTGCGCAGCGCCCTTGGCGGCGAACCAGTTGGAACTGAACGCCGTTTGCGCCTGCGCACTGCCCGCCACCAGACAGAGCGCCACCGCGTGCGCCAGCGGCTTGAGCAGCCACAAGGCCGGTTCGACGGCCTCACGCTTGAGAATCTGGGCACGGGTACTGCGACGGGATGGGCGAGCGAGCATCACTACGAGATCCTTTTTGATTGCCACATAAAGCTGCAGGCCGGCAAAAACCTGCTGTCAGGACATAGGCCGTTGGCGAGGGGCGAGACCGAACGGATGTCACACAAACTTCATGATTGAGGAGTAGATCGGCCAGAACCGGCGGTAAAGACCGGGTCTGAGACCGCACACGGTTTGCCGGTATCAACCAAGGCCAGCCAAAAAAAAAGCAGCAGCCCGAAGGCTGCTGCAGTCATTGCGAGTGAAGCAGGGTTTACAGAGGACGACCCACAGCGTTGCAGACGCTGGCGTTGTTGATGTTCAGGTTGTTGCCCGTGGTGTTGGTGATGAAGTTGGCGGTCACAGCGTTTTTCCAGTTGGTCGGAACCGGAATGAAACCGTGAGCGGCAGTGGCCACGGCGTTGCCCGGAGTGCTGTAGTGCTGGGTCAGGAACGCTTTGACATCAGCGGCCACGGCTGCATCCTTGTAGCACTGGCCGAAGATGAAGTTGGTGTAAGCCGCCATGGCGTAACCACTGGCCGGGTTAGCGACCACTGGCGACCATTGCGCCGGGAGGGCCGGGTTGGTTGGCAGCGGAGCCGAAGCCAGAGCAGTGTTGACGTTGGCGCTGGTTGGCTGAACGCCGTTGATGCGGGCAACCACAGCGTTGCTCGCAGCGTTGACACCGTCTGGACCGACGTAACCGATCGAGCCGTCAACCGCGTTCACGGCCGTAGCAACGTCAGCAGTGTTGGCCACCCCTACCCAGTTCGACGGCAGGGCCGAACCTGCTGGCAGACGAGCGTTGGTGAAGGTGGTGTTAACGGCGAATTTGGTCGGGCAGACCGAGTTCAGGTGACGGCTGAGGATTTCGGTGGTGCCGCTCGAAGTCGAGCGATAAACCACGCGAATTGCGGTGGTATCAGCGGTGCCCAACAACTGGCCCCAGGTGGTCTTGGCGCCCGACAATGCATCGCACAGCTGAGCGCTGGTGAGGTTGAGGGTGGTGTTGCCGGCTTTTTTGTACGGAATGGCAACCGAAGTGGCCACCGATGGCAGCTGGATCAACGGGCCGTACGAACCGCCGAAGTTGGTGTTGTAGGTGCTGAGTTCCGCAGCGCTGAGGATCGAGTCGCTGGCGGCGAAGTGCACAGTACCGGTGGTGCTGAACTGGGCGGCGTTGTTGGTCAGGAAAGCGCTTTTGCCGATGCCGCTACCGGTCACGGCGTAGCTGAAGTTGGCAGGCAGGATGCTGTTGGCAGAACCTTTGTACAGTGCGGCAGGCAGGGAAGCACCACCACCGGTTACGGCCATGGCCTGGGCGGAAGCCAGAGCGGCGACGGTCAGTGAGGCGGCGATCAGAGTGCGCTTGAACATGAAGAATCTCCTTTTCAACGAGGTTTGGAACACAGGTTTCGGAAGGCTTGCATGACACTGGGAGGGTCCACCGAAGTGGAGCCGCAGGGAGAAATTCGCAGCTTCCGGTGACAGATAAAGGAAAAAACCTCGGGAGCTGAGGAGGGATTTTTGTGCGGATTTCTCGGGTGTTTGCGGTGATCGGCAGGCGCTCTGGCTCAAGCATTTCGATCAATCAGGCTGGAGCCGGTGAAGGGTGGTTGCAGATGACAGAATGGAGAACCCGAGGATGGCCGGATCGGGACTCGGGTGGTGGTCAGGCCGGTGAAAAATAATTGAGTTTTTGTGTTGTCCGGACCGGCGCCTTCGCGAGCAGGCTCACTCCTACAGGGGAATGCATTTCAAATTGTAGGAGTGAGCCTGCTCGCGATAGCGCCAGCCCAGCCACCACCCATTCGGCCTATTGCACGAGTTGGTTGATCTCAATAATCGGCAACAACACCGCCATCACAATCACCAGCACCACCCCACCCATCACCACAATCATCAGCGGCTCGAGCAGCGCGGTCATGCCCATCGCCCGCCGCTCGATATCCCGCGACAAGGTCTGCGCCGCCCGCTCGAGCATCGGCGGCAGCGAGCCGGTTTTTTCGCCGCTGGCGATCAGGTGAATCAGCACTGGCGGGAACACATTTTCCACGCGCAACGCCGCCGCCAGATTCACCCCCTCGCGCACCTTGGCCGTGGCTTCGCTGACGCTCAGGCTCAAGCGGTCATTGGACAGCGTCTGCCGCGCTGCTTCCAGCGCGCGCAACAGCGGCACCCCGGCGCCGCCGAGAATCGCCAGGGTCGAGGCGAAGCGCGCGGTGTTCAAGCCGAGAATGAAACGCCCGAACAGCGGCAACTTCAGCACCCGGTGATGCCAGCTCAAACGCGCCGCCGGGTTGCGCAAATACAACCGCCAGCTCCAGAACGCCCCGGCCATGAGCGCCGCGCACAACCAGCCCCACGCACGGATGAAATCACTGGCGGTGAGCATCGCCAAGGTCAGCCCCGGCAAATCCTGCCGCGCCTGGGAAAATGCACTGACCACCTGCGGCACCACATAGCTGAGCAGGAAAATCACAATGCCGATCGACACCAGCCCGACCACGCCGGGATAGATGAACGCGGTGAGAATCTTGCCGCGCAGGTTGTTGCGTTCCTCGATGTAATCGGCCAGCCGCTCCATCACCTGTGCCAAGTCGCCGGACTCTTCGCCAGCGGCAATCAGCGCGCGATAAATCTCGGGGAAATCCCGAGGCCGCGACGCCAGTGATTCAGCCAGACGCATACCGCTGCGCACATCGGCACGCACCGCGCTGAGGGTGTGGGCGATGTGCTTTTTTTCGGCCTGCTCGACCGTTGCACTCAGCGCTGCTTCCAGCGGCAGACTGGCGCCGAGCAGGCTCGCCAATTGGCGCGTGGCCCAGGCCAGATCGTTGTCCGACAGCCGCGCGCTGAACAAACCGCCGCCGCCCTGCCGAGCGACATTGCTTTGTTCGTGCACCGACAGCGCCGTCAGGCCACGTCCGCGCAAGGCACTGAACGCCGCGCTCTGGCTATCGGCCTCAAGGTGCCCGGATTCAATTTTTCCTGTGGCATCCGCAGCTTCAAAACGATAGCGATTCATCAGGCGTCCCGTGTCACGCGAAGGATTTCTTCCGGCGCGGTGGCACCGCTGCGAATCCAGCGCTCACCGTCCTCGCGCAGGCTGAACATCCCCGCCTTCGCCGCCGCCGCACGCAAAGCCTGCTCCCCTGCCCCTTGATGAATTAGCGTGCGGATGTCGTCGTCGATGCAGAACAATTCGTGAATGCCGGTGCGACCGCTGTAACCCGTTTGATTGCACGCCGCGCAGCCGACCGGGCGCCAGGTACCGGGCGTGGCCGGGTCTTCCTGTTTGCATTGATTGCACAGGCGCCGCACCAAACGCTGCGCAAGTACACCGAGCATCGATGAGGCCAGCAGAAACGGCTCGACGCCCATATCGACCAAACGGTTGACCGCCGACACCGCATCGTTGGTGTGCAGCGTCGCCAGTACCAAGTGACCGGTCAGCGAGGCCTGCACGGCGATTTGTGCCGTTTCCAGATCGCGGATCTCACCGATCATGATGATGTCCGGGTCCTGACGCAGAATCGCCCGCAGCGCCAAGGCAAAGGTCATGTCGATCTTGGCGTTGACCTGAATCTGGCTGATGCCCGGCAAATCGTACTCCACCGGGTCTTCCACGGTGAGGATATTGCTGGTGCTCGCGTCGAGTCGGGCCAGCGCGGCGTAGAGGCTGGTGGTCTTGCCGCTGCCGGTCGGGCCGGTGACCAGCACGATGCCGTGGGGCTGGCGGATCAGATGATCGAGTTTGGCCAGTACCTGCGCGTCCATGCCCAGGGTCTCCAGTTGCAGGCGTCCGGCCTGCTTGTCGAGCAGGCGCATCACCACGCGTTCGCCATGCCCGGTCGGCACCGTCGAGACGCGAATATCGATCGGCCGCCCGGCCACGCGCAAGGCGATACGACCATCCTGCGGCAAGCGTTTTTCGGCGATATCGAGCTGCGCCATGATCTTGATCCGCGACACCAGCGCACCGTGCAAGGCCTTGCGCGGCGAGACCACATCGCGCAGCGTGCCGTCGACGCGGTAGCGCACCACCGAATGGGTTTCAAACGGCTCGATGTGAATGTCGCTGGCCTCGTCGCGCGCAGCCTGAGTCAGCAAGGCGTTGATCATGCGAATCACCGGCGCACCGTCCTGGGTGTCGAGCAGGTCGGTGATTTCCGGCATGTCCTGCATCAGGCGATCGAGGTCGACTTCGTTTTCAGCGGCACCCACCACCGCCGCCGCACTGCCGGTGTCGGCGTACGCGGCGGCGAGCAAACCGTCGAGCTCGTCATCGCGCACGCGCTTGATCTGCGCCGCACCAAACTGCCGGCGCACCTCGCTGATCGACCAACCGGGCGTCGACGGGCACACCGTCAGCACGCCATCGCGTAACAGAACGCGCTGCGCCTTGGCCCAGGCGTAAGGCAATGCACTCATCGTCCATCCTCCACACAATCCACCGTGGCAATGGGATCCCCTGTGGCAATGCGATCCTCTGTGGCAATGGAATCCTCTGTGGCAATGCGATCCCCTGTGGCGAGGGGATTTATCCCCGTTGGGCTGCGAAGCAGACCCAAAACTTGAGAACCGGTTTCTATAGGTAAATCGCGTGTGCCCGGTTTACGACTGCTGCGCAGCCGAGCGGGGATAAATCCCCTCGCCACAGTCATCATCTCAGTCAAAACCGGGGGCTCCCTTCAATCGGGACCGCTTTGATGGTGGCGCGTGGGCCGGTGGACGGGAGTGGCACGCCCTGCGCCGCCGTCGGCAATTGCGGCGCCTGCATGTCCGGCATCGCCCAGCTGCGTTCCGGCTGTAACCGGCCCTGCGCGCGGCGCATGAAGTCGTAGCGGTTGAGGGTGATGCTGCGCCCCGCGTCGCTGTCGCGGATGATGTACGGGCGCAGAAACACCATCAGGTTGGTCTTGGTGGTCGCCCGGCGTTCGTTGCGAAACAGCGCGCCGATACCCGGAATCGTCGACAGCCACGGCACCGCGTCATTGCTCTGGCTGTAACCGTCCTGGAGCAAACCACCGAGGACCATGATCTGCCCATCGTCAAGCAGAATGCTGGTGTCGATTGCACGTTTGTTGGTGACGATGCCCGCCGAGGTCACGCTGTTGGACGCACGCTCATCAATGCTGCTGACTTCCTGATAGATATCCAGCTTGACCGTGCCGCCCTCGGAAATCTGCGGGCGCACATTGAGCTTCAGACCGACCTCTTCGCGGGTCACAGTCTGGAACGGATTGTTGCTGGTGCCCCCGCCGCCGGTGACGTAGCTGCCGCTGACAAACGGGATGGTCTGGCCGACAAAAATGCTCGCCGCTTCGTTGTCCAGCGTCAGTAAATTCGGCGTCGACAGCACGTTGGTGCCGCCCTTGCTCTTCAGCGCCCGAGCCAACACTTTCAAATCCAGAATCTTGCCGATGCCGGGGATGTCGACGGTGCCGTTGACGTAACCGAGGTTCAACCCTTGAGGCAGTACGTCTATGCTGGTTTTGCCATTGGTATTAAGACCCGAACCGCCGAGATTGGCACCGCCGATCACGCCTTTGCCGCCAAGATTGCCGGTCTGCCATTGCACGCCGAATTCGCTGGCATCGTCCTCGCCGACTTCGACGATCAGGCTTTCGATCACCACTTGCGCGCGGCGCTGATCGAGCAAGTCGATGACTTCACGCAAGTTGCGATACAGCGGCTCGGGCGCAGAGATCAGCAACGTGTTAGTGGTGGCGTCGGCCTGAATCGTCACACCGCCAGCGCTGAAGGCAACGTTCTGTTCGCTGCTCTGCGTGCCACCACTGCTGGCCGCGCCGCCATTGCCCTGCGCATAGCTGCCGCCGGTTCCGCCGCTGCCAGTCGTCGTTGAAGTGCCGGTGCTCGGCGTAGCGCTCTGGCCGTTCTGCCCGGCACTGCCGCCGGTGCTGCTGCCCATCGCGCTGAGCACCGAGCGCGCCGTGTCGCTGCTGCCGCTGTCACTCTCGCCGGTGAGCAAACCGCGCAACGCTTGCGCGAGTTTCGCTGCCTGGGCGTTGCGCAGATAAACCACATGCAGATTGCTCGGATTGCTCTGCGCGTTGTCGAGTTTGTAGATGAGGTTGCGCGCCAGCTCGGTGCGCTCGGGGCTGCCGGCGCGAATGATGATGGTGTTGGAACGCGGATCGCCGATCACGGCAATTTTCTGCGTCGGATCGTTGCCCGGCGCGTCGAGCAAGTCGGCGACCATCGGCGCGATGTCGGCGGCGATGCCGTTCTGGATCTGCACCACGTCAGTGTCGATGGCGCTCGGTGTGTCGATGCTTTCGATCAACTGCGCGACGCGGGTCAGGTTCTCGGCGTAATCGGTAATGACGATGGTGTTGTTGCCGGGATAAGCATTGATCGGATTGTTCGGCGAAACGATCGGGCGCAGCACCGGAATCAGGTTCACCGCGTTCTCGTATTGCAGACGAAACGTGCGCGTGAGCATGCCGTTGCCGGCCGGTTTGTCGGCGCTGTAGATCGGCCCGCCAAGCAGTTTTGCATCGGCCTCGGGAACGACCTGAGCGACGCCGCCCACATCAACCACGCTGAAACCTTGCATGCGCAGCGCCGCGAGCAGCATGTCGTAGGCCTGCCGCGCCGGCACCTGACCTTCCGACACCAGCGTCAGCGTGCCCTTGACCCGTGGATCGACGAGAAATTGCTGCCCGGTGGCCCGCGACAGTGCACGCACCACCGCTTGAATATCGGCGTCGACAAAATTCAGCGTCACCGGTTGCTCGCCCAGTGGATTGCTCGGCAACGCCACGCCCGAAGACGCTGCACCACCGCGACCACGCTGACTGATGTTGTGCAACTGCTTGGGCGCCGGTCGCGCCTGGGCCTGCGCCCGCTCGCGATCGGCCACCGCATCGCCGCTGCGCTGGGTGTTGGCCAACGGCCGACCGAGTTCACTGTCGACCAGCAGCGGCGGCTGATTCTGCGGCGCCGTGGTGCTGTTGCACGCGCTCAACGCCATCAGCAACAACGGCAGCGCCAGACGTGCCGGTTTGCAGCGTGACTCCTTCATGAAGCTTCCTTAGCGCCCTGCGCCTGATCCATGCGAACGGTGCCTGACAATGTGCCGGCGGTGACTTCGGTCGAGGCTTCGCCGGCGCGTTGCAGGCGCGCCTCGACCACGTGCAGAGAAAGTTGCGGCGGTGTGCTTAACAGCCAGTCGAGCACGGCATCGGCCGGTGCGGCATCGAAGGTCAGCTGCCACGCGCCGGCCTCCCCGGCCTGTAATTGATAGTGCCCAGTCAGACCGCTGGTCTGCAGCGTCTGCTCCAGCGATTGCGCCACGCTTTGCCCGTCCGGGCGCACGCTGACTTCTCGCAACAACACTTCCAGCGCTTCGGCCTGAGCGCGCAACTTGGGGGTTTCGGCTTGCCAATAAGCAATTTTCTTCAACGGCGGCTGAATCAGCGCGACCCACAGCAACAGGGCCACCAGCGCTACGGCCATGCCGCCGACCATGCGTTTTTCCCGCAGCGCCAGCGGTTGCCAGCGGGCCTGCAACTGAGCGTTGAGCCGTTGCCACTTGGCGCGGTACAGCGCCAGCGTCGCCCTATTCATCTTCTGCTCCGCTGCTGTCGTCGTTGTCGCTCGGGGTGGCTTCACTGGCCGGGCGCAACGTCCAGCCTGCTTCGTCTGCGGTGACGCTGATGCCGGCCTGCGCCAAGGTGCTTTGCCATGCCTGATCGTTACCGCCACGGCGCGCATCGCTGAGCAAACCGAGTTGCAACGTACCGTCGACAAACGCCAATCGCTCGACACTGCCGGCCATCGACGGTATGCCGCTGCCGGCCTGCAACACCAGACGGTTGAAGGTCTGCGCCGGATCATCCGCCGCGCCCTTCTGCCGCACGGCCAATTGCTGACGGGCCTGCTGCAACGGGTTGAGAATCACCGGCAACTCCGGAAACACCTGTTTCACCCGCAGGCTCATCCGGGCTTTCAATTGCTGACCCTGACTGGCTTCGCGGGCGGCGTACAGGTTCAAACCGATCACCCACACCGCCACGGCCAACGCTGACAAGCCGATCGCCCGGCCCCAGCCGCGATGTTCGGTCTGCTGCTGTTGAACGGCGCCATGCAGACCCCAACCGGGAAGCGGCCCGGTCCAGCGCTGCGCATCGAGCATCGGCAGTTCGGCGTCCATCGGCGGATGATCACCGATCCAGTGCAGCGTGGTGCCCGGTTCCCACACGACACCGGCGAGGCCGTCATCGAACAGCGGCTGCACTCGCGCCACTTGCACGCTGTCGCGCAGCAGCAAATGCCCGTCCTGCACGCACGCCACGCTGCCGGGCAGCACCGGCAAACTGTACGGCGCCGGGTAGAGACCGCGCAGCGTCAGCCCGGCCTGTTTGAGTAACTGAGCAAACCGCAGCAACTGCTGCCGAGGTGCCCAGGCAATCTGCACCTGCCCGGCCTCGTCGCGAGGGCTGTGTGCGATGTGCATCTCGCGGCTGTCGCCGAGCATCAAGGCCTGCGCCGCACACTGCACCGCCGCGACCATTTTGTTGGCCGGCAACGGCGGCACATCGAGACTCGCCAACAGGCTGTCAGCCGGGTGGAGAAAACACAGCAGCGGCGGCGATTTCGACCGTTGCCCCAACTCACCCAGACTGAGCCGTTCTTCGCGGCTGACCTGGCCCTGACGATCCAGCCAGGCGCAGTTCAACTCGCTGTTCAAATCGAGTTCCGCCAGCGGCGGTAATGCAACCTTCAACTGGGTCATACGCCCACCCGCGACCAAATCACTTGCGGCAACCGGTCCTGACTACGATGCAACAACGCCTCAAGCCTGACCCGACGCTGATCGCGCCGCGCCTCGCCACGCAGGCGAAACCAGTCACTGGTGATGCCGACTTTTACGCTGGTCAACTCCAGTTGCGGCATGCGCAAGCGGTTGACGAAATCGCCACGGTTGATAAACCAGCGCCCGGCATCGCGCTCATTGATCAAGGCCTGCGCACGTTCCAGCGACAGCCCCGGCACATAAGCGGCCAAGACAGGCGCGGTGGCGGTGTTGCCGTTGAGCCACGTCGTCGCAGGAATTACGGTCAGGTATGGCGCCAGTTTGGCCATCACCGCTTCGTTGACCCCGTCGACACTGCGCAGATCATCAATGCTGCGCAGCATTGGCAGCGTCGGTTTTTGCGGTTTGCGCGAAGCGTCCGGCGAGGTGATTCGGCCACTGTCAAAACCGGCTTTTGATGTCTCGGCAATCTGCGGATTCAGCAGTCGCGGGTAGGAAGCAATCACCCGTTGGCTGATGCGCTGGCTTAGCCCGGCGCTGACCCCGATCAATTCGCACAAACGCTGAAACGCCGCGACCTGCGCCTCGTCGACCCGCTCGTTGGCCACCAGATTGCGCAAGTTGAACTTGCCCTGCTCATCCTCCAGCCGCCCCTCGAAACCCTGCACGCTCAAACGCTGCGCCCATGGCTGATCGAGCCGAGTCAGCGGATCGCGCAGACGTGCGTCCCAGAGCAATTGGCGGCTGATCTCCAGCCCACTCTGCACCACCCAACGCCCCTGCACGCGCTGCTGATCCGCCTCCAGCGCACGGGTCGCCACACTCTGGCGCGTCAACATGCCCGCCGCGATCACCGCCACAACAGCCGCAATCAACAACGCGCTGATAATCGCCATGCCCCGTTGCTTCGCCCCATTGAGCGAACGCGTGTTCATCGCCAGCCTTACAGCTGCCAGGAACCGATATCGGCATTCACACCGTCGCCGTCAGGCTGACCGTCGGCACCGAGGGAAAAGATGTCGATCTCGCCATTGGCGCCAGGATTGAGGTATTGATAAGGACGGCCCCACGGGTCATTCGGCAAACGCTCAAGGTACGAACGCCAGTTGCTGTTCTTCGCATCCGCCGGCCGCTCCACCAGCACCTTCAGCCCCTGATTCATGCTCGGGTAAGTGCCGTGATCGAGGCGATACAACTTCAACGCCTGCATCAACCCACCAATGTCCTGCTTCGCCGCCGTCGCCCGCGCCTGATCCGGCCGGTCCAGCACTTTGGGCACCACCATCGCCGCCAAAATCCCCAGAATCACCACGACCACCATGATCTCGATCAGCGTAAACCCCTGCTGCCCGCGCGGCTTGCGCAGCGGTTGATGAAGCGGTGTGCACGGTGCGATATCCATCTCGACATTCCCTGGCTTGATTCGATTTCGACGCGCAGTGTTGCAAGAAGATATGTCAGGGATGTTGAAAATCCTCGGGTGTTTCCGTCGTCAAGCCGTCAAGGACGGGGGTTAGCGTCAGGGGTTGTTTCTTGCCTTGAGACTTTGATGCGCCCGCGTAATGGAGAAGCAGGATTCACCCTGATTGAAGTGCTGGTCGCACTGGCGATTATTGCCGTGGCGATGTCGGCGGCTGTGCGCGTGGCGGGGTTGATGACGCAGAGTAATGGGGTGTTGCGGGATCGCTCGATTGCGCTGATCGCGGCGCAAAGCCGCATGGCGGAGTTGCGGCTGGAGGGCAATTTGCCGAAAGGCATGAAAGCGGTCGAATGCGATCAAGGACGACTATCACTGCGTTGCGAACAGGTAATCGCCCCCGCAGAAAACGGACGGCTGCTCAAGATCGGCATCCAAGTATTCGACCGCAACCAGGACGCGCCGCCGTTGGCCAGACTGGAGACCCTGTTGTCACGGCCGGGAAGCCCCTCACCCTAGCTCTCTCCCGAGGGAGAGGGCTGGGGTGAGGGTAGCTTTTATCCCCTCCCAGAAGAAACATTTCCAAATACTGAGACAGGCCAGAAGCCATCATTGCCCTGACAATGCTATCGTCCCCTCCTTTTTCAAATTTCTGACAGATTATGAATAGCACCGAATCCTCAATCCGGGCGGCTGCTCCCGCGCCAGGCATCCCTGAATCAATGGATACCTGACATGCCCAACACATCGCAGAACGCGAGATTAAAAAAGTTGCTGGCTGTGAGCGAGGCCAGTGTTGAAAGCGCCGAATCCAAGACCGACCTATTGAACGTGATCCAAGAGTTCGCCTCGTACAATGGCCCGCTCGAATTCGATCGCACACGCGCATGGTGGTTTTTCGGCACTGGCCTGTTATTGATTGCAAGCACTGTGGCCCTCTACTGGTTTGAGAACACCTACAGCGTCGTTTATTTTTTTTACCGGCTGCAACTTGATCCCGACTTTTACGCCATGGTGCCTAGTTTGCTCGGCCTGGTGATTGTCGTTTGGAGTCTGGCATGGATGAAATCCAAATCTGGTCGCTTGCCTTCGCTCAGCAGCAGAATTGCTCAACTGTCGTCCTTCTTTCACAACGGTTTGATCTTCCTGGAAGAAGATTCGGACCGAACCCTCAACAGGCTGGATGCGCAATTTGGTGATTACAGCCGGGGCAACTACAGCCGCAAGTTGGTTGAATCGATTCAGGGTGTATTCACCGGCACGCTGCGCAAAGTCCCGTACACGTACCGCCAGTTGCACTACGTCAACAGACGCACGGTGCACACCACGGTGACCGACAAAGATGGAAACAAAAGAACGGAGACGCGCGTGGTGTACGACCACTACGACCGATACAGCCTGGTCATCGACTTTCCATGGGTGACCGGTATATCCGTCAGATCTGATGATCAGTCAGAGAACGACTATTCGTGGCCCATGGACACGGCTTCTCTGGATTTCAACAAAGCATTCCGGTTGACGGGCCAGAGCGAGATACTCTGTGCAAAATTCATCAAGCCTTCGACAGTGCTGCACTTGCTGAAGCTATTCGACATTCTCCATCGTCCCAACCTGGAGTTCTCCGACAACGGAAAACTCTGCCTCAGCTTTGCAAACAACGACCTGTTCACGTTCGGTACGGAGTATTCGCTGACTTCACCCAACGAGTTTTACGCAGAAATTGATGCCGGTATCGAACTGCCGCGCCTGATGTCTGTGCTCCAATGGAGCCACGAGCTCAGTGAGCTGCACGATGACAACTTCAGCTCCCTTCCCCCTGTAAACCGCCAAGAGAAATAAGCATGGACATTGCACTCATCCTCGTCGCTGTTATCGCTGTCGTCATCGTCATAGTGGGCTTCAGCATCTACAACGGCATCATCGGGGGCCACAATCGAGTACAACGCGCCTGGTCGGACGTTCTCGTTTACGAACGCCAGAAGACCAAAGTGCTCGACCAGCTTCAAAAGGTGCTTGGAGACTTTATGGTTTATGAAGCCAGTCTCCTGGAAAAAATCACCGGCCTGCGCAGCGCGATCAACGCCCTCCCCGCCGGCGCAAACGGCAATGCCCTCGCGACCGTTGAAACCGCCTCGCGGGAGCTGATGGGTGGCTTGCGCATCGCTTTCGAAGCCTACCCTGACCTCAAAGCATCAGAAGCGGCGAACAACATGATGCGTGAAATTGCCGAACAACAAGAGAACGTCGGCGCAGCCATCACCATCTACAACCGCAACGTCGAATTGTTCAACAACTCCATCGAAATGTTCCCAGGCTCGGTCGTCAATGGCCTGTTCAACAAGAAAACTCGCGTAACACCGTTCTCGGACACCGAAGCTTCGCAAGGTTTCTCTTACACACCGAATATCTGAACTGAGTCATGCGCCAAACCCATCACCCCCAAGGGTGATGGCTGACCACCTCTCTACTTAACCGAATCTATCGCTGATTTTACCAAGCTCGACGCTGAAAGCAGAAAAGGTGGGGATCCCAGCCTAGTCTACGACTCTGTAATCAGCACTAACCCCTGTGGGAGCGAGCCTGCTCGCGAAAGCGCCAGAACAAACACCCGATCAACCGACAGGTGTTCCCAGCCTTCGCATCAACCCGAAAATTCCCGATTATCCAACGCCCGATTCACCGCCAACTCTCCTAGCATGATCAACTGCGCAATCCCCAACAACGCCCGGCGCTGCGACGGGGGGCAACAGACTTGAAATGCCCTGAGCAAGAGTGTTGGGCGAAACGAGTGTTTCAATGGCATCAGCCGACAGGCCTTCGTTTTTTGCTATCCGCAGTCACCGCATACATCCCACGGGCTGTAACGCAACTTTCATTGCGCAATGACCGAACGCCGATTGCCCGTCGAATACCGATCATTTCCAGAGGCGGATATTGGCCAGAAGCAGTCTCCGCATGACAATGGTATTGTCCACTCCTTTCCCATACTTTTGACAGATATGAATAAATCCGAATTTTCAGTCCGGGCCACTGCTCGCGCACCTAGCGCCCCTGAATTACTAACTCTTCCATCTGAATCCGAATACCTCGGGCCTGCGGGAAACCTAGAACCAAGAAGCCATTCCTATTCTTGTGCGAGCTTTCTACCTTGCTCTCGTTGATGGATGTCTACATGCCCAACACTTCGCAGAACGCGAGATTAGATAAGTTGCTGACTGCGAGCGAAGCCAGTGTAGAAAGGGCTGAGTCCAACACCGACTTATTGAAGGTGATCCAAGAGTTCGCCTCGTACAATGGCCCGCTCGAATTCGATCGCACACACGCATGGTGGTTATTCGGCGCTAGCCTGTTATTGATCGCGAGCGCTGTGGCCCTTCATTGGGTTGGGAAGATCTATAGCGTCGCTCAGTTCTTTCACCGGTTGGAAATTAATCCCTACTCGTTCGGCATGAGCGCTGGTTTGCTTGGCATCGTGATTGCCGTTTGGAGTCTCAAATGGATGACATCCAAATCCGATCGGTTGCCTTCGCTCAGTAAGAGAATTGCTCGACGGTCATCCTGCTTCCACAACGAACTGACTTTCTTGAAAGAAGACTCGACCACGACCCTTAAGAAGCTGGACGAGGAATTTGGTGATTACCGCCGGGGCGACTACAGCCGCGAGCTGGTCGAGTCGATCCAGGGTGCATTTACCGGCACGTTGCGCAAGCTCCCTTACACGTACCGCCAGCTGCACTTTGTTAATCAACGAGAGATGCTTACCACGGTTACGGACGAAAAGGGCAATACCAAAACGGAAACTCGGGTCATCCATGACCACTACGACCGGTACAGTTTGGTCATCGACTTTCCCTGGGTCTCCGGAATATCTATCAGATCTGATTTCCAGACAGAAAATGACTATTCGCAGCCCATGGACACGGCTTCTCCCGATTTCAACAAAGCGTTCCGTTTAACCGGTCGCAACGAAATGCTCTGTGCGAAATTCATCAAGCCGTCGACGGTGCTCCATTTGCTGAAGCTATTCGACCTCCTCGATAGTCCGAACCTGGAGTTCTCCGACAGTGGAAAGCTCTGCCTCAGCTTCGAGAGCAGCGACCTGTTCGCGTACGGTGCTCAGTATTCGCTGTCTTCACCCAACTATTTTCACGCTGAAATTGCTGCCGGTATCGAGCTGCCGCGCCTGATGTCTGCGCTCCAATGGAGCCATGAACTCAGTGAACTGCACGATGACAACTTCAGCTCCCTTCCCCCTACAAACCGCCAAGAGAAGTAAGCCATGGACATTGCACTCATCCTTGCCGCTGTTAGCGCTGGCGCCATTATCATAGTGGGCTTCAGCGTCTATAACGGCATCATCGGGGGACACAACCGAGTACAACGTGCCTGGTCGGATGTCCTCGTTTACGAACGCCAGAAGACCAAAGTACTCGACCAGCTTCAAAAGGTACTTGGAGACTTCATGGTTTATGAAGCCAGCCTCCTCGAAAAAATCATCGGTCTGCGCAGCGCAATCAACGCCCTTCCTGCTGACGCGAACGGCGGTTCCCTCGCCACCGTTGAAACCGCCTCGCGGGAGCTGATGGGTGGCTTGCGCATCGCTTTCGAAGCCTACCCTGACCTCAAAGCATCAGAAGCGGCGAACAACATGATGCGTGAAATTGCCGAACAACAAGAGAACGTCGGCGCAGCCATCACCATCTACAACCGCAACGTCGAATTGTTCAACAACTCCATCGAAATGTTCCCAGGCTCGGTCGTCAATGGCCTGTTCAACAAGAAAACTCGCGTAACACCGTTCTCCGATACCGAAGCTTCGCAAGGTTTCTCTTACACACCGAATATCTGAACTGAGTCATGCGCCAAACCATCACCCCCAAGGGTGATGGCTGACCACCTCTCTACTTAATCGAATCCATCACTGATTTTGCCAAGCTCGACGCCGAAAGCAGAAAAGGTGGGGATCTCAGCCTAGTCTACGACTCTGTAATCAGCACAAACCCCTGTGGGAGCGAGCCTACTCGCGAAAGCGCCAGCCCAAAAGACAAATCAACCCGCTGGCGCCCCCGCACATCACATCACCCCGCCACCTCCAAATTATCCATCACCCGATTCACCGCCAGCTCCCCCAGCATGATCAGTTGAGCAACCCCCAACAACGCCCGCCGCTGCGGCGCTGGCAACAGACTGGAAATGTCCTGAGCAATCGTCTTCGCCGAAGCAAGCGTTTCACTGGCATCGGCCAGCAGTTCTTCGTTTTTGGTATCCGCAGTCACCGCATACATCCCACGGGCCTTACGCGGGGCAGGCAGGAGATTGGGTGGAGTCAGGTAATGATCGAGCGCACGGTCGGCGGCTTCGTGGAGTTTGTTTGAATCGAGGGATTCGTAAGGGGATGTGGGATCGGTTTCGGGTGGGTTGGGTGTTGGTTTGATCATGGTGACACTCCTTGATTATTGGAGCCGCCACGTTTCGCTGCGAAACGAAGAGAGGTGGCAGCTGTACGCAGGTTCGCAGACCGGGAATCAAGGCACCCGGCATACCCGAAGGTATCCCGCGCACAGCCGCCATAAAGCACCATTGCCCAAAATGGCAACGAACTGGAGCGCTGTGCGCCTTGATTGATCCGGGCTGCGAAACCCGATCGCTGATACGTCAGCGACCGCAACACGATAGAACCCACCCTCAAAGCGCACAAGCCGGCGGATTCTGGCGTAGCTGTAGGCAATGGCGCAAGGATGTGTAGCCTAGGAGAGTGTTTGGAGATGTCTTTTTAAACATTGGTGTTTATCAAGATCGTACTGCGCGCCCCTCCCCCTAAATGGATTCGTCTCCTGCCAGAGCATTTTGCTCGCGAGAGCAAGTCGCGTAGCCTGCCGGTCTCGCGCAAACAATATGCCCCCGCAAGGAAGCACAGGACTGCCCCATGAACACAACACAAGACTGGCTGGCTCGGCTATCACGCAAGCAAGGACAGCCTTCCACTTATGAGGACTATCGGCGCAACGAGGCGCTGGAGATACTCGCCCGCTTTGGAAACACCGGCACATGGGCAGACGTGAGCAATCACTCCAACGGTTTCGTACGGGAAGTCGCTGTGCGAGAACTGTGCAGGCAGCCTTCCGCTGAAGCGTTAACCGTGTTGATCGAACGTCTGAACGATTGGGTGCCTCAGGTTCGCGACTTGGCAGCCCAAGGACTGAACCACTACCTGTCACCTGCTCATACCCAGGCATGGTTGTCCGCGCTTGGACCCTTGATGGCATTGGCTGCGCAACGCAGGGTCGACCACGGCCAAACTCTGTCGACAATACGCGCCATGTTGCAATCCGTGGATTGCCGGGATGAGGTGTACGCCGACTTTTTAAATCGCCAGAGCAAAGCCGCGCGTTACCTGTTTACGCTTTTGCTGGAAAGTGCCGAGGTTCCAGAAGCGCTGATACGCAACGCTCTGGCTCATCGCGAGTCGACGGTACGGTTGATGGCGGTGTCGGCGAGTCTGACGTTGCCGGCGACCCAGAGTCTGCCGTTGCTCCTTGAAGCCATGTCGAGGCCCGGTGCCAAGATCCGCGTACGCGTGCTTTATGCGCTGCTACCGCTGCTCTCAGATCCAAAACCTGTACTGCGCGAAGCATTGATAGATGCTTCACCGGCAGTACGCAATCTGGCGCTTTGGGCTGCGCCTCGTAACGATGTTGATGCTCATGCAGTCCTGACCGAGCGTTTACGTCAGCCTTTGCCCACATCAAAACAAAGTTGGCTGGGCGTGCTCGGGCTCGCCACAGAACTGGCTGTCGATCTGCCAGAGCGATGGCATACACCCGCGCTGCGCTCGACCTATGTGACGGTGCGACGGGCAGCAACACGCTTGCTTCGCGATGATCAACTGCCTGAGCTGTTCGAAGCGCTCGATGATCCATCGGAGAAAGTATTTGCGGTGGCGATTGCGCAACTGGACAAAGTATTGTGGCCTTTATTGCGCATCGGATTGATGACCAAACTCAATAGAGACTGGCATGAGTTAACGTTAAAGCGACGCCGCGCCATTTTTGGCCTGGTCCCGACATGGCAACAACTTGGCTACCTGTTGGAGCGCCTCGACACCGGGCACGCCGGACAAACTTATTGGCTCGGCCAAATCGATGCGTGGTGTGACAGGCAGTATCTCGTTGTCGATCCGGTAACTCCCAAGACCGATCGCGCAGCATGGCAAGAAAAGCTTCGTGAATTAACGGCAAACGGACAGATCCGCTGGGGTACGCGTTTGTCGTGACTCGGTTCAACAGGCCGATCGCAGCCATCGGCAGCGCCTAAACGGATAACTTCGTTCACGTGGCCGCGCAGGTGCCGTCGCCATTGCTGCCAGCAAGCCCCCAAAGGTTCAACGTCGTACGTAATATCTGTGATCAACATAAAACCCTGTGGGAGCGAGCCTGCTCGCGAAAGCGCCAAAACCAACACCAAATCAGCCCCTGGCGCCCCGAGCACCTAGATCACCCCGCCACCTCCAAATTATCCAGAACCCGACTCACCGCCAACTCCCCCAGCATGATCAGTTGAGCAACCCCCAACAACGCCCGCCGCTGCGGCGCCGGCAACAGACTGGAAATGTCCTGAGCAATCGTCTTCGCCGAAGCAAGCGTTTCACTCGCATCAGCCAGCAGTTCTTCATTCTTGGTATCCGCCGTTACCGCATACATTCCACGGGCCTTACGTGGCGGGGGCAGGAGATTGGGTGGCGAGAGGTAATGATCGAGCGCACGGTCAGCGGCTTCGTGGAGCTTGTTTGAATCGAGGGATTCGTAGGGAGACGTGGGATCGGTTTCGGGCGGGTTGGGTGTTGGTTTGATCATGAGTGAATCTCCAAATCATAGAAAAGGAGCCATCATCTTTTCGCTACCAAACGAAGGGGTGGTGGCCATACGAAGGTTGGTAGACCGGTGACTTGGAGAACCGGCGCGCCCGAAGACGCCCTGCGCATGGCCACCATAAAGACGCAGCGCCAAGAAGGACTGAATCGGGTGACGCTATGCGCCAAGTCTAAGCCGGGCTACCAAACCCGATCGCTGATTCGTCAGCGACCCGACCACAATAGAACCCACCCCCAAGGCGCACAAGCCGGCGGATTCTGGCGTAGCTGTAGGCAAAGGCGCAAGGATATGTAGCCTTGGAGCGTGACTGGAGATGTCTTTTTAAACATTGGCGTTTATCGAAATCCTGACTGCGTCTCGGATCCCACGGCAGATCCGTCCCCTTGCCTCAACAGACGTAAGCGTCCGGCGAACACATCCTCCTGAAGCTGATGCCATCGCTTCCATTGAACCGAGACAGCAGTGGTGATGCGGATTCTGTTTTCTATAATGACTGACCGGCCATGTTTAGGGTGCTTGAAATGCCAGCCTCCGCTGATCAAAACTCCACTGTCGTTTTATGCGCAGCTTCCAATAACGACCTGGAAGATCTGGTGGCCATCAGGATTGAGGCCATGCGCGAGAGCCTTGAACGGCTTGGACGATTTGACCCGGATCGTGCACGCGAACGATTTCTTGCTGGGTTCGACGCTAACAGCACACGCCGCATAGAAGTATCAGGTGATCTGGTCGGTTTTGTCGTAATCAAAGACCACCAGAGCGAGCTTCTGCTTGACCACTTGTATGTGATACCCAGTGCTCAAGGAGCAGGAATCGGCTCTGAAGTTCTTACTCGGATTTTCAGAGAGGCTGATGAGATCGGGCGTCCCATCAAGGTTGGAGCTCTCAAAGAAAGCGCCTCAAATCGTTTTTACACTCGCCATGGCTTTGTGTTCGTCGAAAGCGCTGAATTCGATAACTATTATGTTCGGGCTAACGGTAATGCCGTTGATTTGGGCGACTAGGCAAATGTTGATACGGTGCCCCGTCAGCGGTTGCACCGTTAGATGGGCAACCATCTGTGCGGCGATAGGTCGGTAATTTCATTCGCCCGCTGAACATTCAAAAGGGCCGGATCTATTGTTCAAAAATAAATCCGGCCGTTTTCCCAACGCCCCCAAGATCTCAGCTGCCAAACCAAATCTTGCGACCAACACACAATCTTGTGGGAGCGAGCCTGCTCGCGAAAGCACCAGCCCTAAGGGCAAATCACCTATCTGGCGCCCCCGGACATCTACCTCACCCCGCCACCTCCAAATTATCCATCACCCGATTCACCGCCAGCTCCCCCAGCATGATCAACTGCGCAACCCCCAACAACGCACGCCGCTGCTGTGCCGGCAGCAAACTGGAAATGTCCTGAGCAATCGTCTTCGCCGAAGCAAGCGTTTCACTGGCGTCGGCCAGCAGTTCTTCATTCTTGGTATCCGCCGTCACCGCATACATCCCACGCGCCTTGCGCGACGGAGGCAGGAGGTTGTTTGGCGACAGGTAATGATCGAGCGCGCGGTCGGCGGCTTCGTGGAGCTTGTTGGAATCGAGGGATTCGTAGGGAGACGTGGGATCGGTTTCGGGTGGATTAGGTGTTGGTTTGATCATGGTGAAGCTCCTTGATTACTGGAGCCGCCACGTTTCGCTGCGAAACGAAGAGAGGTGGCAGCTGTACGCAGGTTCGCAGACCGGGAATCAAGGAACCCGGCATACCCGAAGGTATCCCGCGCACAGCCGCCATAAAGCAACATTGCCAAAAATGGCAACGAACTGGAGCGCTGTGCGCCTTGATTGATCCGGGCTGCGAAACCCGATCGCTGATTCGTCAGCGACCGCACCACAATAGAACCCGCCCCCCTAGGCGCACAAGCCGGCGGATTCTGGCGTAGCTGTAGGCAAAGGCGCAAGGATATGTAGCCTCGGAGCGTGACTGGAGATGTCTTTTTAAACATTGATGTTTATCGAGCCCGCGAATGCGTTCCCCTGTCCTGCAGCATTTAATCGCGGGGGTCTGGGCGATTATTTAAAAAGTGGAGTTATGCCGTCAGGGCGAAAGCATCGGAGCGAATTTATTCAAAGCGAAGTGATGTAAATAACCAGGCACACATGGCATCATAAGGCCACTATTCATACACTGAGACTGAAGATGGAACTGATAAGTCAAGAAAAGATAATGCAGGTCCTTGATTGGGCCTACGAGAGGTCTGTCAATGGGTTCTCCGGTCTTGATTCCGCCGAGGAGCTCGCAGCCAGCTACGCCAAAGAAGAAAGCTCTGCTTACGATCAAGCTAACTCCCTGATTCGCTGGCAGAACACCAAATCGGCCACTTCAGGCTTCATTACCGGCCTGGGTGGATTGATTACGCTGCCCGTAGCGTTGCCCGCCAACATCACAAGTGTGCTTTTCGTACAAATTCGTATGATCGCCGCCATCGCCCACCTAGGTGGCTACGACGTGAAGGATGACAAGGTCAAGACTCTCGTTTTCGCCTGTCTCACAGCCAACTCCGCCAAAGAAGTGCTGAAAGACATAGGTATTGCCGTCGGCAACAAACTTGCGATGAACGCCGTGAAGTCCATTTCCGGTAAGACTTTGATAGAGATAAACAAAAAGGTCGGCTTCAAGCTGTTCACCAAGTTTGGTGAAAAAGGCGTGATCAATCTTGGCAAAGCTGTGCCGCTGCTGGGAGGCCTGATTGGTGGAAGTTTCGATGCCTACACGACCAACACCGTCGGTAATGTAGCGCGCGACACATTTACACCAAAAGAAGTGGCTGCTGCATAACGGGCCGTTTTAGCGGTAGCTGCATTTCCCCGTGTTCATGCAAATGCAGAGGCAATAGCAGCAAGCGCGACAGAGGGGTCGGATGTATTTTTAGAAAATAAATCCGCCCCTTTGTCTTTCCAAAGGTTTCCAGCGCCGTACACACCATCAGCAATCAGCATACCCCCCGTGGAAGCGAGCCTGCTCGCGAAAGCGCCAGAATAAACACCTGATCAATCACCAGGTGATCCCGACACCCGCGTCAACCCGGTAATTCCAAATTATCTAGCGCCCGATTCACCGCCAGCTCCCCCAGCATGATCAGTTGAGCAACCCCCAACAATGCCCGCCGCTGCGGCGCCGGCAGCAAACTGGAAATGTCCTGAGCAATCGTCTTCGCCGAAGCAAGCGTTTCACTTGCATCGGCCAGCAGTTCTTCATTCTTGGTATCCGCCGTCACCGCATACATCCCCCGCGCCTTACGCGGCGGAGGCAGGAGATTGTTTGGCGACAGGTAATGATCGAGCGCGCGATCGGCGGCTTCGTGGAGTTTGTTGGAATCGAGGGATTCGTAGGGAGACGTGGGGTCGGTTTCGGGCGGGTTGGGCGTTGGTTTGATCATGGTGAAGCTCCTTGATTGTTGGAGCCGCCACCGTTCGCGGTCAAACAAACAGGGTGGCAGCTGTACGCGGGTTGACCGACCGGACATCAAGGAATCCGGCACACCCGAAGGTGTCCCACGCACAGCCACCGCAACATGATTTCAGACAATGCCTGAACAGGTGCAGAACGCTGGCGCGCCTTGATATTGGGCGGACGGTCAAATCCGATCGCTGATTCGTCAGCGACCGCACCACAATAGAACCCACCCCCAAGGCGCACAAGCCGGCGGATTCTGGCGTAGCTGTAGGCAAAGGCGCAAGGATATGTAGCCTGAGAGCGTGACTGGAGATGTTTTTTAAACGTTTGTGTTTATGAGGCGCAATTGCGCCACGTCTGGCGGGACAGATATGCCCCGTATCGGCCTGTCAAGCTGACTTTTACCCTTGAGAACGGCAGCTTTCGGCCAAGAGGAGCCGGTCGGACACGCCTACTTTCGTACTACTACACGATTGAGGTAGTGACAGTCAGTTTCCCGATTTAAGATGTCAATGATCTCGTCTATAGTTGGTTTTTTTTGCAAGCCAACTTTAAAACTAGCGCCATTAGTATAAAAAAGATCCGCATGATCGAGTGGATGCTTGTGGCCATCCGTTCTAACTGGATCATGGTCAAAGCGTAGATATCCGTCCTCTGCATCAAGCAAGCTAGCTAATACGGGCCAAAACTCAGCTGAGGCTCCTCCTTGATCTTCAAAATGCTCAGCCAGTGCCCACTCATTCACCAAGCCTTCGTTTTTCAGAAGCGAAGCAACCAATGTGATTTCAGAGGATAGCTCGCTGTCGACTTCAATGCCTGATGAAGTTCTAACGGTCAGTAAGTCGTCTACAGCCTCTATTCTGAAGGGAAAAGCAATCGAGAATGTTTTTGAGTCACTTAAATAGAAAAGCCTGCTCATTCTCGAATTGTGAACATGGATTTCCGCAGCAACAAACTTCTCTGCGGGTGGAGCGTAGTTGATAATAAGCTTCACCGCATCCATCCAGACTTTAAGAATGTCGAACCTGCTGCGAATGGCTTTTTTGAAAACCTCCGCCTGATATTGGTCAATCTTAAAAATGTTAACGGACATTTAGGGCTATTCCGAGGTAATCTTTTTAGCTAACTTGTGGATATCAGCTTTCGATGCGTCTGCGTCCAGCAACGATTTTAGCGCGATCAAAAAGCGGCCGTGACGAGACTCTGGCACTCCAAGTTCAAAGAGAGCATCAAACACAAGATCATCAAAAGACTTGAGCCTACCATGCCATTTAACTGAGGCTCTGATTTGTTCTTGCTCTCGCAGTGGCGGAGGTGTAACTCTTAAGATCCCATCTTGCGCTATTTTTTGAAGTCCGTATTGGACTTTATCAAGAGTTTGATTCATAGCTCCGTTAGGTATCAAAAAGTATGTCTTTAGAAAGGACCTAGTTATCGCCATGTAGAGCGCGTTTCTGTGATTGAATGACTCCGAGAGATGGGATGTTACACAAATAACAAACGGAAACTCTAAACCCTTAACGTGATTGGTATTGCTTAAAAACAGTTCGCCATCTCTACTAGGGCTTCCCGACTCGTAAGCTTTATTAACAGGCCAGCCAATTTCTCTGGGTATCATCTGAGCCAAAACATCAGACATCTCATAGATTGACTTGCCTTTGTCAATCATAATGATTCCGACGTCATTTGCAGTGACATTCGAATAGTCTCTTTTTATAGCCTTGAGGCACTCGATTATTTGCAAGCAACTTTGCTGGCGATACTCACCATTCAACCGGATAAGCTCAACACTACGGCTTTCCTGAGATATATCCTCAAACCTGCTGATAGGTTCCCGCTTTAGAATTAGCTCACCTGTGAATGGATCAGTAGATGTCTGGTATCCACATGCATCTAAATCGTCGTGGTCGAGCCAGTTTAGTTTTCTATCTTCAAAGTACCCCATCGCCAGAGCCTGAGCAAACATCAGCGTTGTCGGTGCTGTTCTATAGCACTTGCTTAAAGTAAATTCCGCCTTTGCGCCCGCATCTTTTCGCTCGTCAAAAATACTTTGGAAAATATCGCCAGCAATAAACAAGGAGTTTTTTGTAGCGATTTCACACAGCTCAAAAAAACTTTCTGGGAAATCTTGGCTTTCATCAATCAGCATGTAATCAAACACATGCACGCCATTTGAACCACCCTTAGCTTTCAAAGCCTCCAATGACAGAGAACATGCTCTGTCAAAGTCCATCAATCGAGACCACGGGTGGCAGGGAATATCGAATGCACTACAAATAGCAGCATAGGCTCCAGAAAAAGGTTGCCCTGAGGAGCCCCAAGCGTGGACACATAGTAATCTTTCATTCCATTCAATCTGTTGCTCAACCTTCATGAAGTTAAAAAACTTAGGAATTCTTGCACGAAGATTGGCTGCTAAAATTTTATTGTGACAGGTCATTGCAATTTTAGAGGTGTCATCGGAGACGTATAGCTCCTTCAGCTTATGAAGCAATAGTTCTGTTTTGCCCGTGCCGGAAAGGCCTTGTATTCTAACTTCTTTTTGCTTCAGATCTTGATACACGAAACGAGTCTGGTCCCCGTCAAAAAGCAAAATATTTCGCTTAATACGATCCAAATCATTTTCAGGAACATCTATTCCGACTCGGTCAATATCATTGATACTCCCGGTGGCTAATGACACGAGCAACTCTGACAGTCGCTGCTCTTCCGGGTTATTCAGTGCAGATGCTTCCAGATACTCCGCAATAGTAAAGCTGTCCGCATCTGATTGTTGAAAAGTGAGCAATTCTTGCCAGCGCTTAGGTCTGCCTATTTTTTCCTTGTAGTTGAATTTCGTTGAGATATAACCTATATCCTCGACGAAATCGTCTGCATAATCAGCTAAGGTGCCTTCACTTTCGTTATAGCTAACGAATGCAATCTTTCGCTTTGGTATTAAGATAGCAAAGCATCTATCTGAATCGTAGTTTCCTTTGACCTCTATAAGCGGCTTGTCAATAACATAACATTGAACATAGTTTTGGGCGCACCAATCAGCGAGCTGATGCAAAAAGCCTTCGACTTCCGGGCTCGTTTCAATGCTGCTAAAAATATAACTGCTCATATCGCTCTCTGCTTAGAACTGGTTGAGGTGGCTGTCTACGCTCGCGGTCACGACTGCCCTAGCTACGTACTATCCGATGATGGCTCAACGGGTTAAGCACGGCAAGGTTTCAACAAGCAGCAATGCCGTTGAATGCGGAATTATTGCCGCCGTGGACTCCAGTTTTTTGAGTCTTCTCTCCGCCTATTGCGCTAAGGCGACTTACGGGGCCAATGCGGTAAGTCTGAACCGCTTAAGCGTCTTTTAAAGAAAATCGATCATGTAAAATTTGTGTGTGGGCCGCCGTAACCGAACGTCCGCTTCTGGCCGATAGCGGACAAACACAATTGTTGGTTTTTAGGTAAAAGCAAACGCCAAGACCGCGGTATTCTCCCTTTTTCCCATTCTACAATTCGGGCCTCACTAACCTAGGCAAAACCACCCCCTCCCCCAACCTCTCCACCCCCAACCTCACCCTCTCCCCACCCCGCTCAATCACCACCCCATCCCCCTCAACCCCCACCAACTTCACCCCAACCCCAACCTTCTCCCCCACCAAAAAACTCCTCGGCGCGCCATCATTCAAACTCAGTATTGCCACCGTCCCACTCCCGCCTGCGATCACTCCACTCACCTTGATGTCCACCGGCGCAGTCTCATTGGAAAACCACCGCAACGCCGGGCTATCGCTTCTCGCCGCGAGCACTTGCGGGGCAGCTGCGGGTGTGTGCGATTCCGCCGTGGTCAGCAGCAACGACGACCATGTCGCGACGCCCACCAGGGCGGCGAGCAGGGCCAGGGCCTGGACGGTTTGCGCTGGGGTAATTCGTGCGGTGAATTTCATGGGTTGTCGCTCCTTGTTGTCCCTGCTGCCAGCCTACGCGGCAATTCTCTCCGTTTTATTTCACATGCCTTACATGTTCGCCGGGCACGATGGGGTGGGACGCCAAGGAGCGCGTGGGTGATGAGCAGGCAGCAGGGTTTTACGTTGATCGAGTTGATGGTGGTGCTGGTGATCATCGGGATTGCCAGTGCGGCGATCAGTTTGAGTATCAGGCCCGATCCGTTGCAGTTGTTGCGCAAGGATGCCGAGCGGGTTGCGCAGTTGTTGCAGGTGGCGCAGGCCGAGGCTCGCGCGGATGGGCGGCCGATTGTGTGGGTGACGGATGCCAAGGGGTTTCGGTTTGGGCGGCGTGGGGATGATGGCGTGGGGTTTGAGTCGTTCAAGGAGGATGCGCAGTTGCGCCCGCGTGCGTGGCAGAGCCCGAAGGTCGAGGTGCGTGTGGAGCCCCGGCAGACGGTGGTGGTGAATGCCGAGTGGATCAATCCGCCGTTGCGGCTGATTTTGTCGGATGGGGCCAATCGGCTGAGTGTGCTGCGCGATGTCAGTGGGCGGATCAGTATTCAATGAAGACTCAGCAAGGGTTCACTCTGATTGAGGTGATGGTCGCGATTTTGCTGATGGCGGTGGTGAGTCTGATTGCCTGGCGCGGGCTGGACAGTGTGACGCGGGCGGACAGTCATTTGCAGGCCAGCAGTGAGCAGAGCGATGGGTTGTTGCGGGTGTTGAATCAGTTGCAGCGGGATGTGGACATGCGCGCGGGGGTGGAGTTGAGCGAGCCGCGCAAGGTCGGGGCTGAGGAGGAGGCGCCGACTCCGCCGCCAGCGGTGACGGTGCGCAGCAGTGATAGCAAGGGGTTTCGGCTGGACATTATTCGTAGCGCGGCGGATCAGCCGGGGGCGTTGCAGCGGGTACGGTGGTGGGTCAAGGGGGATACGTTGTATCGGGCGGTGGCTGAGGCGCGCAGTCGCTATCCGTTGCCGGCGCCTGGGAATGGGGTGGCGGTGTTGAATGAGGTGAGTGATGTGCAGGTTCGGGTTTGGGAGGTGGATAAGGGGTGGCGGCAGTTGAGTGGCAATCGGCGGGAGGATCCGTTGGGGTTGGAGATTAGTTTGAGTCGGCAGACGGCGCAGGGGGTTGAGCGGTATCGGCAGGTGATTGGGTTGTTGCAATAGCCGGGATCACCGCGGCTTTTTTGTAGGAGTGAGCCTGCTCGTGATTGCGGTGGGTCAGTCAGCATTGTTGTTACTGGTAGACCGCTTTCGCGAGCAAGCTCGCTCCCACAATTGGGTTGGGGGCGGTCAGTTGCGGGTTGGGTGGCTGTTAGACCGTCATCGCTGGCAAGCCAGCTCCCACAGGGATCGAGTGAGACCGGAAGATATTGGTCAGATGGGCAACCGCTTTCGCGAGCAGGCTCGCTCCCACAATTGAATTGGGGGCAGTCAGTTGCAGGTTGGTTGGCTGTTAGGCCGTCATCGCTGGCAAGCCAGCTCCCACAGGGTTCGAGTGCGACCGGAAGATATTGGTCAGTTGGGCAACCGCTTTCGCGAGCAGGCTCGCTCCCACAGTGGATCTGTGTGTGGCAGGCAGTTAGCTGAGGACGACCACGCCGCCGGGCAGTTCGGTGCATTTGACGCCGTAGGCATCGCGGATTAGCAATGCGACGCCGGCCAGTTGGTCGAGGCTGAAGCGGGCCTGAACGCGACGTTGACCGAGGTCGCGGTTGAGCAGTAGCAACATGCCGGGGCGGTAGCGGTTGATTTCGTCGATCATCTGGCTGAGGGTTGCGCCGTTGAAGACCAGCACCTGCTGGCGCCAGTTCATCACGGCGGCGGTGTCGACGCTTTGCACGTTGCCGACTTGCCGTGCGTCATAGGTGACTTGCTGGCCCGCTTCGAGGCGCAGGTTGCGGCCTTCGATGTCGACTTCGACTGTGCCATCGAGGCAGGTCACGCAGACTTGTCGATCCGTGTTGCGCAGGTTGAAACGCGCCTGACTGGCCCGCAACCACCCTGCTCCGGCCTGCATCGCCAGCGGCAGGCGTGCGGTTTGCACTTCGACTTCGCCGCTGACCAGTTCAAAACCCTGCACGCCGTTATCGACGGTGCGCTGATTGATGCGGGTCTGGGTGTTCAGTTCCAGGCTGAGACCTTGCGCTAGCTCAACCCGTCGCTGCTGTCCGACTTCGGTGATGTAATCGGCGCCCAATCCTTCGAACCCGCCGGGAATCGTGCCGCGCACCAGCAAGAATGCGGCGGACGCGGCAATGGCGCCGCCGAGAAATGCCCGTCGACCGAAGGTGCGTCGGCCCTGCACGGCTTCGGCGGCCGGTTGCAGCCGATGCCACAACAGCTTGGTCTCTTCGAACGCCCGGACATGTTCGGCGCTCTGCTCGCACCATTGGCGCAACGCGCGGGCGTCGGCCACGGTGGCGCGTCCTGAGGTCAGGAGGATCAGCCAGTCGCGGGCTTCGCTTTGTAGAGGCTCGCTGGCCGAAGGCTCGGCGGGTTTCAGTCGAAAGATGTTCAAACGCGCAGATTCTCAACGGATTAATCGGGTCACTATTCGCTAGACGGTTTTCCGGCCCCGCGACCGAACCGCTGAAACACTTTTCTTTCCAGTTTGGCGGCGCAGAAGCCCAGCGCGGCTTTGATTTCCTTCTCGACCATGCGCGTGGAAATGCCGAATCGCTGGGAAATTTCCAGGTGCGGCGCCTCCTCCAGCCGCGCGGCAATAAAGATCCGCCGACGCCGTGCGGGCAGTTCGTACAAGGCGCTGAGCAAGGCTTGCATCTCTTTTTGCCCGCCGACCACCCGCGCCGGGTCGAGGGCTTCGTCGCCCAGTTGCAGCAGTTCCTCGACTTCAGTGCCGGTGAGCAGGCGCGCGTCGGCCTGACGGCGGTCGGCGGCGATGTTCAGGGCCATGCGATACAGGTAGGCGTTGGGCTTGAGCAGGTTCGGCGGGGTCTCCATGCGATCGACCCGCAGCCAGGTTTCGTGCAGCACGTCGTTGGCCAGGTCCTCGGAACCGAGACGGCGGCGCAGGCGCACGCGAAAATCCTCGTAGGAGCTGAGGAACAGCTGGCCCATCGAACTTTGTCCGGCATCTTTCATCCCCCGGAAACTCCTTCCCATCTGGTGCATTCCATGCGTTTCCCTGCCGATTCCGGTAACAACAGCAATGTGACCGGCTGGCGCAAGGCGCTGGGCGTCGGCCGGTCGATTGTGAGCGTGCGAAAACTTTCCACCAGCGCGTTGTCGCGCCGTACATCACCGGTCGAAGTGACCAGCCGGTTGTGCTGCACCACGCCGTCGCGCCCGACCCACACCTGCAGCACCGCGCGATAGCTGCCCGGGCGGGTCAGCGGCGAACGACACAGGTTGCGCTCGATCGCCGCTTGCACCGCCGTGGCGTAGCTACGGTTTAACGCAGCACTGGCCGGCGATGGCTTGTCGGCGGACACCGGCACGTCCTCGACCTCGGCCACTTGCAAGGTGAACGCGTCGGCACGGGCATAGCGCGCCATCAGCCCACTGCCGCCGAGCAAACGGCGCAAGGCCTCGGCGGCGGTGTACTCGCCATCCACCGCCAACGATCGCCGCCCGCGACTCAACTGGCTGTCGACCAGCACCGCAACGCCGGTGGCGCGGCTGTATTGATCCAGTGCCGGCGCCAGGTCCTGCGCCGGTATGTGCAAGGTCATGCGCAGGTCTGCCGGCGACGGCTCAGCACCCGCTTCGCCGGCGAGCAAGCCAAGCAGCAGCCCCAGACAAACGTGCGTCGCTGAACGCTGAAGACTGTCCCTCGAACTGCCTCGCTGCACGGCTGACGTACCCCTGAAAAGCGTCATCCTGAGGGCTGTTTATGAATCTGGTGTGACGGCCGGTGCAAAAAAACCATCACGGGATTTGCCAAGGGATTGCACTAGACTCAAGCCATAGCGCGGCCCTTCCGGGCCGGCCAGGAGGCGAGCATGAAAACACTGTGGAAAATCACCCTGGGCGGGCTGTTGCTGGCGGCGCTGTCGAGTGCCTGGGCCGAGCAGCCATTGGGTTGTGTCGAGGTGACAGTCGGCGGCTACAAAGCGCCGAATTACGATTGCCTGAGCCAGCAGATGGGCAACAACCCCGACGGCGCGGCGGCGGCGCAGAAGAACCAGGAGGCGTTGAATATGCCAGTAAGCAAGCGCCCGCCCAATCAGGTCGGCCTGGCGACTCCGGCGGCGACGAGTACGCGGATGGGCAACACGTTTGGCACATCGGTCAAACCGCAACGCCCACCGAACTGAAGGACACACCTTGTGGCGAGGGAGCTTGCTCCCGCTCGGCTGCGCAGCAGTCGCAAAACCTCAGCATGCGGTATGTCAATTCAAACCGGCACGGCAGATGTAGGGGCGCTGCGCACCCCAGCGGGAGCAAGCTCCCTCGCCACAGGTTTTCGCACTGATCAGTCACTCGGGGTCTGGCGAAAACTCACCGCCAGGCGGTTCCAGCTGTTGATAGCGCTGACCGCAACGGTCAGGTCGACCAACTCGCCTTCGTTGAATTGCTCGCGCGCCTGCTGATAGACGTCATCGGGCACGCGGCTCTGCGATAACAGTGTCACCGCCTCGGCCCAGGCCAGCGCGGCACGCTCGCGAGGGTTGAAAAAGTTGCTGTCGTGCCACACCGCTAGCGCATACAAACGCCGTTCACTCTCCCCGGCTCGCCGCGCATCCACCGAGTGCATGTCAGCGCAGAACGCACAGCCATTGAGCTGTGACGCTCGGATACGGATCAGTTGCAGCAGCGGTTGTTCGATGCTCAGGCTGGCGGTCAGCGCCTCCATGGCGAGCATCGCTTTCATTGCCTTGGGCGAAGCGCTGTAATAATCCAGACGCGGGGACATGGGCGGGTCTCGGGGGCAAGAATGATGAGTTCACGGTAAGCGCCGTGGTGACCGTGTTACAGCCCCAATTTCGCGAATTATGGACACACCGCCGAGAACGGATTCACCGAATTTCCATGTAGGAGTGAGCCTGCTCGCGATAGCGGTGTGTCATTCAACATTGATGTGGCTGATCCACCGCTATCG